>NZ_CP179732.1:337373-674747 GCF_047426745.1 Macrococcus equi | reverse complement strand
CTGCAATTGCAATCGCTGCAAGCATTGAATCAATGGCAAATGCAATATCTGCACCCTCAACTTTAAGAACCGTCATCCAGAAGCCGCTACCTTTAGGCATTGCTTCTTCTTCCGCGATATCTGGTACACTGTCGTCATCTGAATGATTCTTTTTCTTAAAGTATGCGTATAAGCTTTTGACGGACATAAAGATAAGATATGCGGCACCTAAAGCTTGAATTTGCCAGTATTTCGCTAAGAATGTAATGAAGAATAATGAGATAAATCTAAAGATAAATGCACCCATTAAGCCATAAAATAATGCTTTCTTACGTTGTTCTTCCGGTAAATGCTTTACCATTACGGCCATAACGATAGCGTTATCGGCTGCAAGTAAACCTTCTAATACAATTAAAACTAATACTACCCAGGCATATGCCATTAAAATACTTGGATCCAATATAATTCCTCCTTATTTTAATGAATATAAAAAGACCCATGCCAAAAATATTGGCAAAGGTCTCGCTGAACAGTAAGTTCCATAATACCGGAAGTTCCATAACTTCGTAATGACGATATTATGCTTGAGGTCTCCCTCTGAGCTACTCCCCTTCGACATAAGTCTTAGGATATTCATTTTGTCGTTTATCCATATGAATAAACAAGATTAATATAATAATAGCATATTTCTAAAATTATATCTATAATTTTGTTTTCAATCCATACTTTCTAAACAATTAATCTTTTTTTCTGCGATATAACCAAATAACGCCGCAGATGATGAGTGTCACCATTAATCCATAGAATATATTAGAATACATATCAAAGTAGTGGAGTACAAGCTCCCAGTTCTGACCAAGCATCATACCTAAATAAATCAGGACAGCATTCCATATTAGCGTGCCTATTGTGGTATAAACGATAAAAGGAATGAGCGACATCTGACTAAGACCAGCGGGTATGGAGATTAAACTACGGATAAGCGGTACAAATCGGCATAGAAAAACGGCTATATAACCATATTTATTAAACCATTTATTTGCACTATGTAAATCATGAATATCTAGTCTTAAGATAAAACCGTATTTATCAACAATCTTTTCAATTCTACGTAAACCCAGGATATGCCCTGCGTAATATAATATGATGGCACCAATAACTGCACCTAAAGTTGAAGCATTAAGCATTCCGATGAACGTTAACTTTGGCGATTGATCGACCATAAATCCACCAAATGTCAGTATTACCTCAGATGGAATAGGGGGAAAGACATTTTCTAGCAATATTAAAAAGAATACGCCAAAGTATCCGAACTGTTCCATTATTTTCATTATCCATTCCTGCATAACGTCACTCCAAATATTAGTATTAAACTATATTTTAACGTGAAATGACTGGAAATTACAAAATATATGATAAACAAAGTGATTTTAAGATTTGATTATCATTTTTTTACTAAATATTTAGACGATTAGACTTATATGAGAGGGGTATTAGAGGGATAAGAAAATAATTAACAATATATAAGAAGGAGAAAGATGATGAATAAATTTAAACAAATTGCACAATCTGAATTATTGCCGGATGAACAATTAGGATTAGATATCTATGGAACGATTCATTTTCCTGTTGGTGATCAAACTGAATTTGATGGGGCATATATTGCAACGAGTGAACGATTATTTATGAATGTAGATATGGGAGAGAAAGTATATGAACGTGTAGTAGGCTATAATGAGATTAATCAAGCAATCGTCACTGAAGAAGGTATAATGCTTGAATTTCATAT
Source organism: Macrococcus equi (assembly GCF_047426745.1). Classification (GTDB taxonomy): domain Bacteria; phylum Bacillota; class Bacilli; order Staphylococcales; family Staphylococcaceae; genus Macrococcoides; species Macrococcoides equi. The sequence goes on along the minus strand of NZ_CP179732.1, from coordinate 672,979 downwards.
GGGAAATATACCGATGTCGAAAGTGACAGAAGGAGATAAAGACGCATTTGTGAATTATATCAATGAACAAGTCGAAAAAGTTAAGAAACGTCAGGATAAAGTTACTGAATAATATATAATGCCGGATTCTCATTGAATCCGGCATTGTTTATTATTCTACGATTTCTAAAGCGATTTCCATCATTTTTGTGAAAGATGTTTGACGTTCTTCTGGCGTAGTTTCTTCATGTGTTAATAAGTGATCGCTTACTGTGAAAATACCTAATGCACGTACATCTCCACCAGCGTAAGCAGCATTCATGTAAAGACCTGCTGATTCCATTTCAACTGCTAAGATGCCCATTGAGCGCCATTTATCAGTTGCTTGTTGATCTGCATTGTAAAAAATATCAGATGATAATACGTTACCTACATGATTAGGGACACCTTTTTCATCTGCTAATTTTTTAGCACGAGATAATAAATCAAAATCAGCGATCGGTGCGAAATGGCCCGGTAAACCATATTGATTTACGTAGTTAGAGTCAGTAGATGCACCTTGTGCAATAATGACATCGTAAACATTGATATCTTCCTGCATTGCACCACAAGAGCCTACACGAATTAAATTCTTAACACCAAAAGTGTGGATTAATTCATAAGAGTAGATACCGATTGATGGAATCCCCATGCCAGTACCCATAACAGAAATCTTTTTGCCTTTGTATGTTCCAGTGTAACCGAACATATTACGTACTTCATTGAATTGAACAACATCTTCTAAGTAAGTTTCAGCGATAAATTTTGCGCGTAATGGATCTCCTGGTAAAAGAATCGTCTCTGCAATTGGATTATTTTCCGGTTTGATATGAGGTGTTGATTTAGACATAAGATAAGTCTCCTTTAGTTTCTATAATTTTAACTTCAGTCTACAGAGTAATCTGTATTATTTCAAGTAACATGATGAATTATAATATAAAGAATCATGATAAAAATATAACGTTATAAAATCAGTTCCTTTTCAAACTATTTTCTGAGTAGTTGTGTAGACAGCATCATGATAAATGATAATGTAATCATAATCCCGACCCATCCCCATGCTAAGGTCATTTCATTATTTTCAATTGCAATATATATAGCTGTTGGCATTGTTTCTGTAATACCGGGTATATTACCAGCAAAGATAAGTGTGGCACCAAACTCACCGATTGCGCGGGCAAATGATAACATGATACCGGTTAATAGGGCAGGTTTTGTTAATGGTAAAATAATATGAAAGAATACTTGTCTTTTTTTCGCCCCATCAACAGTTGCAGCATTAATAACAGATTGCGGAACTTGTTCTATACCGATTTTGAGTGACTGGTACATTAAAGGTAATGCGACAAGAGTAGAAGCTACTATGGCCGCATATATAGTAAAGATGAGCGGTTGATGGAAGATATGTTCTATCAGTTTGCCGGCAGGACCATTTTTTCCGAGCACCATTAGTAATATGAAACCAACCACTGTGGGAGGTAATACCATAGGTAACATAATGAGTGATTCAACGAGAGATTTCCCGGGAAAAGTATATTGTCCAATGTAATAATGAAGCATTAAACCAATTACTAAGCTGAGAAGCGTAGCTACTCCAGCAACTTTTAATGAGATAAGAATGGGTGATACAAATGTGTCATCAAATATTAATTCACGCATTACTTTGCTCCTTATCTACAATAAAATAATTTATCTCATTATAGCATGACTAAACAATTTATTTGATAATTGAAATGTTTTCCTATTTAATTACAGTTAACAACGAACAGGCGGGGATGAAGATGAACAAGTTAATATTAAATATTAAGCCTAAGACACAGTGGTTTCCACACTTTTATTTATTAGGTTGTGAAGCAGTGGCAGTATCAATGGGATTACAGTATAAAGGTATAAGGTTATCTACACGTAGAATTTTAGCGGAAATCCCCAAGCATAAAACAAATCCTTTTAAGGGCTACGTAGGTCCCAAGCGTGTAATTAAACCTGATCGTCATCAAACTGTCTTTCCGAACGTGATGGTAGATTATTTGAAAAGATATTATGGTGCTGTTGATAGTACGGGACAATCGATGGCAGAACTGGAGCAGGCCATTATGAATAATCATTCGGTAGTACTTTACGCCACACATTTTAAGATTGAACCGATGTTTAGAAAGTTTAAAGTTGAGGGGCAGATGTTTGAATTTGTTTCAAATATACATATTACATTACTTGTAGGAATGGATGATGATTATTACTACATGATTGATCCATTATGGGCGAAATTTGGTTTCATTAAAATCCCTGCTATATTTCCAATGAAACATCAGTTGATGAAAGTTAGAAGACGTACACTGGAACGTAGATATGAGAACGCTGGGCGAATGAGTATAATTATATGAGGTGAAACTAATGGAGGAAGCATTATTTTTAGAAACAGATTTGGAACGTAAATGGTTAGAGCAGTTTGAGCAGAATAAAGAATGGATTGAACAGAGTGCACGTGAAGCTGATCAGGCAGCTGAACTCAATCACAAGTTGATCGATTGGTTGCTTATAGAGAACTATCATATGTTGACGCTTCCTATAGAACATGGCGGAATGGGTGCAAACATTAAAGAACTCATCTACATACAATCACATCTTGCTCAACTTGATGAATCAACAGCATTATCTATTGGTTGGCATTTAGGTATTGTAGGTGAAGTATTCGAAGGTAACTTATGGCCGGATAATATGACAGCGCAATTTATCGATGATATCCATAACGGTGGAATCACGAATCGTATCGTATCAGAAAGTGAGATGGGGAGTCCCACACGTGGAGGAAAGCCGGCGACGAGCGCAGTACTGGATGACGATAAATATATTATTAATGGTACAAAAACTTTTGCGTCAATGAGTGAGCGCTTGACGCACTTTATAGTAGGTGCTTTTGACCCCGTACAAAAAGCGATGTGCTTTTATTACGTTCCTGCAGACACGAAAGGGATTGAAATTGTAAAGACGTGGGATATGGTAGGTATGCGAGCAACGGCAAGTCATGACATCATTTTTAAAGATGTAAAAATACCAAAAGAATATTTACTTGAAGTTAATCGTGAAAGAAAGCCTAATCCGTGGTTGCTGCATATCCCGGCAATTTACTTAGGAATGGCAGAAAGAGCTGTGACTGAGGCCGTTACATTCAGTCAAAATTATCAACCAAATTCTTTGGAGACACCGATTGCAGCACTATCGCATATACAAGAAAAGATTGCACAAGCTGAAATATTAAATACGACTTCTCGTCATTTTATATATCATGCGTGTGATCTTCATCTCGCAGGAAAAACTGAAGTACTCGGGAATACATTTGGTTTAGCTAAGACGATAGTTGTAAACAATGGTCTTCAAGTCGTGGATTTATGCATGCGTGTCTTTGGTGCAAAAAGCTTAGAACAGACGCGCATTATGGAAAGAATTTTCCGTTCAATGCGTGCAGGATTACATAATCCACCGATGGATGATGCGGTTGAAAGAATGATAGTGAATACATTGATGAATAAACAATAGACTTAGAATTATTCTGAGTCTATTTTTGTGTAAAATTGTTCTTTTTATTTTTCGAAAAACATTTGCTTATTTATATAAAGCGATTATAATTAAATGGTATTGATAATCAATCTCAATTGGAGGATGGAACATGAAAAAGTTATTGGCTTTATTAGTCGCATGCGTGATGTTACTTGCAGCGTGTGGAGGAAATAGTGATAAAAAAGAAAGTAAAGGTACTGCTGATAAATCAGAAATGGTGGATTATAAATTAGATAACGGAAAAACAATTAAAATTCCTAAAACACCAAAACGAATTGTTGTGATGGGAGCAAGTTACGTTGGAAATTTATTAGATTTAGGAGTGAAACCTGTTGGCGCAGATCAATATGTATTCCAATCTGATATATTAAAGCCTAAATTAAAAGGTGTAGAAAAGTTAAACCCAGGTGAAATCGAGAAAATTATTAAATTAAAACCTGATTTAATTTTGTCATTTGATACTGATAAAGATAATGCAAAATATGCAAAGATTGCTCCAACGATTCCGTTCACTTACACTAAACATAGTTATTTAGATGTTCATCAATTATTAGGCAAGATTGTTGGTAAAGAAAAAGAGGCTAAAGCATTTGTAGATAAGTGGAATGAAGAAACGAAGAAAGACGGAGAAGAGATAAAAAAACATTTAGGTGCAGATAAAACATATTCAATTTTTCAATTCTTCCAAAAAGAAATTTACGTGTATGGCGATAACTGGGGACGCGGTTCAGAAATTATATATCAAGCGTTCGGCTTAAAAATGCAGGATAAAATTACGAAAGATGTAAAACCAACAGGCTGGAAAAAAGTTTCTGCAGAAAGTTTAGGAGATTATGCAGGTGATATCGTTCTTGTTTCAAGTGATACAGGTAAAATTTCAAATACAGTCACTGAATCTAAAGTGTGGAAAAACATGGATGCTGTTAAAAATAATAAATTGGTTCAATACGATGCAGAAGATTTCTGGTTCAATGATCCAATCTCTCTTGAACATCAACGTAAAGTTCTGAAAGATGCATTATTAAAATTAGATAAGTAACTTAAAGTGAATATAATTAAGAATAAAAGCTGATAACTATCAGCTTTTATTTTTAGTTCAATAGTAAACTTGTTGTTTATTTAAGGTTAACATTATTGTTATAATAGGATTATTCTGTGAGAAATGAGGTTCAATATGAAGACAAAAGATTTAGTAACTGTAGGAATGTTTACTGCGTTAATTGCCGTGTTAGGATTACTCCCGCCAATCAGTATCCCAGGTATTCCTGTACCCTTTACTTTTCAGAACTTAGGATACATATTAGCAGGATGTTTACTAGGGAGTCGTTTAGGAGGGTTGTCTGTATTAGTTTTTATAACGTTAGTAGCCATTGGATTACCCGTACTTTCTGGAGGACGTGGAGGATTTGCTTTATTTTTTGGGCCAACCGGAGGCTACATTTTATCGTTTCCGATTATAGCTTTTTTAATCGGTTTGTTAGTTGAACGTATGAAATCGCCTAAAGTATGGCAAGTATTTATTATCAACGCTTTCATTGGAGCATTACTCTGCAATTTAATCGGTGGTATCTTTATGGCGTTTAATTTAAAACAAGACATACTATCCGCTTTAAAATCAGTATTAGTCTTTATCCCTGGTGACTGTGTAAAAGGACTGATTGCTGCATTCTTAGCGGTGAAGTTACGTAACAATCCATCAATACGAAAAAGTTTACGCATTCAATAATATGCGTAAACTTTTTTATTATTAAAATAAAAAGCAAATGTAACCTTTTTCATGTTAGACTAAATAGAAATGGTATCATATGGGTAGTTTTCCTATTAATTATAAGAAAGCGTGGGAAATAGATTGGAGACTTTAACAGTAAGTTTTTCGGATGAAGATGTAGCATTGATGGGTGGAAAAGGGCAGCGTGTTCCGGATGTATTACTTATTAAAGCATGGCTTATATCCAATTATTCAAAATTAAGAAAAGATCACTACCATGCTAAACAATTAATTTCCTGTAATGAAGTAATCACAGATACAGAATATCAGGTGGAAATAAAATTGATTGATCAACGACGTATTAGACAAGTTGAACAGTACACTTATGAATTAAATTATTATAATCAGCATGTACTGAAAGCAACAGTGGTTTCAACTTACTTAGAAGAGGTGTCTCATGCAGTTTAGTATTACGGTGAATGAATTAAATCGATATTTGAAAACTGTACATGGTGAATATGAAGCAGCAAAGGAGATCGTCCCTGGCAATCTGGTGATGCACAAAGTTATGAGTCTATTAGATGTGCCACTGGTATTATCTCATCAGGCAACATTTAAAAATGATGTGTATACTGACGAATTACTCTTTCTGGATCTGTTTCAGGCAAATAATATGATTGAATATAAAGTAACATGCGGTCGTCAATTAAAGATTGCCGGTACTATTCAATTGAAATGAAAAACCTCTAATTCTCGATATGAGATTAGAGGTTTTTTAATATAATATTATTTTGTGGTGATACGTTCTGGATGACTGTATACATTAAATGTATCGTTTCTTACAAAACCGACAGCAGTTATATTCAAATCATCTGCCAGTGCAATTGCTAAATCAGTCGGTGCAGACTTACTTAAGATGATACCGACACCTATTTTGGATGCTTTGATTAATATTTCAGAGGAAATTCTACCGGAAAATATTAAAACTTTATCTTTGATAGGAATATGATTGAGTATACAATGACCGTACAATTTATCAAGTGCATTGTGGCGTCCAATATCGTTGCGATGTAGGTAAAAATCTTTACCATCACTGATTGCTGCATTATGTAATCCACCGGTTACCTTAAAATCAGTACTTTTTTGCTGCATTGTATTCATTAAATAGAATATTTCATCTGGCGAAATCGTTCGAATGGTCGTCGCAATTTTTGATGTTTTCACATCATTGACGAAATAAAATTGTCTACTTTTTCCGCAACATGAACTGATCATTCGTTTAGTAGGATTATGAGAATTGTCAAATGGCTGTGTTAGTTCTACATGGCATAATCCTTTAGAATCGTCTAGATGAAATGATTTGATATCACTATGCTTTCTTATAACGCCTTCTGAAGCGAGAAAACCAAAAATAAGTTCGCGTAAATATTTGGGAGTGCAAACTATTGTGGCAAACTCTTCGTGATTGATATAAATTGTGAGGGGAAATTCGTTGGCAACAGTATCTTCTAACGCAACTAACTGACCATCTATATATTTAATAATTTGCTTATTTTGATACACTTCATATGCCATTTTATCAGCTCCTATAACGTTATTATATAATAGTACAATGATATAAATATAGCTAAGATTATATTAATATTTATAAGCATTGTATAATTAAAGTTAAGGATTAAAATTAATTAAGGCAGGTTTATGTCATGGAATCTTTTTTCGGGGAAGACTATCAGTCGCATGTAGAAAAATTAAAAGAAAAATTAAATGTCGACTTGGTTGGTATAGCGATGCCAAATGATTTAATTGCTCAAACGAATATTAAATGGACGCATATATCGGGTGCGTTAAATAATCGCTATAAGAAAATTGAATTACAAAAAGGAAAAGGTATCGCCGGACTTGTTCTAAAGTCTGGAAGACCGTGGATTGAATTAGATGTTACAACTAGTAAAATTGCTCATCACTTATTTGAATTTCCGATAGTAAACTTTGAAAAGCTGACTTGCTTTATTGCACTGCCATTATGGAAATATAATAAAGTAGCTGCGGTGTTATTGATTGGAAATCGTAATAAAAAGCCATTTGATTTAGATATGTTTGAAGAAGTAAATCGTGAATTAAATCATGGATTTGGTGCCTTTTATCGTAAGGATGTGATTAACAGTGTTACGCAGTAACCATCAATATAGTGAATCCTTATTAGAAGAACTCATCAAGCATTATTATAATGATACTGAAGAACTGATCATATTTATCAATGCAGATAACTCGATTCTAACGATGAATGATGCAGCAATACGTGTGCTGAATTATGAATCTAATCTAGACGCATTACTGGAAAGCTTTTGTACAACGTGTATGGGTTATACAAATGAACATGCGTTAATGACCTGTATGAATTGCTTTATGAAAGAGGATAAAAGTAGACAATCATTTCAATTATTCTTAAAGAATAGTATCGGGGAACCTGTGGCTTATTCAGCATCTTTTGTTACGTTGCAACATGACGCTAATGTGAAAGTACTAACACTACAAAATGTTTCTCCTCAACTTAGAACCCAGGAGATGTTACATCAAAAAACAATTACTCGAAAAATTATTAATGCTCAGGAAAATGAAAGAAAAAGAATTTCTCGTGAGCTTCATGACAGTGTTGTGCAGGAACTACTGAACGTCGTTGTTGATTTACGTTTAATAAAATATAAAGAAGATGAAGAACGTGACAAACATATCCAATTAATTGAAGGATCAATGTCGCGACTTATGAATGATATTAGAAATTTATCACTAGAGCTTAGACCGTCCTCATTAGATGATTTAGGATTGGTAGCAGCATTTCGTTCTCACTTTAAACAATTAGAGAAGAATTACGGATTGGAAGTACAATTTGATACTAATATTGAGAATGAACGTTTCTCAAATGAAATAGAAACAGCAGTTTATCGCATTACACAGGAAGCGATACTTAATGCTTTAAAATATGCGAATGTTGATGAAGTACATGTGCTTGTTCAAAGAGAAGAAGAGGAATTAATCGTTGAGATTAGCGATAACGGAGATGGTTTCGAAATTGGAGAAACACCGCAGGGGACAGGATTAGGAATTTTTGGGATGCAGGAAAGAGCAGAGATTGTCGGTGGCTCTGTAAATATAAACAGTGAGAAAGGCAAGGGAACGTTTATTACACTCACCATCCCACTATAAGGGGGAGAAACATGAAAATAGTAATCGCTGATGATCATGCCGTCGTCCGAACAGGCTTCTCTATGATTCTGAATTATCAGGATGATATGGAAGTTGTGGCGACAGCTGCAGATGGAATGGAAGCTTTTCAAGTCGTGGCAACACATAAGCCAGATGTTCTTATCATGGATTTAAGTATGCCACCTGGAGAGTCCGGCTTGATAGCAACTGGGAAGATTAAAGATGCTTTTCCTGAAATAAAAATTTTGATACTTACGATGTATGATGACGATGAGTATCTATTTCATGTATTAAAAAACGGAGCAAACGGATATATCTTAAAAAATGCTCCAGATGAAGAATTAGTGCAAGCGGTGAAAACTGTCTATGCAGGAGATACATATATTGATCCGAAGATGGCTACATCACTTGTGCATGAACTTATTCATCATGATAGTGAATATTCTGCAAAGAATGATCATTTAAAGATATTATCTAAAAGAGAACTGGAAATATTACCGTTGATTGCAAAAGGTTATGGTAATAAAGAAATCGCTGAAATGTTATTTGTATCAGTGAAAACAGTAGAAGCACATAAAGCACGTATTATGGATAAATTGCAATTGAAATCAAAGCCCGAACTCGTAGAATACGCATTGAAGAAAAAATTATTAGATTTTTAATTTCTAAATAGAGTTATTAAATTCGTACGGAATTTATACTGCTTTTGGTATAATTGCCTTATTAACAATGTTCTGGATGGACAAAAAGAAGGTAGAAAGTAAAGAACTGAGGGATGGTCATGAATAGATACGATAGACAGATTAAGTTTTACGGGATTGGCGAAGCTGGACAGTCTTTAATAGAAAATGCGACCGTGGGTATTATTGGATGCGGTGCTTTAGGTACACACTTAGCTGAATCCATTGCCAGAAGTGGCGTGAAAAAAATTGTTATCGTTGATCGTGACTATGTAGAAGTTTCAAATTTGCAGAGACAATCGCTCTTTAAAGAAAGTGATGCAGAAAATAGTACACCTAAAGTGATAGCTTGTGCACGTGAATTAAAGGCTATACGTAGTGATTTGCTACTAGAAACATATATAGAACATTGTGATGCGTCGCTTCTGGAAGCGGCGTTTTTGCAATGTGATTGTATTCTGGATGCTACAGATAATTTCGAGACGAGACTCATGATTAACGATTTTAGCTATAAATATAATATTCCATGGATTTACGGTGCGTGTGTTGAATCGACATATGTAGCCTGTCCTTTTATTCCTGGTGTAACACCATGTTTCAATTGTGTGATGGGTATGTTACCTGTCATGAATCGTACCTGCGACACTGTGGGAATTATTGAACCTGCAGTGAATCTTGCAACGAGTTATCAGATGATGTATTGCATGAAAATATTAAGTCGCACACCTTTTGAGGCAAAACTTGTGTTTGGTGATGTATGGCAGATAGATCACACAGCATTAAAGTTCTCCAGAATGTTTAATGAAAACTGTTCAACATGTGGTCACTCTCCGACCTTCCCGCATTTAACATATATGCAGACAGAAACAATGCTTTGTGGTCGCGATACGGTTCAATTTACTTCTCTTAATTTTACAGAAACAGACCTCTTACGTCATTTAGAACTTCATCATATAAAGCATATTGAGAATCCTTATTTCATAAGGTTTAAATTTAAGGATCATCCTATGATATGGTTTAAGGGTGGGCGATTATTAATTCATGAAGTAAAGTCAGTTAATATTGCTAAAACAATTTACCATCAATTATTCGGTTAGGAGGATATACATGAGTAGTGAACATGATAATATTAAACGCAAAGATTTAAAGGTTGGTGTGATTACTGTCAGTGATACACGCGACTTTGATACAGATAAAGGTGGAAAAGCTGTAATTACACATTTACAGGAGATAGACATTCCAGTAGATAAAGAACATTATATGATTGTTAAGGATGATCAGGAAGCTATTCGTGAAGGCATCCAAAAGTTATTAAACCAACAAGTAGATGCAATTATAACAACGGGTGGAACTGGCGTTGCGAAGCGTGATGTGACGATTGAAGTGGTTAAATCAATCATCGATAAAGAGATGGAAGGTTTTGGGGAAATCTTTAGATTTTTAAGCTATACAGAAGATGTTGGTCCGCGTGCGATTCTATCTCGTGCGTTATGTGGTACAAAAGATAATACTGTGATATTCTCGATTCCGGGTTCAGTAGGGGCTGTCAAACTCGCAATGGAAAAGCTCATTACACAACAGATTCATCATATTGTGCATGAGCTTAATAAATAATTATCGCTTAAAGTCACCATTTTTTCCGCCGGACTTAGACTCTAAATACGTTGGACCAATGATCATACCTTTATCCACAGCTTTAGTCATATCATAAATTGTAAGAGCAGTAGCACTCGCGCCGGTTAAGGCTTCCATTTCAACGCCTGTTTGACCGGTAGTCTTAACTGTACAGGTTATTAGAATTTCATAACCTTCTATTGTATCCCATTCAAAGGCAATATCGATACCACTTAAGTTTAGAGGATGACACATCGGGATAATTTGTGCTGTATTTTTAGCGGCCATGATACCTGCGACCTGTGCGACTCCTAATACATCACCTTTTTTATTTTTATGATGAATAATTTGATCATAAATAATTTCATTAACTTTAATAGAACTTTTGGCAACAGCGATACGTGTTGAAATCTGTTTGTCTGATACATCTACCATTTTCGCTCTGCCTTGTTCGTTAAAGTGTGTGAACTGGTTCATTGAATTACTTCCTTTCTTATATACTTTTATTTATCATACTACATTTTAAAAGGAGGATACATAATGTTAGAGAAAAGAACACCAATTCCAGTACGTGAAGCAATTGAAAAGTGTATTCAACATGTAAAGCACAAAAATATTAAAACAGTTAACTATCTGGAAAGTTTGGGATACGTCTTAGCAGAGGATATAGTTGCAACGTATGATATTCCGATGTTTAATAAATCACCATACGATGGATTTGCGATTAGAAGTGAAGCGAGCAAAGATGCAAGTGGTGAGCAACGTAAACACTTTACTGTCGTTGATCATATCGGGGCGGGAACTGTTAGCGATAAGGCACTACAGGGTAATGAAGCGGTGCGTATTATGACGGGTGCTGCAATCCCTGAAGGTGCTGATGCAGTCGTTATGCTTGAACAGACTGTCGCAACAGAGGAAGGATTTACTCTAAGAAAGCCATTTACGAGTGGTGAGAATATTTCTTTTCAAGGAGAAGAGTGTAAAAAGGGTGATATTGTCTTAACGCGTGGTACGAAGGTAACACCAGGTGTTATTGCAGTACTTGCAACTTTTTCTTATGCGGAAGTTAAGGTTTATGAAAGACCCTCTGTTGCAATCATTGCTACCGGCAGTGAATTAGTGGACATTAATGAATCGCTTACTCCAGGAAAAATTAGAAACTCCAATGGTCCAATGATTATAGGGTTATGTAAGGATATGAACATCGAAGTAAATAGTTATCATGTTAAAGCTGATGATTACAATACTTTATTTAACGTAGTAAGAGATGCTCAGGTCTCCCATGACATTGTGATTACTACAGGTGGTGTAAGTGTGGGAGACTTCGATTATATGCCTCAAATTTATAAAGATTTAGAAGCAGATGTATTATTCAACAAGATTGCCATGCGACCTGGTAGTGTAACAACGGTTGCAGTAAAGGATAATCACTTCTTATTTGGCTTATCTGGTAACCCAAGTGCTTGCTATACAGGATTCGAACTGTATACACGCCCCGTTATTAAGACGATGATGGGTGAAAGAGATGTCTATCCTACATTTGTTAAAGCAACTTTGTCTGAAGACTTTACGAAAGCAAATCCATTCACACGCTTTATTCGTGCTGATCTTGATTATAATACAATGACTGTAAAACCAAGTGGATTTAATAAAAGTAATGCGGTAGTAGCGATTGCAACAAGTAATAGTATGATTGTGCTGCCGGGTGGTACGCGTGGATTTGTGGCAGGTGATACTGTAGACGTATTGGTTAATCGCTTATCTGCATCAAATGGTGTGCCATGGTAAAGATTTTGCAGGTGACAGGTTATAAGAAGAGTGGAAAAACAACGACAATGAATATAATCATTCGTTTGTTAAAGTCGAAAGGATTAAAAGTAGCGGTTATCAAACATCATGGAGATAAAGGCGTTCAGGATATCGATATTCCGAAAAGAAGAGATCATATCACTTACATGGATAATGGAGCAGATGAAAGTATTGTACAGGGACATCAATATATTCATAAATTATTGAAATTTGCGGATGAAGAAGCGGTAAATAGTTTGGAGCATATTATTGCGCATGAAGTAACTACGAATCCTGATGTAATTCTTATTGAGGGATTTAAGTATGCGACCTATGATAAAATAGTTTTATTTAATAAAGATGATGATAAGAAAGAATTAATCAATTTATCTAATATTCAGCTGATGCTTAATACGTCTGAAGAACGTTATAGAAGTAATGAAATATTAGAAACATTTTTAAATAAATGGGTGGATGATACACGTGAAACAATTTGAAATTGTAACGATGCCAATTGATGTCGAGCATTATAGAAAACTAACTGTAACACCTCATCAAGGAGCAGTGTGTGTGTTTACAGGAATTGTCCGTGAATGGACACAGGGAATAAAAACTGAATATCTTGAATATGAAGCTTATGTCCCGATGGCTGAAAAGAAGCTTGCACAAATTGGGGATGAAATCAATGAGAAGTGGCCTGGAACTATTGTAAGTATCGCCCATCGTATTGGGAACTTACAGGTCTCAGAAATTGCTGTAGTCATCTGTGTATCAAGTCCCCATCGTAAAGACAGCTATGCAGCAAATGAATATGCTATTGAAAGAATTAAAGAAATTGTTCCTATATGGAAAAAGGAAATTTGGGAAGACGGAGAAGAATGGATTGGTGGACAGCGTGGCTACCATTCTAAATATAAAGGATGATGAACATGAAAATATTATATTTTGCACATATTAAAGCAAAAGTAAATCGTGCACAAGATGAGTTTACATTTGTAGAACCCATCTCTGTAGCTGACTTAAAGATGCACTTAAACAAAACATATCCAAATATTCAAGATGAGTCATATCAAGTTGCTGTTAATGAAGAGTTTGTCAAAGACGATGAAATGATTATGAATCACGATGTTGTTGCACTGATTCCACCCGTTAGTGGTGGTTAAATGATAGGTGTAATATTGGCTGGTGGTAAGTCAAGTCGATTTGGTAGTCACAAGTCACTTTATCCATTAGATGGCGAGCCTTTTTATGTTCATGTATACAGAGCGATGAAAGAGAGTGGGATAGAAAGAATCGTTCTAAGTTCGAATAAGATGTTGTCTCAGTACTTTATCGACGATATCAACCAGCGTGGACTACATATAGAAGTAATAGAAGATGTTACAGATTATAAAGAATGTGGGCCGCTATCAGGAATTTATGCAGTGATGCTTGAAATTCCAAATGAAGAATATTGTGTTATATCAGTTGATACACCCTTCATCACACCAGTTGCGATTCGTTATTTAATACAAATGGCAGGTGTGCATACGAGAGATAGTGCGCTAGTATATCATGACGGAGAACAAATACATCGTACGATTGCTGTCTACCGCTACGAACTGTTGCAGGTAGTAAAAAAAGCGCTTGATGACCGAAATTTCGCTTTAAAAGCATTAACAAAAGATGATATGACACTGATACATGTAAGTAGAATTCAAAGCACGCCTTTCTGGTATGAAAATATTAATACAAAAGAAGATATGGAACGTGTTTTACTATTAAGGAGTGGATATCATGGAGCAAATTAAAGATAAATTAGGACGTCCAATCCGCGACCTTAGAATCTCAGTAACGGATCGTTGTAATTTTAGATGTACATATTGTATGCCAAAAGAAGTATTTGGGGATGATTATGTCTTCTTACCTAAAGATCAATTGCTAACGTTCGAAGAATTGATACGTCTTGCTAAAGTGTATGCGAAGTTAGGTGTGAAGAAAATTCGTATTACTGGTGGAGAGCCTTTGTTAAGGCGCGACTTACCTGTATTGATAGCTGAACTCAATAAAATAGATGGTATTGAAGATATAGGATTAACGACAAACGGTCTATTGCTTAAAAAACACGGACAAGCACTATTTGATGCAGGATTACGCAGAATTAATGTATCGCTGGATGCTTTAGATGAGACTTTTGAAGCTATCAACGGGCGTGGTATAAAAGCATCGCAGATCCTAGAACAAATTGATTACGCAGTGGCAATCGGTTTAAAAGTAAAGGTGAATATGGTTATTCAGAAAGGGCTAAATGATAACCAGATGATACCTATGGTGCAATACTTTAAAGATAAGCAAATCACGTTGCGCTTCATTGAGTTTATGGATGTCGGAAATGATAATGGCTGGAATTTCGATAAGGTTATCTCTAAACAGCAAATGATTGATATCATATCAAGTGAATTTGATATTAAGCCTGTTGCTCCGAAGTATTATGGTGAGGTCGCTAAATATTATCAACATGATAATGGCGCAAATATTGGATTTATTACCAGCGTCTCTGAATCTTTTTGCTCTAGCTGTACACGTGTAAGACTGAGCTCTGATGGAAAAATATTTGGTTGTCTGTTTGCAACAGATGGATATGATATCAAATCATTTATTCGTAACGGTGCAACAGATGAAGCATTAGAAGAAAAGCTAACACAGTTATGGAACAAACGTGATGATCGTTATTCTGATGAGCGCACAGAAGAAACGGTAAGAAATAGAAATAAAAAGAAGATAGATATGAATTATATTGGTGGATAATTTTTTTGTTATTATAATATAGTATTTTTATTATCTATTAACGAGAATAATAGTCTTGAATATAGATAAATAATAGTAATATAGCATTTGGTCTGATTTTAGGACTAGGTGCTATTTTTTATGTTTTATTATTTGGATTAAACGTTTATAATGAATAAGTAAAAACTTTTTGTTACTGATTAGGGATTACTGGCTTCATTATTATTTTTTTAAGAGGTGACCTATGGAAAGGGATAAAAAGTTAATGTTAAGAAAAGCAGTAAAGCCGTATGAGAAATCTGAATTTCAGTTAAGTATCATACAAATTTTAAATACGCTGATACCGTATTTGTTATGTATTATTATAGGAATGCTCAGCTATCAAATTTCACCTGTAATATCCGTTGTGTTAGGTGTGATTGGGGCATTCTTCTTAGTGAGAAGTTTTATAATTTTTCACGATTGCTGTCATGGTTCATTTTTTAAAAATAAGAAATGGAATGACAGACTGGGTAATTTCACCGGATTTTTGACGTTATTTCCTTATGAACAATGGAGAAGAGAACATAATATCCATCATGCGACAAGTGGGAATCTAGACAAAAAAGGTGTCGGTGATATATGGATGATGACGATTGAAGAATATGAAGCAGCAGATAAGAAAACTCGACTTGCGTATCGTGCATATCGTCATCCGTTTGTGATGTTTATATTAGGACCAATCTACTTATTGCTCATTGCCAATCGTTTTAACAGAAAAGATGCGAGACAAAAAGAACGAGTGAATACATGGTTACATAACATCGCAATTATTGTGATTTATGGCGCTATCATTTACTGGTTTGGATTTGGACTTTTTGCGGCTGTATTTATTCCGGTGATGTTTATCGGAGGTATGCTCGGAATCTGGATGTTCTATATTCAGCATACATTTGAAGAGTCATACTTTGAAGAAAATTCCGAATGGGATTATGTTAAAGCAGCCGTTGAAGGCAGTTCGTATTATAAATTACCAAAGTTACTTCAGTGGCTAACAGGAAATATCGGATTTCATCATGTACATCATTTAAGTCCAAGAATTCCTAATTACTACCTTGAAAAAGCACATGAAGAAACACCACCATTACAACATGCGACAACGATAACACTTAAGACAAGCTTAGCATCGATTCGATATAAGTTGTATGATGAAAAAAGAAAGGTGTTTATAACATTTAAAGAATATTATCAGCATTATGCTGGTAAAAAAATAGTATAAAAATAAGGATCTGGTATGCCAGATCCTTATTTTTGTGTCTTGAAGAACACAGATATTATATGGTCTAATTGTGCTGGTGTCAGTGTCAATGTCTCTTCACCTGACTTTTCGAGTAGGGCTTTCGTATTTGTTTCATCAAACACAACTGACTTTTTAAAGTAAGGTTCAAAGACCTCAATGTACCCGTTGAGAATCGCTTCCTGATCATTCATTGTGTGTTTTTCGATAGTCGGAGCGACTGTTAATTGATCAAAATTTAAATATTTTTTAATCATATCTAAAATTTCAAGATTTTCAGGTGGATGATTATTCGTAATGTGATAAATCTTTTTATCTTCTGCATGAGGAATCGCACGGGTAAGTACTTTTACCACATAATCTACCGGCACTAAGTTAGATGTACAGTTATCATCTACAAATAACCTGTAGCTTAGTTCCTGACTATCAGGATGACGATCCATTTTACGTTTAAACACTTTTAACGCTTTCATAAATCCATACATTGTAAATTTAGAATCTGCTTCACCTGTGACCGAATCACCAATGATGATAGCCGGTCTTAAAATTGAAGTTTTCATCGGAGAGGTAGCAACTAAATGTTCAGCCTTCACTTTACTTTCCTCGTAAGGATTATTTGTTTCAGCTGAGATGTCGTGTAACTCTTCTTTTGCATCTTCATTCACACCGACAGTATAAGCTGTAGATACATAAATAAAATGATTCGAATTAATTTTTTCTGCAAAAGCCAGAGCGTTTTTTGTACCCTCATAGTTGATTCTAAATAAATCAGTTCTTAAATCTTCATCGAACTTAACGAGTGCAGCTAAATGATAGAAATAATCCATAGCAGGTAATTGTGCAATTATACTTTCATCTACTCCAAAGTCAGGTAGCGTAATATCTCCTTTTATGAAGTGGAATCTATGCTCATTCTCTTCATTAATGAGTTTGTTTTTTCGGTGTTCGTCTCGATATAAAACATAAAGTTCATTATCTTTATCTTGTAATAAATTATTGATTAGTTGTGCACCAACAAATCCGGTAGCACCTGTTAAAAATATTTTCAAAGTTTTCACATCCCTCTTTTAATAAATACGTACCTTCTATTGTGCAAAAAAATGTATCTTAAGTAAAGGAAAAACATAAGCAATTAAAAAACTAAGGCGTATTTGCCTTAGTTCAGTGAATCATACATATGTGCTTTTCTACCGTGTAAAAGAAAATAGAGGAACATGCCTATAAGGACAACGATTGCCATATAAAAATACAGACCGTGCAAGCCGATCATTGGAATAAAGATACCTAATAAGTAAGGTCCAAATCCTAATGCGAAATCTAAAAAGATAAAATAGGTAGATGTAGCAAGGCCGATTTTTTTCGGTTCAGTACGTTTAACTGCGATTGCTTGAGCAATAGATAAGAAATTTCCGTAACCGAAACCAAGTAACATTGCGCTGATGATAAGCATCGTAGAACTATGTGTAATACTTAATGTAAGTAAGCCGGCAATAAATGAAATCATCGCTGGAATCATTACGATGTTGGTACCACGGGTATCCATCAATCTACCTGTAAATGGTCGTGATAATAAAATGACAATGGCATAAGCTAAAAAGAAAAAGCTTCCGGCAGTTACGAGATGATTTTCTTTAGCAAAAAAAGATATAAAACTTAAAACACTAGAATAAGCAGTACAACAAACTAAGACAACAATAGCGATAGGAATGGCATTCATATCGATGAAATTTGAGATATGTAATCCTTTAGGTGATTGTGCCTTTAAGCCTTCTAAGTTTTCATTAACTTTAATGACAGGTAACATGAATAGAGCGATGAGAGCGAGTGCTAAACAGAAAATGAAAAGTTGTCTAAATGAGATAAATTGAAGTAAAAACATTCCAAGGAAAGGACCTACAGCAGTCGCCATTACAGCGCTCATACTAAAATAACTAATACCTTCACCGCGACGTTTTTTCGGTGTGATGAATGCTGCGATGGTACCGGTTGCTGTTGATGCAATCCCACAGCCTACACCATTTAGTAAGCGAACAATAATAAGAATGGTTAAATCAAATGAAACGAAATAAAGTGCAGTGGTGATTGTAAATATAATAACACCGATTACCAATATCTTTTTCTGGCCGATAATTTCAATGTATTTACCTGCCCAAAATCTTCCGAACAAACTTCCTACAATAAAAATACCTGAAACAAGACCGGCAGTGCTTGTTGCAACATGATAATGTTCAACAGCATACCCTCCGATTGTTACAAGTAATAAAAACATAGAAAGCATGATAATAAAATTAATAAGTGAAACAAGTACGAATTCACGGGTCCATAATTTATCAACTGAACGTGACAAATAATCATTCCTTTCTTATGGTATTACTCTGAATTAATAACTATAACATTATAGACCTTGTGAATTTATATGTAAATACAAAAAGCTTAAGGCAGGACCTTAAGCTTTAATGGATTATAGAAATTTAGTATTAATAAATTTAGCTGTTACATACTCTTTAATACCTAAGTGTGAGTTTTCGCGACCGAATCCAGAATTTTTCACGCCACCAAATGGGGTTTCAGGATTAGAGATGTTCACTGCATTGATGCCGACCATACCATACTCTAATTGCGTGGCTAAGCTATTGACTGCCTTACTATCTTTTGCAAACGCATAGCTTGCTAAGCCATATTCACTATCATTAGCCATTGAAATAGCTTCATCGAGCGTATTGAAAGTAATGATCGGTACTACTGGACCAAACGTTTCTTCGTAGAATATATCCATTGTTGTATTAACATTATCTAAAATAGTAGGCTGGAAGAAGAATCCTTTATCGTAAGTATCTCCAGTTAAGCGGTGACCACCAGTAACAAGTGTTGCTCCTTTATCGGTTGCATTCACAATTTGCTTTTTAATCTTTTCGATTGCATCTTCACGAATTAATGGTCCTACTTTTGTATCCTCTTCAAGACCATTACCTACTTTTAAGGCTTCAACTTTTTCAGTGAGTAAAGATAAGAATTTATCTTTAACTGACTGATGTACAAATATTCTGTTCGGTGCAATACATACTTGTCCATTATTTCTGAATTTAGCAGCCATTAAACCGTCGACAGCCGCATCGATATCTGCATCTTCATTCACGATGAATGGTGCATGACCACCAAGCTCTAAAGACATTTTCTTTAATGTATCAGCAGATTGCGCATACAATGCTTTACCTATTGGGGTAGACCCTGTAAAAGTGATTTTCTTAACTAGCTTAGAACTAGTGAAGGCTTCACCAATTTCTTTTGAACTACCCATCACGATGTTTGCAACACCTTTAGGTAACTCTGCTTGTTCAAATAATTCAAAGATAGCAAGCGCAGATAAAGGCGTATCACCTGAAGGTTTCAATACAACAGTATTACCTGCAGCTAAAGCAGGTGCAAGCTTACGTGTAATCATACCTGAAGGGAAGTTCCATGGTGTAATTGCACCGACAACACCGATTGGTTCATATGCTATTTCGTATTTATAATCATTTGGTGCTGGAATTGTTTCTCCGTATAGACGACGTGCTTCTTCAGCATTCCATCTGAAACTTTCTGCCCCGCTTAATACTTCTAGATGCGCTTCTTTTAAAGGTTTACCTTGTTCGATTGTCATGATTTCAGCCAATCGATCTGCATTATCTTCTAATAAATCTGCAATCTTATGAAGATACGCTGTACGTTCTTTAAGTTCTAAACTTTTCCATGGCTTAAATGCATCATGAGCAACTTGAATCGCTTCTTGTACTTGCTCCTTAGTTGCTTGAGCAACTTGTGCAATTTTCTCTCCGGTAGCTGGATTGATAACTTCTTTATAATCATTTGCTGTAACCCATTGTCCATTTATAAATAAATCTTGATTTAAATTATCGATTGATTGAACCATTATTATCCCTCTTTCTATATAAATGTATAGTTATATTTTCCCTGCTCATCATAAGTTAAACAAGGGATATGGTTGGTGGAATTTTTAGATAACTGTAACTATCTATTTACAAACTTTTGCTATAACTAAAGTATCAAACAACGGAGGTCAGACATGATACAACCACCACGAATAGTAGTGCTTGAAGATATATTGAAACGTCGCTTAAAAGATTTTGAGTACAGTGAAGAATATCATCGAAGCTATTATGGTTATGTAGGTGAAAAACAATTTCTTAAAGAGTTTCCGATAGAAGATAAGTATATTCAGTTGTTCAATTTATGTATCGAATTTAATGGGCAATCATTTGAAATTGATCGTTTGGTACTCACGGGAAATAAGTTATTTGCATTTGATGTGAAAAATTATTTTGGTGCTTATGAATATGATGAATTAATCTGGAGAAAATCTGGCTTTAGTTTAAAGAACCCGCAAGCACAATTTATTAATATGCATGAGACATTTTCTGCAAAGATTGACTGGATGGACGTTGGTCATGAAGTTGTAAGTAAGATGATATTTATTAACAAAGGGTTTAGTATAAATAAAAAAATTCATGATATGATTCAATATTATGATATTGGAAAGATAATGAAAGAGATCAATGAATGTGAGCCGGCAGGAGAACTTGAAAGAGACATGGCAGCCTATTTTAAGAAAAAACATAAGCCTATACGTTTACATGAACGCAGACCAGAATTTAACTTTGATGATATTAGAATCGGAGTCCAGTGTTCCAGTTGTAGTCTGGAACATGAAATCGATCAAAGTAAAAAGAAAACGATTGTATGTAAAGGTTGTCTAAAGAGAATGAACAAAGTCGATTTAATCAGGGAAAATTTAATAGAGTTAGAAGTGTTGTTAAATCGTCCGTTTAGTATAACAGAAGCAAATCGTTGGGTGGGCCGTGCTCATAGAAACCGCACTAAATTTATTTTAGAGAATAACTTTAAGAAATGTGATAGAGGTTACTATTATTTTGAGAATTACTATAAACATATAAAGTAATGTCACACATGGAGCGTGACGTATGCCAAACAGGTTGAGATTGTCACACATGGAGCGTGACGTATGCCAAACAGGTTGAGATTGTCACACGTGGAGCGTGACGTATGCCAAACAGGTTGAGATTGTCACACATGGGGCGCGACGTATGCCAAACATGTTGAGAATGTCACACATGGGGTGCGACGTATGCCAAATAAAAATTAAATACAAAACCAAAAAAATATCAATTAAAATTCCCGATCAAAAGTTTAATTACAAACCAACAACTTAAAAAATGAAAGCTAATGAACAATAAATAATAAACTAAAACAGGTAGTTTTGTTAAGCTGCTAAGCATTGCACCATCCCATGACTTATTACCCTGGAAATATATTAAAGTAATCGTATAACTGCAAAGGATTGTATCAGCTAAAAGTATACCTAACAATATGTAAATAAATCCGTTGCTAATAAGTTCCAGTGAAACTAAATCTGGATATTGAAAGTAAAAATAACATCCCCCAAAGAGAAGAATAAGCACAAAAAGTGGGAACAACTTTCGAGATGTTTTTAATAGATAGTAAGTAAAAACAAGACCCATCAATAGCCAAAACCACAAAGTCCATTCATGAATTACACAGAATACACCGATCATTAAAAATGATGGAGGTGATAAATAGCCAGCGATAAAAGTAGCGAATCTATTCCAAGGGGTAGTCGTATGAGATATGACATAACCGTTTCTACTTGTAGCTCGTCTTTCCGATTGTCTTGTGACGATAACGATATCACTTACTTTTCCGCCAGTTAACTGACAAGCTAAAGCATGTCCGAATTCATGAAGTAAGGTTGGAAGATAGCTTAACCATAACATTAATAGATTAGGACGATTATAGTAATACAATGCAAGTATAAAATAAACACAGGCGGTTGTTAATAAAATATAGGAATTCAAATGATTCACCTCGATTTCATCGTAGCACAAAAAAAGATGCTACTCCTCAATCTGGAGTCGCATCTTTAATTTATACTTTTTTACCTTTATGTGGGCGAATGACCGCAGCTAAGATAATTGAAATTATTCCGAAAATACCTAAACCTAAATACAAATGCATTGGAGTATTGAATTCTAATGGATGGCCCAAGTATATTAATTGTCTAATACCATCACCATATATCTTAAATGGATTCCAATCATATATGTTATCTTGATAAAACTTTGGTAACATTTGTTTTGGTAACGTGAGTAACTGCATACTGAAAAATAAAGCCAACATGAATAATGGTAGTGCAGGCATGCCTAACCACGACATTAATCCTAAAATCAGCATAATAAAACCGAACATTGCAATGCTTAAATAGATACTTACGTTAAATGGATTAACCATGTTGAATCCTAGTATAGATGTGATAAACCATACTCCTCCAAATCCACCAGTTATTGCGGCAATAGAGGCAGCAATAATTTGAAATAAAGATGCGATAAAACGTTCGCGTTTAGGGATAATATTTGATCCTCTAAAAGCAAAATATAGTAATACTGATGATAATAAAGAGCCTAACCAAATTGGTGTAAAGAATAACATAGGTGCATTTCCCATTGCTTGATGATCTTTAATTTTATGCATTACTGTATGATTAACTTTAACTGGGTGCATTAATTGATTCATTGATTTGGCTGATACTTTAACATTTGCTTTATCAAGTTGTGTAACTGATTGCTGAGCTAGAGTATCGTTTAACTTAGATACCATATTCGTTAGGATATTATCTGAAATTTGTGCGCCTTGCGTAGAAGCTCCTTGATTTATAGTTATTTTCAAGATAGCTTTTTTTACATCGATTGGTTTCAAAACCTCTTTATTTGCTGCCAATATTTTTGCTTGTTTCTTTTGCATTTGACTGATAATCATTTGTGCCTGCTCAGGTGAAATAGATCCGCTCTCAATTTTTTGTTTTAACTCTGTACGAGTAGCTTTTGCTTTTTGTACTCCTTCAATTTTTTTTGCTGTTTGAATCTCTTTGCGCATTGCACTTGTAGCGTCACGTGTAAATGATTTTGGAATAACCAAAGCTCCGTAATAATCTAAATCTTTAAAGCCTTTTTCTAAATCCTTTTCAGAATCTACCTCGATGAATTTTACTTTCTTAGTAAATGCTTTATTTGATTGTAGTTTGTCAATGAATGTTTTACCGATATTTTTCGATTGACCTTGAATTTTAATGCCGTTGTCCAAATTTACAATTGCTATGGGCATTTTTTTTGGTTTTGGATTGTATGCAGGAGAAAAAGCCAGTGATAACAATCCGATGATAAATAAAGCAACAAATGGTACTAGGTACAGTAGTTTATTTTTTAATATTTTCATATTATTGTCCTCCTAATGAACGTTGTGTTGATTAATTGATATAGTGTTTATTATAATGAGAATAAACCTAGCTACAATAATCAAAAAAGGGCATTAAGTATTTTAAACAACGTTTTTAAATAAATTTGTTGATTATTAAACGAAATTTAAAAAAATAATCATTAGGATTAATGACAGGAGAAGTTTATATGGAAGATAGACGTATTAGAAAAACAAAACAAAGTATTCGAAAAGCATTACTAGAATTGATGCTAGAAAAATCTTTCGACAACATAACAGTTAATGATATTGCAAATTCAGCAGATATTAATAGGGGGACATTTTATTTACATTATGTTGATAAATTTGAATTACTTGAATCTATAGAAAATGAGATGTTACAGCGTTTTATTGAATTGCAGCAATCAATGGATTTGTCAGCAGTGATTCACGAAGATGATTTATTTCAGGAAGTGTTTATTAAGAAGGTAATGAGTATTTTGAAAGAAGATAAATTATTCTTTAAAGTAATGTTGCATCCGAATTTAAATACAACATTTGAGTATAAGTTTAGAAAAATGATACAAAGCAACTTTGAGCGTATGATTGATTTGGAAGAGATAGAAGGTATACCTTTTAGTTATTATTTCACTTTTGTATCGAGTGCACAAATGGGTGTTATTAAACAATGGGTCAAAACAGATATGCAGGAATCACCAGAAGATATTGCTAAGTATGCTTATGAAATGGCGTATAACGGTCCAATAAGATTGTTGCAGCAGGAATTAAAAAAGAAGAAGTAGAGAGCCTACTTCTTCTTAGATTTTGTTAAGAAATAATAACACAATAAAGATAGTCCTAGAACAAACGAGCCGGTTAAGGTACTGATGATTGTTACATAGTGATCATCCCAGAATTTCTTACGTTTATATTGGTCATAATCTTCATATTTTACGGTTGCCGGTTTATATTGGTCTGATATAAACATACGATCATAGTCATAATGCACTTTGCCATCTTTTAATATTAATTCTCCGGATTGACCATCTCTTACAACATCATATAAGTCATCATGAACATAAAATTTTTTCCCTTTAAATGTATGGACACCTTTAGATAGCACTTTTTTATAGTGATATTTACTATACACTAAATCAAGTAATGCATTGGCCATTTCATTACGATTGAATTCTGCAGGTGGATCATACCAGTCACCCACACCAAGTATAACTTCCACTACTCTTAAATTATTACGTTTAGCTGTGATTGTAGTATTAAATCCAGCTGTATCACTAGAACCTGTTTTTAAACCATCTACACCTTTTGATTCCAGACGTGCACCTTCAAGAGAGTGATTATATGTACCAAAAGATTCTTCGTCTTCAGTTCCCGGTTTAATCGTGATGTAAGTCTTTTTAGTATATTTTAAAATTTCAGGATGCTCAGTGACAATTTTTTGAGATAGAATTGCATAATCTCGAGCGGTACTTAAGTTATCGTCATCTTGTTGATAACGTTCAGCCTTATATTGACGGAGCATATTGTTAGGTGGTCCAGCTGCATTTAAAAAATGTGTGTTTTTCATACCTAATTCTTTAGCAGTAGTATTCATCTTATCGATAAAATCAGAATCATCTTTTTCTACCAGGTTCGCTAGCATATATGTAGCGGCATTACTTGAAGGCACGATAGCTAACTTTATCAGTTCTTCAACTGTATAAGTAGCCCCTTTACGAAATTTATTGTTACTAAGCATCGGCAGTTGAGAGATACCATAATATTTATCAGTAACTTTTACTTTCGTATTAAGTGAAATAGAACCCTTATCCATCTCTTCATATAATAAGTATAAGGTCATGAGTTTTGACATTGAAGCGGGTGGCCACTTTTTATCAATATTTTCACCATATAGTAATTGACCGTTAGTAGCTACAACGATGGTACCTTTTGGATTATCCTTTTGCGGTACAGTGTAGCCTGCCGAATTGGCTATCTCATAAGGAGAAGCGGCCAAGACGATTTGAGGTGAGCAAATCATTAAAATAAAACAAGATATGAGTAATTTAAAGTTAAAGAATTTCATACTGACAAGACCCCTACATATTCGAATTTACAATGCTCTTATTTTAACACATTACCCTAATAGAATAACGATATTAATAATTTTAAAATTAAATTTTTAACTTTATTGAAGAAAATGTGTTAAAACATTAAAATACAAATGATAATACAGGTAAAACGGTTACAAAAATTCCATAATTCGAGATTTAAATCGTTTGTAAAGTCTCGGGTGAAAAAATGTTCGTGAATAAATGAAAAAAAGTGTATTGTTTACGAGTTAATCATGCTATAATCTAATACATAAAAATTAAAAAGGTGGAAATCATGAATACTTTCTTATTACTTAATGTTTTAGGTATCTTTGTCTTTATTTTAGTCGCATTTGCCTTTTCTCGTGATCGTAAGAATATCGACTGGAAGTCAGTTGCGATTATGTTAGTGGTTAACTTATTTTTAGCATGGTTCTTTACACAGTTCTCTTGGGGACGTACTGGTGTAAAAGCTGTAGCAGATGGTTTTAGCTGGATGTTAGAAGCAGCTTATCAAGGTGTTGCAATGCCGTTTAGAGATTGGGCACATCTTGAAGATCCACAAAACAGAAACATGTTTGTGGCTGCATTATTACCAATTCTTTTTGTTGTACCATTATTTGATATTTTAATGTACATCGGAGTATTACCATTTATCATTAAATGGAGTGGTTGGTTAATCGGTAAAATTACAGGGCAACCGAAATTCGAATCTTTCTATTCTGTAGAAATGATGGTATTAGGAAACACAGAAGCTTTAGCTGTTTCTAAAGCACAAGTTAGTCAAATGAGCCAAGCACGTGTATTAACGCTTGCTTTAATGTCAATGAGTTGTATTTCAGGTTCAATTGTAGGTGCATACGTACAAATGGTTCCTGGTGAATTAGTACTTACAGCGATTCCGTTAAATATTATTAACGCAATTATTATTTCAACAATCCTAAACCCAGTGAAATTAACACCAGAAGAAGATTATGTTGTGGAAATTAAAGAAGAAACACGTCAACCGTTCTTCTCATTCTTAGGTGATTCAGTATTAGGTGCGGGTAAATTAATCTTAATTATCGCTGCATTTTTAATCGCATTCGTATCATTAGCGGCATTTATTGATATGCTATTAGGATTATTCAATAAAGATTTAAATTTAAGTTTAATCCTAGGTTGGGTTATGGCACCATTTGCTATGCTTTTAGGTTTACCTTTAGATGATGCATTAACTGTCGGTGGACATATGGCGAAGAAAATCATTACAAACGAATTCGTTGTAATGATGGATATTCAAAAATCATTACCTAAAATGGACAATCACATGAAAGCAGTACTTGTAACATTCTTAATCTCATTTGCTAACTTCTCAACAGTTGGTATGATTATCGGATGTTTAAAAGGTATCGTAGATGTTAAGACTTCAGATTTCATTGCTAAATACGTACCTATGATGTTACTTGCTGGTATCTTAGTATCATTATTATCTGCTGGATTTGTTGGTTTATTCAGCTGGTAAGAATTAATATTAAATTCATACAGAATTAATATAGACTTGTTATAATGTAAATGTAAAAAAGCGAATAAGGGAGACGGTTCTTTTGAAAAGACTGTTAAGAGATCTTAGAAGACGCTTGAAACGTGCATTTAATTCCAATAAGAAGTCGCTTGCAAATTAAAACAGGACTGGATTTTTTCCAGTCCTGTTTTTTCGTTTATTTTGAAGTCATAAATCCTGTTAATTTATAGCTACCATTCGTTTTAACAAAATCGAACTTATTTTTTATATTATAGTGAGCATTATAAGTATAAGATAGTCCATTTTTTATAGTCTTCTTACTATCTGGTGTACCATAAACTTTTTTGATCGTACTTGTAGTAATTGCATAGTCATCAAAAGTAAAATAAATGCCTTTTAATTTTGAGCTGTTTGTTAATCGGTTATTCTTTAAACCAAAGACAAATGTAGCATTACGTGATTGGAATACCCCGTTTCGTACTTTCTTATAGCTTAGTCCATTGTTTCTCATCACACGCGTGAAAATACCATATTCTGTATTGATGTTGACGCCATCATACGTAAAGTTATTCTTTTGAATTGCGTTCCTAAAGTTTTTATTTAATACGGTGCTATCGTCCATATCGCCTTTGTGCCAGTAATAGTAACCTGCAGCATCAGCATTTGATGGTATAAATGATGCAATCAAACCACCGGCGAGAACAGTTGCTGCAACTTTTTTAGTTGTCTTCATAAATCTTACCTCCCACTATATCATTTTTAATAAATAAATTTTTCAGATAGAATTATTATTAAGTTACCCTGATTCTTATATTTTTAATCATTGATATGTAAGCGTTATCTTTATTGTGCTGTAAGACTATATAGCTGAAATTACAAATAGTAAAAATGTGTCAAAAAATTAAATTGTGAAACGAATCACAAAAAATGCTTGCATATGCGTATTATCCGTTGTAGTATTGTAACTGTAATAGGCAGTGAGCTTGAAAAATAGATACAGTTTTCTTTATTTTCATTATTTCATTTACTGCAGAAAAGAGAAGAAATTAGAGAGAAGGGATAGTAATGTTCGTAACTTCATTTGATCCATTCAACAACTTAGCATTATCGGCACTTGTAGCAGCAGTACCTATTATTTTGTTCCTGTTATGCTTAACAGTGTTCAAGATGAAAGGTATCAACGCAGCTCTCGTTACATTAGTAGTTACCATTTTAATTACATTGTTCGTATTTAAATTACCTGGAGCTGTTGCTACTGGTGGTGTAACAGAAGGGGTAGTACAGGGTCTGTTTCCGATTGGTTACATTATCATCATGGCCGTGTGGTTATACAAAGTTTCTGTTGAAAGTGGAAAGTTTCAAGTGATTCAGGATTCAATCGCTGGTATTTCTGCTGACCAACGTATCCAGCTTTTATTAATTGGATTTTGTTTTAATGCATTTTTAGAAGGTGCAGCTGGCTTTGGTGTACCTATTGCGATTTGTTCTGTATTACTTGTTCAGTTAGGATTTAATCCTTTAAAAGCTGCGATGTTCTGTTTAATTGCGAATGGTGCATCAGGAGCGTTCGGAGCGATAGGTATCCCAGTAGGTATCGTGAACACACTTGGTTTAAAAGGTGACGTCACTGCAATGGACGTTTCACAAATGACGGCTTACACTTTACCGATTATTAATATAGCAATTCCATTCCTATTAATTCTTGTGTTAGATGGAGTAAAGGGTGTTAAAGAAACATTACCTGCGATTTTAATTTCTGGTTTAGTTTATACTGCTGCTCAAACAGTTATTACATTAGTAATGGGTCCTGAATTAGCAGCGCTTTTACCAGCTTTATTAGCAATGGCTGCACTTGCAATTTTCTGTAGTAAATGGCAGCCAAAACATATTTTTAGACTGTCAGATGAAAAAGTTGATATCACCCATCATCCAATCAAAGAAATTGCTTTGGCATGGAGCCCATTCTATTTCTTAACTGGTTTTGTGCTTATCTGGAGTTTACCAGCATTTAAAGCGCTGTTCTTGCCTGGTGGAGCACTTGAAAAGTCAGTGCTATTATTCCAGATGCCTGGTACCTTTAATGAAAATTTACAAAAAGGTGTTATGCTGAAATTAGATTTAATTGGAGCAACGGGTACGGCAATTTTACTTGCTGTATTATTTACAATTATCCTTTCTCCAAAAATTAACCTAGGCCAAGGATTTAGTCTATTAGGTAAAACAATCAAAGAATTATGGATTCCGGTTATTACAATTTGTGCGATTCTTGCCATTGCTAAGTTAACGACGTATGGTGGGTTAACCGTTGCGATGGGGCAGGCAATTGCAAAAACAGGTTCAATCTTCCCATTATTATCTCCGATACTTGGTTGGATTGGAGTATTCATGACAGGATCTGTAGTAAATAACAACGTTTTATTTGCTTCAATTCAGGCAACTGCAGCAAGTACAATTGGTACAAATCCAGCCTTATTAGTAGCAGCAAATACTGCAGGTGGGGTAATGGCCAAACTTATTTCACCACAATCAATTGCGATTGCTACAGCAGCTGTTGGTGCAGTTGGTCAGGAATCAAAATTATTAAATATGACATTAAAGTATAGTATTGGATTATTAGTGTTTGTATGTATCTGGACTTACGTTTTAAGCATAATTTTATAAGAATAGTAAGTATGTAACAAAATATAAATCATTTCAAAATTAAAAAGGAGTCTTTCGTAATGGAAAAATTAAGAGGTAATAAAGTCGTATTAGTTGGTAATGGTGCAGTAGGTTCAAGTTATGCATTCTCAATGTTAAACCAAGGTGTTTGTGATGAGTTTGTGATCATCGATTTAAATGAAGCTAAAGCAATCGGTGATGCTATGGATTTAAACCACGGTGTAGTATATGCTCCAAGTCCGATGAATATTAAATACGGCACTTACTCTGATTGTGGCGATGCAGACTTAATCGTAATTTGTGCAGGAGCAGCTCAAAAACCAGGTGAAACACGTTTAGATTTAGTTGGTAAGAACATGAAAATCTTTAAGTCAATCGTTGAAGAAATTATGGCTTCAGGATTTGATGGCATTTTCTTAGTAGCGACGAACCCTGTGGATGTATTGACATATGCAGTTCAAAAATTCTCTGGATTACCTGAAAACCGAGTAATTGGTTCTGGTACAATTTTAGATACTGCACGTTTCCGTTATTTATTAAGTAGTGAAATTGGTGTAGCAGCAGATAGTGTACACGCTTATATTATTGGAGAACATGGTGATTCTGAATTAGCGGTTTGGAGTAGCGCAAATGTTGCGGGTATCAAAGTTGTTGATATTTTAGAACATGATGAAGCAAAAATGGAAGAAATCTTTGTAAAAACTCGTGATGCGGCTTATGAAATCATCAAAGCTAAAGGTGCGACATATTACGGAGTAGCGATGGGATTAACTCGTATTTCTAGAGCTATCTTAGGAAATGAAAACTCAGTGCTTACTGTTTCTGCAAAATTAAATGGTGAATATGGTATAGACGATGTATACATCGGTGTACCTGCTTTAATTAACCGTAATGGTGTTAGCAAAGTATTTGAAACGCCATTATCTGAAGAAGAAAAACAAAAATTTGAAAAATCAGTAGAAACATTAAAAAGTATTCAAACACCATTCTTTGAATAGCACGTTTATATATGGTTAATTTAGGGCATCATGCTAATGATGCTCTTTTTTGTGCTGTAATCTTGAAACGGGTTGTAAAGTTCGATACACTTACAACCGATTTTAATTTTAAAGGAGGACAAGATGAACGCTATTAAAAATCTTAAACTAACATGGAAATCAATCTTTTTTGTACTACTTGGCTCTCTTATTTTTTCGCTTGCAGTAAATGTCTTCATTATACCTGCTAACCTTGGTGAAGGTGGCGTTACAGGGATGTCTTTAATCTTTCTTTATAGTTTTGGCTGGTCACCGGCGATTACTACACTTGTAATGAATATAATCTTATTAATTGTAGGATATAAATTTCTTTCTAAACGATCTATGGCACTGACTGTAATATCGATTATTGCGCTATCATTTTTCCTTAAGTTAACTGAACCCCTGCATTTACATCTTAAAGAAGTTTTAGTAAGTACAATTTTTGGAGGTTTCTTAGTAGGTGTAGGTATAGGGATGATTGTTCTTGTTGGTGGAACGACTGCTGGAACAACGATACTTGCACGTATTGCTCACAAGTATCTGGATGTAAGTACATCTTATGCTTTATTATTCTTTGATTTAATCGTAGTAGCAATTTCGTTAACCGTTATTCCAATCGAAAAAGCGCTGTTAACTGTTTTAAGTTTGTATATCGGTACAAAATCGATGGACTTAATTATTGAAGGTGTAAACCCTAAAAAAGCGATTACAATCATTTCACAAAAACCAGATCCAATTGCTAGAATGTTAGATGAGGATATCGGTCGTGGGATTACCATCTTAAATGGTCGTGGTTATTATACTAAACGTGAAACTGAGGTGCTTTACTGCGTAATTAATAAACTTCAACTTACAAAAACGAAACGAATGATAAAACAAATCGATGAAAATGCATTTGTAGTTGTCCATGATGTTCGTGATGTACTTGGCAATGGATTCATTAATGAAGATTAAGGAGTCGTGATGATGGAATTTATTAATTTAGGTAAATCGACGCTTGCAGCTGAGTATGTAGCAATAGAAATATTTAGACAAATTCAGAAAAATAAACGTTCGAAATTAGGTCTGGCAACAGGAGGAACGATGGAGCCGGTTTATGCTGACCTGGTAAAGTTGATTCAGTCTAATCCATTAGATTTATCTGAGATTCAGACATTTAATTTAGATGAGTATTTTGAACTGGACAAGGAAAGCACTCAAAGTTACCTATATTATATGAAACATCATTTATTTAATCACATTGATATAAGAGACGAACAATATTATTTCCCGGATAATGATGCAGAAAATTTGGAAGAAGACAATAAAGCTTATGACTACATGATTATGCAGGATTTTCCTATTGATTTACAGATATTAGGTATAGGTACGAATGGTCATATTGGTTTCAATGAGCCTGGGACTCCATTTGATTCAGGAACGCGAATGGTACACTTAACAGAAGAGACTATAACAGCTAATGCAAGATTCTTTGATTCGATAGAAGATGTACCTACGAAAGCTGTAACGATGGGGATAAGAACCATTATGAAATCCAATCGAATTATTTTACTCGCAACCGGCGAAAAGAAGAAAGCGATTATAAATAAATTATTTAATATGACTTATCCAGATGAAGCGATTCCTGCGAGTGTCTTGCTTCATCATCCGGATGTGCTTGTTGTTACAGATGATGCAGCATCTCCTTATTAAGTAGAAAAGCGAATGACTAAAAATAGTCATTCGCTTTATTGTTGTCTAAAAGCTGATAGTGCAAGCACTTAATTATAAAATAATCTCTGCTTAATTTTTTCATTCTCTGCTTCAAATATTGGATTATGGCTAGAGACGATTCCATGTGAAGCGGCTTTTGGATCTAAATACATTTTTATTTGATTAATTGATGTTGCAGCATCGTGGAAACAGCCGATGATAAGATTTACTTTTGCATCATGTTTTAATATATCTCCGATTGCATAGATACCTCGTGTATTAGTAGAAGTATCTGCCTGCCCTTTAATATAGAAATCATCTACGCGTTCAAACTGCACACTACTTTCATTTAATAATTCACAGTCCATATGGAAGCCATGATTGATGATAACGTCATCTACTTCTAAAGTACTAATCGTATTATCTGTGTTGTGTATAATTTCTACTTGTTTAATTTCATCATTTTCAGCGATGAGTGAGTGTATTGTCTGGTTCGTGATTTTTGTAACGCCTAAGTCATCAAGTTGACGTACTGTCTCCTCATGTCCTTTAAAGTCTTCTTTACGACAAATAATATGCACACTTTTCGCGTAAGGTGCAATATCATGTGCCCAGTCGACAGCCGCATTTCCACCGCCAGAGATAAGCACACGTTTATCTACGAATCTTTTTAGGCTAGGTACAACATAATGCAAATTATTCACTTCATATCGTTCGGCACCATCAATATCCAGTTTAATAGGTTTGATAATCCCTGAACCGACAGCAACTATTACTGTTTTAGAGTGATACGATGCTTGATCAGTTTCTACGATGAAGTGATAATCATTTTCTTTTTTGATATCTGTAACGACAGTATTGAGAATGACTTCTGGATTGAACGTAGTTCCTTGCTGAATTAAATTTTTCATTATTTCTGACGCAGGTTGTGGAGGTATGCCTCCTGCATCCCACACAATTTTTTCCGGAAATAAGTTGAGTTTACCGCCTAATGTATCATTTTGATCGATAATACGAACCTTTAGTCCTCGTAAACCTGCATAAAATGCAGCATAAAGACCGGCTGGCCCGCCACCAATGATTGTTATATCTAATAAATTGCTCATATTAAAGTCTCCCTAATTATCTTGCTTATATATTTATTATACTATAGAATATAACAATGTTGATAATCATTATCAATTAAATGACAAAACTGATGATTTGGTATTCATTTGAACTGTTTAATTTTTGAGTATTATAAGATAAATAATTAAGCATAAATAAAAATAAAAATAATGAAATTTATTGAAAGAAGGATGGAAAATGAATCGACTGGAAGGGAAACGTATCACGATTAATTACGGTGAGCGTGATATTGTAAAAGATCTGGATGTATCTATACCTGATGGGAAAGTGACTTCTATCATTGGTCCGAATGGCTGCGGCAAGTCTACTTTATTAAAAGCATTATCACGTATATTAAACGTTACGGGTGGAGAAGTAGTGCTTGACGGAAAAAATATTCATCAGCAACCAACAAAAGAAGTAGCTAAAAAAATAGCGATATTACCACAGTCTCCTGATGTGGCAGATGGTTTGAGTGTGCATGAATTAGTGAGTTACGGGAGATTTCCTTATCAAAAAGGTTTTGGTAGATTGACAAAAGAAGATCAGCAGGAAATTCAATGGGCAATGCATGTGACCGGAACATATGATTTTAAAGATAAAAATGTTAATGATTTAAGTGGAGGTCAACGCCAACGCGTATGGATTGCGATGGCACTTGCTCAAAAAACGGATATCATTTTTCTGGATGAACCAACGACGTATCTTGATATTTCTCATCAACTAGAAATTTTAGAACTTGTCAGAGAGCTTAATGAACATGAACATTGCACGATTATCATGGTTCTTCATGACATTAATCAGGCGATTCGTTTTTCAGATCATATTATTGCGATGAAAGATGGTGCGATAATTAAACAGGGCGATACGATGAATGTCTTAACGAAAGATGTATTAGAAAGAGTATTTAATATTGATGCTGAGTTAAGTGTAGATCCTAGAAATGGAAAACCGATGCTTGTGACATATGATTTATTATGCAAGCACTATCGTAGGGATAACCATGAGTAGACAACAAAGCGAAGTAACTAAAATATTTTCCGGGAAATTCATAGGACTATTGATAGGTTTGACAATCTTGTTATTAGCAATACTTTTACTTTCATTTATGTTAGGTGTGAAAAACTATAGCCTATCAACGATTTTTAACGCTATATTTTATTATCAGGATAATATTACACATAATATTATTCGAGATATACGAATACCGAGAGAAATTGCTGCAATGCTCGTGGGGATGAGTCTTGCGTGTGGTGGTGCAGTGATGCAGGGTGTCACGAAAAATCCATTAGCAGATCCTGCACTTATCGGCTTAAATTCAGGTGCAGCGTTAGGGATTAGTATTTTATTTGCAATATCAAGTGGCGCTCATTTTTTCATGATAATTTTAGCGGGATTTATTGGAGCAGTTACAGGTGGCACAATCGTACTTATGCTCGGTTTAAGTAAAAAGGGTGGATTTAATACAATGCGTATTATCCTTGCGGGTGCTGCTGTCAGTAGTTTATTGCTGGCATTAGCACAAGGTATTTCTTTATACTTTAAGACCAATCAAAATGCAATCCTGTGGTCAAGTGGTGGTGTTGCAGGGACGACGTGGCAACAGTTACAGTACGCAACACCGGTGATTATTATTGCTTTAATTATATTATTTTTAATTGGTCATCAACTGACCATCCTATCTTTAGGTGATGAAATGGCGCAAGGATTAGGGATCAATATTAATTTGATCAGAATTATTTTTTCTCTGCTCACGATGATTTTAGCGGGCGTTGCAGTTGCAATGGCAGGTACACTTGCATTTGTCGGTTTGATGATACCCCATATTGCTCGTATTTTAGTTGGAGTCGACTATAAAAAATTACTCCCTGTCACAACCCTTTTAGGTGGTATCTTTTTAGTGGGTGCTGATATATTAGCGCGTATTATGGGCGAGTCACCTGTGGGTGCTGTTGTATCAATTATTGGTGTGCCGTTCTTTATCTATTTAGTAAGAAAGTTAGGTGTATCATAATGCGTATCAGATTAAACAATATCATCACAATGATTATATTATGTATAGTGCTGTTAGCAATTATAACGGTAAGTATGACTGTTGGTGATTTTAAAATGTCACCCGAAACTTTCTTAACTACGCTTTTTGGAATGGGCAATGAAACAGATACGATGGTCCTCTATGAGTTTCGGATGCCAAGATTACTTGTAACGATACTTTGTGGAGCAGCTTTGAGTTTAAGTGGTGCATTACTTCAAAGTATCACTAAAAATCCACTTGCTGATCCTGGTATTATTGGTATCAATGCAGGGAGCGGTTTTTTTATCGCACTACTATTAATTTTTTTACCTATTGATAGTACAAATTTTGTGTATGTCTTACCATTTATTAGTATTATCGGTGGTTTAATAACTGCATTGATTGTCTTTATGTTAAGTACTACAAGACGAGGTCTTAATCCAACACAGATGATTTTAATTGGCGTAGGTCTCTCAACTGCTTTAAGTGGAGCAATGATGATGATGACTTCTACATTTAATAAAGAAGATGTCGAATTTATCTCAAAATGGTTAGGGGGAAATATCTGGGGTGATACCTGGCCGTTTGTCTGGATGATTGTTATCGCACTGATGATATCTATGATTGTGATTATGATGAAGCTGAACATCCTAAATATATTAAATACACATGAACATATCTCAACTGGTTTAGGAATAAATATCAATCGTGAAAGAATGATAATCGTTCTAATATCAGTTGTACTATGTGCTAGTGCTGTTTCGATATGTGGAAGTATAGCTTTCGTCGGATTAATATCTCCTCATATTGCAAGACAACTTGTTGGTCCAAGACATCAATCTTTTGTCCCGGTTACGTTACTCATGGGTGCAATATGTTTAAGCTTTGCTGATACTTTAGGTCGACTATTAATCGAACCTTCTGGTATGCCGGCAGGGATAATCGTGAGTATTATCGGTGCCCCGTACTTTTTATACTTAATGCGTAAAGGTTTATAGTAATAAATTCATAAAGAAATGTGACATTACATGCTTGTTCAGATAATAATCGGGAATACAAATAGAAAAGATATCGGGAGGATAAGTGAAATGCAAAAGCATCCATTGATAAAAGCTTATGAAATATTTGTAGAGAATAGATCACTCAATAAGATTGGACTGATTGGGCAACCAGATGCCGGAAAGAGTGCGTTAATTAATGCACTGTGCTCAGCCAAAGCTCATACATCAGTTCATACGGATGCAACGCTAGAAACAACCGCATATCCTTTTAACGATTATGGCTATTTAGTAGACTTCCCAGGTGTAGGAACTGAAGAAGTATCTGTTCAAAAATATAAAAAGATTATTCAAAATGAAAATATCGATCATTATTTTTATGTATTTTCAAGTAAGATTAAAGAAGTTGACGTTGAGTTAATAAAGTATTTAAGCAAACAGAACAAATTAATTACTTTTATCTATAACAAGACAGATACTTTAGTAGATGTTACAGGTAAAGATGATCAATTGACATTAATGAGAGATAAGGATACTGAACTGAAAGTTACGTTCAAAGCCTATATTAAATCACCATTGAACTATCACTTTACGAGTACGCTGGATGGGACAGGGCTTGATGAATTAAAGGCGCTCATCGCAAGCATCTTTAAGATTGAACAGCAGGAATATGATAAAAGATATAATGATCCAGCTTATCTGAATAGTTATTTAAACTATAAAGTAAATTCAGCATTCCCAAAATTATTTACCCCAAGTTTTAAAAATATCGTATTAAAACAAAACTTTAAAGTCATTGAACGTATTATAATGACACATTTTAAAATTCAGGAAGACGATATCATGGAGCGTAGAAATGAATGGATAGATATTGATAAATTTATTACTGAATTTGAAGAATTGAAAGCTAAGGAAAAAAGCAACGGACTTTCACAACTCATGGAATTTACTAAAGTTGTGCAATTAATTAAAACATCATTTAAAATGAAAAGTATCAACCCAGTCACTATGGCAGTTTCATCCATTGTAGAGATGGGATTAAATAATACATTTCCGATATTTCAGGCAATCGCAAAATATGTAGATGAAATTAAAAAAGTTGCACGTGAAGTAATAGAAGAAGATCAGAAGCAGCGTTTCAGTGAACATTAGGAGGTCAATATGTCTATCGAAAGAAAATGGTGGAAAGAGGCAGTGTGCTATCAAGTCTATCCAAGAAGCTTCAAAGATTCTGATGGTGATGGTATCGGTGACATTAACGGAATTACTGAGAAATTAGATTACTTAAAAGATTTAGGTATCGATGTCATATGGGTGAGTCCAATATTTGAATCACCGAATGATGATAATGGATATGATATTAGTAATTACCAGGAAATAATGCGTGATTTCGGTACGATGGAAGATTTCGATCGATTATTATATGAAGTACATGACCGTGGTATGAAATTGATATTAGATTTAGTGATTAATCACACAAGTGATGAACATCAATGGTTTGTCGAAGCTAAGAAGAGTAAGGATAATGAATTCCGTGACTGGTATATTTGGCAGGATGGTAAAGATGGTAAGGAGCCAAATAACTGGGCGAGTATCTTTGAAGGGTCAGCTTGGGAATACGATGCAACAACTGACCAATATTACATGCACGTATTTAGTCGCAAACAACCCGATTTAAACTGGGAGAATGCGAATATGCGTCATGCAATCTATAATATGGTGAACTGGTGGCTGGACAAAGGTATTGATGGTTTCCGTGTCGATGCAATCAGTCATATAAAGAAGAGCTTTGAAAAAGGTGATTTACCTGACGCTGATCAATTAGGTTATGCAGAATCTTTTGAAGGACATATGAATCAGCCAGGTATTCAGGAATATTTACAGGAACTTAAAGAAAATACATTTGATAAATATGATATTATGACCGTTGGTGAAGCGAATGGTGTTACGACTGAAGACGCTGATGAGTGGGTAGGCAAAGATAATGGTAAGTTTAATATGGTATTTCAGTTTGAACACTTAAACTTATGGGACCATAATGTCGGAAAAAGCTTTGATATTCTTGGTTATAAACAAGTTTTAAATGCATGGCAAAAAGGATTGGAAGCAACGGGATGGAATGCGTTGTTTATTGAAAATCATGACCGCCAGCGCGTATCATCAACATGGGGTGATGATGTAGATTACTGGTTTGAAAGTTCAACAGCGCATGGTGTCGTGTACTTCTTATTACAAGGTACACCCTTTATCTATCAAGGCCAGGAAATCGGAATGACAAACTATCCATTTGAATCGATTAATGATTTTGATGATGTGCATGCGAAAAATATCTATAATCAGGAATTAAAAAAAGGGATGACTAAAGAAGCTGTTCTTGAAATGCTGGGTCGTATTTCTCGTGATAATACCCGCACACCAATGCAGTGGGATGATACAAAGAATGCAGGATTTACAACTGGCACGCCGTGGTTAAATGTTAACCCGAATTATGAATCGATTAATGTATTTGTTCAGGAAAGACAAGATGATTCGATGCTCAATTTCTATAAAAAGATGATTCAGCTGAAGAAAGAAAATATGACATTAACATATGGAAAGTTTGACTTAATTTATCCTGATGATACAAAAGTATTTGCTTATACGCGTACATTAGAAGATGAACAATTCGTTATATTAGGAAACTTAAGCCATGACAAAGTGACATTACAACCTGACGAACAATTTGATTTAGCAGTTGATAAGCAAGTATTAAATAACTATCCGGTTGATAAACAATCTGAGGATGTGTTTACGTTATTACCATTTGAAGCAAGAGTATACAAATTAAATAAATAAGCTATTCATTTTGACGAAATTCTATAGAGGAATTTCGTTTTTTTATTAACAATAAATTTACGTTGCAGCAATAATAAATCCACAAACGATTGCTAAAGTTAAAAAGTAATCAAATAAACATAAGGAGCAAAAAAGATGAAACAAACCTTAAAGTTGATTTTAGCTGTTGTAATGATGTTAGCGTTGATACCTTTAAAAAATAGTGCATATGCTGCATCAAACTTAATGATTTCTGAATATGTGGAAGGTTCAAGCTATAATAAAGCGATAGAAATTTATAATCCGGGTAATGAAACTGTGGATTTATCGACATATAGTCTTGTGTCATTTACAAATGGAGCTGACCGTGTAACAGGTACAGTTACGGAATTAAAATTAACAGGAACTATTGCACCGAAATCAACATATGTCGTGGCAAATAAGAATGCCGGTGAAGGAATTTTATCGAAAGCACAACTTACTACTGGTAGTGCAGTCATGAATTTTAATGGTGATGATACGATTGTATTGTTCCAAAACTATAACGCTACCACTAAAAACGGTGAAGTACAGGATTCTATTGGTCAAATTGGCGTAGACCCTGGTACAAATTTTGGGACGGATGTCTCCACTTTAGATATGACATTAGTGCGAACAAATAATTTATTGACACCTGATACAAATATTGAAGATACTTACCATCCTGAACAACAATTTATAGCATTACCTAAAGATACCATTGATCAGTTAGGTAAATTTGATGGTGAAGTAGTAGCACCACCAGCAGAAGTTGCAAAAGATAGTTATCAAGTTAAAGTTTTACGTGTGGTTGATGGAGATACTATTAAAATTTCACCATCTATTATGGGGTCAGATACGATTCGTTTTGTTAATATCGATACAGCGGAAACTTATCATTTAGATAGTTACGATGAGAGTCTGATTAAAACAGATTTAAATCAAAATCAGAAATATTTTGGAGAACTGGCGAAAAAAGCTTTAAATGAAAAGCTTACTGCAGGAATGGACATCACGGTTAAAGTGAATAAAGATCATGTTACAGATGATTATGGTCGTGTATTGGGACAGGTAATTCGTACAAACGATAATGTCAATGTTAACTTAGAGATGGTTAAAGAGGGATTTGCTTCTACATACTTTATCTGGCCGGTATTAAGTATGGATGACTATCAAATGTTCCAGTCTGCAGTAAAAGCTGCGCAAAGTAGTGGACTTGGTATGTGGAATAAAGAGAATCCTCAATTAGAATTACCTTTTGAATTCCGTGCGCGTTATGATGGTAAAGGTCTATTACGCTATGTAGGTAATTCAGAAACAAAAGTATTTTATGATCCTCAAAATTTTGCACAAGTACCAGTAGATAAACGTATTTTCTTTTCAAAAGAAGAAGCGTTAGCACAAGGTTATAAACCTGCAGCTGGTAATGGTGAAGGAGAAGTCGTTGCTGAGCCTGCTAAAAAGATGGATATTGAAACTCTACGCAATGCAGGCAAAGGAACAAAAGCAATTGTGACAGGAACTGTAACGCATATCGATGGGTATAACATTTATATTCAGGACAATACTGGTGGTATTGTTGTGCGTAGCAAAACAATGAAACCTAATATTGGTGATATGATTGAAGTGAACGGTGAGTCAGGTGAATATTTTGGGTTATATCAAATTGAATCTGAAGATATTAAAGTAATAGGAACTTCATCAGTGGCACCAGTTCAAAAAGAGATATCAACTATAGGGGAAGCGGACGAAGCGGAACTAATTACATTGAATAATGTCACAGTCAAGTCAGTTAATGAACATCAGGAATACATCGTTGAAGATAACACGGGTCACACTTTTATGGTCAAAGCTAAAACAGGTATTGAAGTTGGCAAAACATATCACTCAATAACAGGAGTGGTTACTTTTAGTTATGATAACTATAAATTATTACCAACAGAGATTATAGAAAGAGCTATCGTAAAAGAAGTGCCTAAAACAGTGTCAGGTGTTACTTTCTTAGACAAAAATCACAACGGTAAATACGATAGACCAGATTTATTGTTAAAAAATATAAAGGTTATGATTTTTAAAGATAATGAATTAGTTGAGACATTAACAACAGATGAAAATGGTTCATATAAAGCATCACTTTTAAATGGAAACTATATATTTAAGTTTGAGCAGCCAAATGGTTTAATTGAAACATTCAGTAACTACTCAGACGATATATCAGATTCTGATATTATCGATAGTAAAGTTGATGTTACAGTCAATGATAAGGATATTCAGCATATTTCAGCAGGATATACAAAACCAGTAGGTAAGTTGAAGAAAAGATAATATTCTAAAAGGCAGGTGATAACCTGTCTTTTTCTTTTTATTATTTAATCCCATCCCTTATATGCTTTGATATAATAACATCAATAAGGCATAACGGAGGAATGAAAGTGGCTAGAATTGAAAAAAAGAAACTGTACGAGGAGATTGCTGATCGCATCAGTAATCAAATTAAGGATGGCACGTTTAATGTGAATGAAAAGCTTCCTTCAATTCAGAAATTAGCACAGGATTACGGTGTGGGTCAGGCATCTATTCGTGAAGCTTTAAATGCGCTTCGTGTTATGGGCTTAGTTGATATAAAGCATGGCGAAGGAACTTTCGTTAAAAATGTTAAACCGAAAGTATTTACTAAAGAAATGGCAGTATTTACGAAGAAGGACATTATCGATTTATTGGAATTACGTAAAATTATTGAGGTAGGCACAGCAGGCAAGGCTGCGCTTAATCATACAAAAGAAGATTTATTGAATATTAAACAAGCTTTAGATCAGATGAAGCTCGCTGTAAATAATAAAGCAATTGGTGAAGACAGTGATCTTGCTTTTCATCTTGCAATAGCAAAGGCAACTGAAAATGAATTACTCATCCAACTATTAAAGGAAGTTTCAGATAAGATTAAAACGACGATGAAAGAGACAAGAAAGATCTGGATATATACAGAGACGAAATCGATAGAAAAATTGTATAAAGAACACTTAGAAATTTATGAAGCTATTGAAAGAAAATCAGAATCACTGGCTAAAGAAAAGATGCTTAATCATTTGGAAGAAGTAGAATATGTACTAATAGAACATTTAGAAATTGATTAATTTATGATTGTGAATGTAAAAAATTGTTACTTGCATTATGTACGCTATTTCAATAGAATGATAGAGATATAGTCATCCGATGACTAAATATAATCGATATTGGGCGATATCGATACAATAGAGGGGTGTAATAAATGAAAGTAAGTTTATTTAGTACATGTTTAGTGGATGTTTTTGAAAAAAGAGTGGGGATTGCAACTGTAGAATTACTTGAAAAGCTTGGTTGTGAGGTTGATTTTCCAGCAGCGCAAGTGTGTTGTGGGCAACCTGCTTATAACTCAGGTTATCATGAAGAAACAAAAAAAGCTGCGCAAAATATGATTAAAGCTTTTGAAGCGTCTGAGTATGTTGTAGCACCATCAGGTTCTTGTATTACAATGTTTAAGCATTATCCGGATTTATTTAAGGATGATGCAGTGTGGCATGAACGTGCAGAGCGTCTTGCAGATAAATCTTATGAAGTGACGCAATTTATCGTAAATGTATTAGGGATTACAGATGTTGGAGCCAAGTTAACAGGTAAAGCAACAATGCATCCATCATGTCATAATACACGTCTATTACATAATTCAGAACCTCCTAAGAAACTGCTTGCCGCGGTAGAAGGTTTAGAGATTGTAGAGTTACCTGAATACTACAACTGTTGTGGTTTTGGAGGAACTTTTGCGGTTAAGATGAATGATGTTTCAGGTGAGATGGTTGATGATAAAGTAGATTGCATCGTAAAAAGTGGAGCAGACTATTTAGTTGGTGCAGATGCAAGTTGTTTAATGAATATTGAAGGACGTTTAAAGCGTC
Source organism: Macrococcus equi (assembly GCF_047426745.1). GTDB lineage: Bacteria > Bacillota > Bacilli > Staphylococcales > Staphylococcaceae > Macrococcoides > Macrococcoides equi. The sequence continues at coordinate 629,234 of NZ_CP179732.1, read as the reverse complement.
GTGGTGAAAAAGTTAAGGTATATCACATTGTGGAAATCCTAAACAATAATACTGAGGCGGTGACTGTATAATGAGTATGAAGATAGGTACAGAAACGTTCAAAAAAGCGGTAAAAACAGAACTAAAAGATGACTTTATGCGAGGGGCAGTATCTAGTGCGCAAGACAGACTGCGCGAACGTAAAATCAAATCTCAGGAATCACTCGGTAACTGGGAAGAGTGGAGAAGTCACTCTGAAGAGATACGACAACATACTTTAGCAAACCTTGATTACTATTTAAATATGCTGGCCGAAAATGTTGCGGCAAAAGGTGGACATGTATTCTTCGCAGAAACTGCAGAAGAAGCGAATGAATATGTTCAAAAAGTATTGGTGGAAAAGAAAGCAAAAAAAGTTGCGAAATCAAAATCAATGGTTACAGAAGAAATTGATTTGAATAAAGCGATGGAAGCAGTTGGTTGTGAAGTAATAGAAACGGATTTAGGAGAATATATCCTGCAAGTTGATGATCACAATCCACCTTCTCATATTGTTGCACCTGCCCTGCATTTGAATAAAGAGCAAATCCAGAAAGTATTCACTGAAAAGCTGGGATATGACAAATCAAGTGCTCCAGAAGAATTAGCATTATTTGCACGTCAAAAGTTACGTGAAGAATTCTTATCGGCTGATGTAGGAATCACAGGTTGTAACTTTGGAGTAGCAGAAAGCGGATCTTTCACTTTAGTGACGAATGAAGGTAATGCACGTATGGTTACAACACTTCCTAAGACACAGATTACTGTGATGGGAATGGAACGTATTGTGCCAACACATGAGGAACTGGAAGTACTTGTGTCAATGTTAACACGTGCAGCAGTTGGACAGAATCTTACAAGTTATGTGACAACACTCACTGGTCCTCGTGCGGATGATGAAATTGATGGACCGGAAGAATTTCATCTGGTGATCGTTGATAATGGTCGCTCTAAAATATTAGGCACGCAATTCCAGTCTATCCTGCAATGCATCCGATGTGCTGCATGTGTCAATGTGTGTCCGGTGTACCGTCAAGTGGGTGGACATTCATACGGATCAATCTATCCAGGACCTGTAGGAGCAGTACTAACACCTTTACTAGGTGGCTATAAAGAATATAAAGAATTACCTTATGCTTCAACATTATGTGGGGCATGTACGGAAGCATGCCCGGTTAAAATTCCATTACATGATTTATTGCTTGAGCATAGACGTGTTATCGTTGAAGAAGAAAAGATGTCTCCTGTTGCTGAACGTTTGGTGATGAAAGGATTTGGCGTGGGTGCATCAAATGCAACATTATTTAAATATGGTACGAAAGCCGCACCATCAATGATGAAACCATTTGAGAATAAAGCAGAACACATGATTACTAAAGGACCGAAGCCATTACATGCGTGGACAGATACACGTGACTTCCCGATGCCGGATGATGAAAGTTTCAGAGACTGGATGCAAAACAGATTGAAAAGAGGTGCGAAATAATGAAGGGTACAATTCAAAATAAAGATTCATTTTTAAGTAACATCTCTAAAAATTTAAAGCGTGCGATGCCGACTCAAGTTGATATACCTGAGTGGCAATATCGACCACAGGATAAAACATTAACAGGACTCTCTCAAGATGAACTGCTAGATATATTAAAACAGCAATGTGAATTTATCCATACCGATTTAGTTGTGACGAATAGTAAAGAGGTTAATAAAACATTAACTGATGTGATTGCAAAATACGGAAATGGTGAGGTCATTGCTACAAATGATTCACGTTATCATGATTTAGGTATTGATTTAATACAGCACGATGCTTTCATCTGGGATGAAAAAAAGGGTGCTGAGAATTTACATGTGGCAGAACGTGCCAATGTAGGGATAACGATTAGTGAACAAACACTTGCAGAAAGTGGTACTGTTGTTCTTTATGCGGACAAAGGTATTGGTCGTAGTGTGAGTTTACTTCCAGCAACATATATTGCAATCGTTCCGAAATCAACAATTGTTCCGCGCTTTACGCAAGCGGCACAAGAAATGAATAAAATGATGAAGGCATCAAAAGACTTCCCGACATGTATCAACCTAATTACAGGGCCATCAAATTCAGCGGATATTGAAATGAAACTTGTAGTAGGTGTACACGGACCAATTAAAGCAACGTATATTGTAATTGATGATAAATAACCTTAAAACCTGAGAAATTTTTCTCAGGTTTTATCTTTTGATAGATAAGTACAATTTACTGTTTAAATTAAGTTGTATTGTATAATAAATATAAATAAGTATCAAAAATAAGAAGAGGTAATTATGAATATAAAATTTGACCATATCATCCACTATGTGAAAGGTGTAGAAGATTTTCATTTTCCGGGAAATAAGCTGAAGATTATACCCGGTGGTAAACATTTATCGCTAGGTACGATGAATCGTTTAAGCAGAATCGATTTATCATATATTGAATTTATTGATATCTTTGACAAAGCGTTAGTCGAAACAGCAATGAAAGATAAAGATGAAAGATTAAGTTTTGCCAGTAGTTTAGGACGTACGCATTATACTGAAGGTTTTAAACGATTATGTTTCAGAACGGATGATATCAATGTACTAAATGCACATTTTAAGCATTTGGGCTTAACGACATTGGGACCACTTAAGATGGAGCGCATAACCCCTGATGGAGAGTTAATCCAGTGGCAGCTGCTATATATCGATGAAGATAGAGATTTTGAGTTGCCTTTCTTTATACAGTGGGGTGAAGGTGATGAAGAGAGATTCAATGCGCTACGTAGCGATATGCAGCAGGAGTTATCAATAGATACGATTGTGATTGAGACGTATGATTTTGATAGTTTGGCAGAGATCTTTGTAGAGTGGTTGGGCTATGAAGTAATGGGTGGCGTGATAAACACGTATTTCCTACTAAAAAAAGACGGATTCCCGAATATAAAAATTATTCCGGGTAATATAAATAAAATAAGAAGATTAGAAATCAAAACACAAGATGCTGCTATGGTTGGCGAACATCTTGTGCACGAAGCGATTTATGCTTTTATTTAACATACACGTAAGTATAGATAACCATCACGATCAAGTAGATGTGATAAACAGTAATGCATAAGGTAATCGCACTTAATAGTTGTGTTATTTTTTGAGTGCGAGTGATTAAAAATAGCACTGTGATGATAAAAGTTAATCCAGCTGCTATGATGTGTAAACTTAACAAATTAATGGTATTGTTCGTTGATAAACTAAAGATAAAATATGTATTAATGATGGCTAAAATGATTAATAAAATATTTTTAAACATGTGAATGAACCTCTTTTTAGTGGATTATTATTAAAATAGTGGGTAAAATAAAACATTATTTTAATTATAACAATAAAATAATATAAATTGTTAAGTGAAGTATGAAAGGATTTTTAAAATGACAATTTCTAAAATAAATATAAGTAACGAAATGCATGATACGTTTGTAAAGCAACATGTGAATGGAGATTTGTTGCAGTTGACAGATTGGGCTGCATCAAAATCATTGACTGGTTGGTATAGTCGTAGAGTAGCAGTTGCAAGAAACGGGAAAGTCGTGGGTGTTGGACAGCTTTTATTTAAAAAGGTACCAAAGATGCCCTTTTCTATGTGCTATATTTCAAGAGGTTTCGTTGTAGATTATGCAGATAAGGAAGCAGTTGAACTGCTTATTAACACTGCGATTTCAATCGCAAAAGAAGAGAAGGCATACGTCATTAAAATAGATCCTGATGTTGAAGTGGAAAACATGGGTGATATGGTTAGTCATCTCGAAGGACTTGGATTTGTGCATAGAGGATTTGGTGAAGGTTTAAGCACTGACTATATTCAACCTCGAATGACGATGATTACAGATATTAGTGTAGATGATGAATCGTTACTTAAATCATTTGAACGTAATAATCGCTCAAAAGTGAAACGTAGTTTGAAGATGGGGACGGAATGTATTAAAGGTAATCGCAAAGATTTACAGACGTTTGCTGATTTAATGAAGATTACAGGCGAACGAGATGGTTTTTTAACACGAGATGTGTCTTATTTTGAGAATATTTACGATGCGTTACATCCAAATGGTGATGCTGAAGTATTTTTAGTAAAACTGATTCCAGGAAAAGTAATTAATAATTTAAAGCAGGAATTAGAAAAAGTAAATCAGGATAAAGAAAAATTATTACAAAAGAAAGACCAGAAAAAAGCACAAAATCAATTAAATGATTTAAATGTAAAAGAGAAAAAGCTTAAAAACCAAATTGCTGAACTGAAGGAACTTGAAAAGACACATCCAGAAGGCAAAGTCTTGTCAGGCGCGCTTCTGACATTTGCCGGGAACAAAGCTTATTATTTATATGGTGCTTCAAGTAATGAGTATAGAGATTATCTACCTAACCATAATATGCAGTTTAGCATGATGCAATATGCCCGTTCTGTAGGGGCTAAAAGCTATGATTTTGGTGGAACGAATAACGCACCGGATCAAGATTCCGAGTACTTTGGACTATGGCAATTTAAGAAAGTTTGGGGTACGCGTTTAAGTGAAAAAGTCGGCGAATTTGATTATGTATTAAACAAACCAGTATATCAACTTATAGAAGTAGTTAAACCGAAAGTAACGGATCTGAAAAAGAAGATGAAAATCAAGAAGAAATAACGTTCTAACATCAAAATATGAGGTGACATCAAATGAAAATAGCGTTTATCGGCGGCGGCAAGATGGTTAAGGAAATGGTAAAAGGATTTAATCGTAGTGGTCTTACTAAAGAAGATTTAGGAATCTGGATGCGCAACAAAGATAAGCTACAAAACTTTATAGCAAAACACAACATTACACCTCTTATAAAAATGAATGAAATTACGCACTATGATGCAATCGTTATAGGGGTGACACCTAATAATTATCATGAAGTAAGTGCGAAACTCGCTAAACATTTATGTGATCATCATATTATCATCTCGATAGTAGGTGGCTTATCAATACAAGCGATTGATGACGAGTTTGATGAACATCCGAAGATTATTCGTTTAATGCCTAATACGCCAGTAGGTGTTAATGCAGGTGTATTAGCGATGAGTAGAAATGAATTTGTTGAGAAAAAAGAAGCGAAGCAAATAGAAGATATTTTTAAACGATTAGGTTACACACACTGGATTGATGAATCATTGATGCATTTAATGCCTGCTGTGACCGGTTCAAGTCCGGCATTTATCTTTATGCTGATTGAAGCGATGGCTGATAATGCAGTGAGTGAAGGTTTAAATCGTGAGCTTGCATATCAAATGGTGAGTGAAATGCTTATCGGAGCAGGTACGATGGTCAGACAGACAAAACAACATCCTGGCGTTCTAAAAGACATGGTGACAACACCAGGGGGCTCAACCATACAGGGTGTGAAAATGCTTGAGGAAAAAGGATTTAGAGATGCCATTTCTAAAGCAATGGATGCAATAAATAAATTTAATAAACAATAAGTAAAGGGACTGAACACGAAAGTGTTGCAGTCCCTTTAGTTGAATATACTAAAAATCGATTGTTTTGTATTCATATATAAAAAAGGATTCACGAAAGTAACGTATAATATAAACAGAAAATTAAATACACTGAACGAAGTTAAAAAGATGGCGAGTAGTCGGTATGACAAGTTTTTGGCGAGTACTGGATCATTTGAAAAGTGAAAGTGAACGCCCATCAGGAAAGTAACGATACAAAATATTAACCAGAAATAAATGGTTAAAAAAATGATGCCACTATGTATAAAGTAACTCAACAAAAATACGATATGCATGATAATTAATAACGTCATCATTACTTTCTGCATAAAATCCCTCCCAATCTTTCTTAATTGTAATATAAATTTAAGTATAACAGTATAAAAATTTGATGAGGTGACAAGATGAAAATAGGATTTATCGGTACAGGTGTAATGGGACAAAGCATGGCACGACATTTAGGAGAACGATTATTTATCTATAATCGAACAAAGGAGAAAGCTCAAAGTTTATTAGCTAATGGTGCAATCTGGTGCAATTCGCCGCAGGAAGTTGTAGAAAAAGCGGATATCATTTTTACGATGCTTGGCTACCCGCAGGATGTTGAAAATGTCTATCTTGGTGCAACAGGATTAATAACGAACGGTAGACCAGGTCAAATATTAGTCGATTGTACAACAAGTAGTCCAGAGCTTGCTGTTAAATTATTTGAAGCAGGACATGTGAAGGATATTCATGTACTGGATGCCCCGGTTAGTGGAGGAGATATTGGTGCTCAAAATGCAATGCTTTCTATTATGGTTGGAGGAAGGGAAGAAGTATTTAACCAAGTGAAACCATTATTTGAACGCATGGGTACATCAATCGCTTATTTTGGAGATGCCGGAAGTGGTCAACATACTAAGATGGCGAATCAAATTGCTATCGCTTCAAATATGATAGGTGTTGCTGAGAGCCTTTATTATGCACAGTCTGCTGGGCTTGATGTAGAGCGTGTGCTCGCAACAATTACAAAGGGTGCTGCAGGTAGCTGGTCGTTATCTAATCTAGCGCCGCGTATGCTCACTGATGATTATCAGCCGGGATTCTATACTCATCATTTCTTAAAGGACATGAAGATAGCTTTAGATGAGTCACAAAAAATGAATATCGAGTTACCAGGACTTTCTTTAGCATATGAGATATATGAATCTTTATCATCGGAACTAAAAAATACGACAGGCACACAAGTGATTTATCAAATATATAATAATCATTAAATATATAAAGATTTAAACAATTTGGAGTATTTTAGGTGCTTTATTTATTAGCTTCATGTAAAATTACCGGAGAATAGTGAGAAAAAATTGAATGGAGGAAAAGTCTTGATAAAAAAAATAATTGATTTTTCTTTGCATAATAAACTAGCAATTTGGCTGATGACTTTAATTATATTAGCCTCAGGCATTTATAGTGCGATGAAAATGAAGATGGAAATGTTACCGAGTATGTCTACGCCGGTAATTTCAATCACTACCCCTTATCCAGGAGCTACACCAGAAGATGTATTAGAAGGGATTACTGACCCGATTGAAAAGAAAGTAAAGAATTTATCTGGTGTAGAAAAAGTGACGAGTCAGTCGCTGGAAAATGCGTCTGCAGTGACGCTCCAGTATAAATTCGGAACAGATATGGACGAGGCTCAAAACGAACTGGAAAAACAAATTGATAAGATAGAGATGCCAGAAGGAGCAATGGACAAAGAAATATCACAGATGTCTATGTATACGTTCCCGGTTATCAGTTACTCAATTTCCAGTGACAAAGCAGATATCAAGACTTTAACGCATAAGATTAAGAAGGATTTAGTTCCCGAAATTGAAGGCATTGAAGGAGTGACCAATGTTACTTTCTCTGGTCAGCAAGTTGAACAAGTAGAACTTCAGTTTGATGATAAGAAACTTAAAGATAAGAAGTTAACTGAAGAGAGTGTATTACAATTCATTAAAGGTGCTACGATGGATGCACCGCTTGGGTTATATACCTTTGGCAATGATTTAAAGAGTATTATTGTCAATGGTCAATTTACGAATGTTGAAGCGCTAAAGGCACTTAAGGTTCCAGTGACAGATAGTGCTGAGAGTCAAGGACAAGCAGCACAGATGCCACAAGATCCAGCGGCTCAAAAAGCAATGATGGAAGCAATGAAGAATGCCAAGGTTCCAACTGTGAAGTTATCAGAAGTTGCAGATATCAAAACAGTACAAAGTCGTGAATCGATTTCTAAGACGAATGGCAAGGATTCATTAAGTATTCAAGTTATTAAATCTGATGATGCGAATACAGTGACACTTGCAAATGAAGTGAAGGATAAAGTAAAAGCATTTAAGAAAGATAATCCTGATATGGAAGCAGTATTAATGATGGATCAGGCTAAGCCAATTGAAGATTCTGTGAAAACGATGGCTGAAAAAGCGATTATCGGTGCAATTTTTGCAGTTATTATGATTTTGGTATTTTTAAGAAATATCCGTTCAACATTAATTGCCGTGGTATCTATTCCTATGTCAATTGTGATGGCTATGTTAATTCTTAAACAAATGGATATCTCATTAAATATTATGACGTTAGGTGCCATGACCGTAGCGATTGGACGTGTTATTGATGATTCAATCGTTGTTATTGAAAACATCTTCAGACGTATGTCACTGAAAGATGAAAAGCTAACAGGTTATCAGTTAATCAGTAGTGCTACAAAAGAAATGTTTGTACCAATTATGAGTTCTACCATGGTTACCATTGCTGTTTTCTTACCGTTGGCCTTAGTCTCAGGGTCAATCGGTGAAATCTTCAGACCATTCGCATGGACGGTAGTATTTGCATTACTAGCATCGCTATTAATAGCCATTACTATCGTACCGATGCTTGCGCATACTTTCTTCAAAACCGGGATTAAAGGTCACCATGATGATGAAGAAAAGGTGGGTAAGATTGCTGGATTCTATCGTAAAATATTAGATTGGTCTTTAAGACATAAAGTAATTGTGGCAGCATTAAGTATTTTATTATTAGTAGGTAGTTTGTGTTTAACACCATTTTTAGGTACCTCATTTATTTCTACAGGTGAGGACAAGTTATTAGCATTAACGTATAAACCGAAACCTGGTGAAAAAGAAGAAGATGTTGTTAAAAAGGGTGAAGCTGTTCAGAAAATGCTCGCTAAAAATGAAAATGTAGTGAATACGCAATTTTCGGTCGGTGGAGAAAATCCCTTTAATCCAATTGCTTCAAATGATATGGCAATGATGGTGGAATACAAAAAGGATACGCCTAATTGGGAAGATGAGGCAGATAAAGTATTAGCGAAAATTGCTAAAATGAATCACGAAGGTGATTGGAAGAACCAGGACTTTGCTACAGGTGGCGCAACGAATGCGGTGACAGTCACTGTCAATGGACCATCTACCGATGCTATTCGTCCAACTGTTGAAAAATTACAAAAAGAACTGGAAAGTGTGAAGTCGTTGACGAATGTGAATACATCACTATCTGACAGTTACGATGCATATACTTTAAAAGTTGATCATAACAAACTCTCTGAATTAGGATTGACAGCTGGTCAAATTGCAATGACGCTCAATCAGCGTAGTGAAGATAAAGTTGTTACGAAAGTAGGAGAGAAAGGTAATTCAACAGAAGTTATCTTAACAAAGAAAAAAGAAGAACACTGGACAAAAGCAAAATTAGCGAATACGAAAATTGAATCTCCACTAGGCAAAACGGTGAAATTGAGCGATGTTGTAAAAATTGAAAAAGGTAAAACTTCTGACACGATAAAACGTGAGGATGGCAATATCTCTGCTACTGTTGAAGGAAAGATTAAGGGTAAGGATGTTGGAAAAGCTACACAAGCAGTGACAGACAAAGTCAGCCAAATTAAACACCCTGGCAATGTTGATGTACATGTCGGCGGAACAAGTGAAGACATTGGAGAAAGCTTCTCTCAACTGGGATTAGCCATGCTTGCTGCGATTGGTATCGTATATTTAATCTTAGTATTAACCTTTAAAGGTGGATTAGCACCGTTAGCAATTTTATTCTCATTACCGTTTACGTTGATTGGTGTTATTTTAGGATTATTAACCTTCAAAGAAACATTATCTGTTCCTTCGATGATAGGAATGTTGATGCTCATCGGAATTGTTGTTACCAATGCGATCGTATTGATTGACCGAGTAATTAATAAAGAAGCTGAAGGATTATCGACACGTGCAGCAATTCTTGAGGCTGCGACAACGCGCGTACGTCCAATTTTGATGACTGCATTAGCAACTGTTGGTGCATTGATGCCGTTATTATTTGGTGGCGACGGATCAGTATTAATCTCTAAAGCACTAGCTGTTACTGTAATCGGAGGATTAATTTCATCAACACTCCTTACACTGATTGTTGTACCGGTTGTATATGAAGTATTGATGGGAATAAGAAGTAGGTTTACTGGAAGAAGAAATAGCGGAACAGCTAAAAAAAGAGTGAAAGTAATTAACAGATAAAATGTCCAGAATTGGTTGACAATTCGGAATTGGAATACTATTATAAATAACATATTAAAAATTAAATATCTTATCCAGAGAGACGGAGGGAATTGGCCCTGTGAAGTCTCAGCAGCGGGCTCTTTAGAGTACTGTGCTAAATCCAACAAGCGAACTGCTTGATAGATAAGTGACTCATATGAGCGCCATTGCTATTAAGCGATGGTGTTTTTTTTGCATTGGATTATTAACCATAGGAGGCAGTATAATGGCATACACAGAAGTATTAGCATCAATCCCTGAAAGTTACTTTGGAAAGACGATGGGAAGAAAATTGGAGGTAGGTACTAAGCCGCTGATTAATATGGCAGTTGGTATTCCGGATAAACCTGTTCCAGAGAGTGTAATAGATGCTTTGATTAAAGGAATTCAAGATCCGCAAAATAATAAATACGGTGTATTTCGTGGGAAAGATACATTGAAGAAAACAATTAAGAAATTTTATAAGGATATTTATGATGTTGAATTAGATCAGGATAAAGAGATTTGCATTCTTTATGGTACTAAGAGCGGATTAGTTCATCTTCCGACGTGTGTGATTGAACCAGGTGATGGTGTATTATTACCGAATCCAGGCTATACAGATTATTTAGCAGGTGTGAAGCTGGCACATGGAGAACATTATGAGTTAAAGCTTTTCCCGGAGAATAATTACTTGCCTGACTTTAATCAAGTAGACTCAGAAGAACTTGAGAATACAAAATTAATTTATCTGAACTATCCAAGTAATCCCACAGGTGCAGTCGCTACTAAAGCATTTTTTGATGCAACGATTGAACGTTTTAGAAATACAAATACAAAAATAGTGCATGATTTTGCGTACGCTGCTTTTGGATTTGATGCAAAGAATCCGAGTATCTTACAATCTGAAGGCGCTAAAGATATCGCTGTCGAAATATACTCGCTGTCAAAAGGATTTAATATGTCAGGTGTGCGTGTGGGTTTTGCAGTAGGTAATGCAGAAATCATCGAGAATTTAAATTATTATCAGGATCATACGCAAGTAGGAATGTGGGGGGCTGTTCAAGATGGTGCAGTTGCAGCATTGGAGTTAGGAGAGTCATTTTTAGATGAACAAAATGAATTGTTTAGAAAACGACGTGATAAAGTTACAGCTGCCCTTATTGAAGCACAAATTCCTTTTGAACCGATGCAAGGTGGAATTTTTTTATGGGTAAAAGTACCTGCAGAATTCAATAGTGAGGAGTATGTTGATTTTTTACTTAAATCACAAAGTATATTAGTAACGCCAGGTATACCGTTCGGTAGTTTAGGTGATAACTATATTCGTGTTTCGTTGGCGGTGGAAGACGCACAGTTAGATGAGTTTATAGAGCGTATTAAAGAAACACATGTATTATATGAATGAAAAAAGGGTGCCAGTGGCACCCTTTTTAAATGTATATTGCAGATATTACGATAATCATTAAAGCTAGAATTATCGAGAACATATCAAGGATTAATTTAGCTTTCGCATCTTTAAACTTATTTTTGTATGCTGAAATTTCAATGTTCATCAATAAACAAAATGCCAGAAGCGTTATCCAGTATTTCATATTTCCTGGGACATGCATTACCGACGTAAAGATAAAGAAACAAAGTCCGAGTCCTAAAACTATGCGTAGAATATTTAAAATTCGTAGTTGAACATGATAAATACTCGTATAGCTAATAATTAAATACATCAATAAAAATAAAGCAATCAATAAAATCATACGTTGCGTCCTTTCTTAAAATACATCATTAAAACGATCGTGCCTACTATAGTCATTATAGCACCGAAGTAAAAAGGTGCATCCAGTTGTCGTGATAAGATTGCGGTAAATGCAAGAGGTCCAAGTATGCGCCCTAAACTATCCATGCTGTAACTGATTGAAGTCAGTTTTCCCATATTTGCACGATTGCCTTCTTTCGTCAGTTGACTCGTTAATAGTGTTCTAACTAATGCATTACCTGCCATCAGTAACACTAAGCATAGCCCTGCAAACCATAAGTTCATGGAGAAAGGTAACAGTATAAATGCGATAATCGTGATAATCTGTCCAGCAATAATGACGGGCTGTTCCTGTCCGTCTTTTACTTTTCTTAAATATCCACCTTGTAGTCCGGCATTCACTAGTCCGCCAACCATAAATAACATTCCCATTTGTGTAGAGGTTATATTAATCTTTTCGATTTCAAATAGCTGGAAGACGCTTTCCATCCCACTCATTGTAAACATAACAAGAAAAGTTGAGGCTAATACAAGGATCACTTGTGGTGTCAACATTTTTGGACGAACTGAAACATCCTTACTATTGGTATTACCTTGATAAGTTTCTTTTAATGTCACTGTTGATAGTATGGCGATGAGCACAAGGATAGCACTTGTTACAAAGTAAGGGATTTGATAACTAATACCTGAAAGTAAACCACCTACAGCAGGACCAAAGATAAAGCCGAGTCCTATCATCATTCCCATAAGTCCCATATATTTATTACGTTCTTCTTCGCTCGTCATATCACTGACCATACTCGTCGTTGTGGAGAAACATGCTCCTGAGAAAATACCACCAATGACACGTGCAGCATAAAGCATTGCTAAATTATCGATGAAAATCCCAAAAATCAGAAAGCTTAATGTAAAACCAGCAAGTCCAATGAACAGGATTTTTTTACGGCCTATCTTATCGGATAAGTATCCCCAGAACGGTGCTGCAATAAATGAAAAAATTGAGTAGCTCGCAAGTAATAATCCCATATGAAAAGCATTAAGGTTCATACTGTGAACGAGCGCAGGAATTACCGGAATAACGATACTAAAACCAAAATATATAAAAAACTGGATAGCCATAAGTAGCTTAATCTGTTTATTCATAAATACACTCCATATTAATTTAATACATATATTGTAACGAATTATTAAAGAAAAGCATATAAAAAGTCACGGATAACCGTGACTAAAAGATTACATTTGATTACGTATCTCCTGGATAGATTGTTCGATTGACGCAAGTTTTTCCTCTAAACGAGGTGATGACTGACCTGTCGACTCAACTTTTTCGAGGTCATTTTGAATACGAATATATTCTTCTTTAAGTTCTAATAATTGCTGTTCTAAACTCATATTTCTTTCCTTTCTACAGGGATCCATATTTCTACTTTAGGGTTGTCGGTTTCAAATTCCATACCGAGCGGATAGAACTCCATGTCTGCTGTTTGCAGTGGAGTGAAAGGTGCATCTTTAAACCATGTACCGTAAATATACTCAAAAGTATCCTGGATTGCTGTCGGAATCGGTCCTACAGCTTCAAATACTACCCATTCTGAAGCGGGTATATAAGCAGTTTCATAGTTTTCGAGTGGAGCTTTAGTTGCAACGGAAATTAAATAATTTAAGTGTTCACAAGGTTCAGTTTTGATACAGGCACCGATATGTCCTTTTAACACTTCGACATCATTATGCTGTTCGAGTTTATTCAATGTTCCATCTTCGTCTAATGCATCCCACAATGGCTTAATTTCTCCCATAGTTTCAGTCGTAAATTCTTTCTTTAATCCACTCAGATAAAAAGCGTCGAGCGATACAACTTTATATGTCATATTAAAACCCCCTTATACCTGAAATATACCGTAAAAATGTTATATTATAAAGTGACAAGAACATTGGAGGATTAATAATGAGTAAAAAAGTTAAAACAAATGCATTGAGAAAGCTAGATCAGCAAAAAATAAATTATGAAATTTTTACTTACTCTGTAGAAGGTGATCAGGTTGATGGAATCACAGTAGCAAGTAAAATCGGACAACCTGTAGAAGAAGTATATAAAACTTTAGTGTTACATGGTAAAAATGGTCATTATGTAGCGGTGATTCCTGTAGAGGCTACACTCAATATTAAAGCGATAAGTAAAGTAGTAGGTGAGAAGAAACTTGAAATGCTTGCGATAAAAGATTTGGAGAAAACAACAGGATATATTCGCGGTGGTTGTTCACCTGTCGGAATGAAAAAGCAGTTCTTAACTGTAATAGATTCATCTGTGGAGCAATTAGATACTATGATAGTCAGTGCAGGACAGATAGGTATACAAATGAAGTTAGGTGTTACTGAACTGGTTAATTTAATTAATGCGAAAGTGAGTGCCATTACAGATGAAGATTAAAGATAATTTTCAGACTTTATCATTAAAAGATAGACGTACTATCGTTATCTCTGATATTCATGGTTCTCTGGAACTATTTCAACAACTACTCAAGAAAGTAAATTATAGTAAAGATGATCGTTTAATTATTTTAGGGGATATTATTGATAAAGGACCAAACAGTATTGAATTGGTGGAGTATGTAGGAAGTTTGCTGCAGCATGAGCATGTCCATATGATTCTAGGTAATTGTGACTGCATCTTTGATGAGCTGGAAGAAGATTACTTGTATCACTATATGACATATCGCCACACACTTGTTCATGAAGCACTAGCTAAGCTTGGTAAAAGTCTTTCTGACTACACAACTCAAAGTGAAATGGCACAAGACGTGCGTAAGCATTTTGGTTATTTGCATGACGTAGTCAAAGATTTACCATTAATGATAGAAACAGAAGATTTTATATTTGTGCATGCAGGATTAGAACAAACAGACTATATGAATACAACGCGTTATAATGCGCTTAATATGCCTTACTTTTATGCTGCAACACACAATGCAGATAAAACAGTAGTTGTGGGTCACTTTCCAACTTGTAACTTTGTAGAAGATGGTTTGATGAGCAACAATATTAAAATGAATAAAAGTAGTCGTATTATTGATATTGATGGTGGTAATCAAGTGAAGTACAGTGGGCAGCTTAATGCCCTCATCATTCATTATGAAGGTGATACTTATCATTTGGATACAGAGTATACAGACTGTTATCCAAGACGAGAAGTTATTCAGGATTTTGAAGTAGCCTATCAGGAGCCACATACATTTACGTATCCATATTTTGATATAGAAGTATTTGAAGGAGATGAATACTTCACGCAGGCAAAACACGTGCATTCTGGTGTGGAGTTTATGGTGAAGACCGAGTTTATTATGGAAACAGAAGATGGCTTTCGACTTAAAGATGATTATACGGATTACTTTATGGATGTATCGGCAGGAGAACAAGTTGCTGTCATTGATGAAAACTATTTAGGGTATACATTAATCATGAAAGATGGCATCACTGGGTGGGTGCCAGATGAAGTATTGTAAAAGGTTGAGACAGAAGTCTCAACCTTTTATCAATCTACAGTATATTTAAAGTGATTCATTTCATTAATCTTTTTAAAACCAATTTCTTCATAGAAGGCGATGTTTTTTTCGCGTTTACTCTTAACCGAGATTTGAACTCGTTTTGCATGATGTTTATGGAATGCATGATTGACAGCAAATGAAACTAACTGATGACCGATGCCTTTGTTACGATATTGTGGATGTGTGGCTAAATATTCAATATTACAAACATCATCATCATTGATTTGAATCCATATTAATGCTTTAGCGATACCTTCATTTAAATAAAGATAGAGTTCATGTGTGTGCCCGACAGTCGTTAAAATTTTATCGCGCATTGTCTTATAATCTGAGCGTAAGTCTTTCATTAACTGTGTAAAGCTATTTTTATAGATGGGTTTATATTTAATAATTTGTGGTGCGATAGTCGAAGTCTTGTTTTCATCGGCGATCATTGTATAGGTTGTGCCAAGATACTGTGTACGCAAGTGCTTCATTACTGACTGGCCGAAGCGGTGGTCTTCATGGAAACTAAAATAATATGTCTTGGTCATAGGATGTTCGCGTAGGAATTCCTGCCACATCACCTGAATCATATTCAAAGTTTCTTCATCAGTTTTTGTGGTGATAGGTCCAAGTACAAAAGCTTCTGTCTCATTCATGTGCTCAATACCGAAGGCGGCAATAATTTTATTGTGATCGGTTACCTGGAGCATATCTTTTGGATCTATGCTATTTAACTGTTCGATAATACTTTGCTTAGTTACGCGGATGTAGCCGACATGATGTTTCTTGTCTTGATTCAGTTGGTATAAAAATTCAGCTAATAATTCAATATCATTCATATAAGAGATTTGCAAGTGGTTCACTCCTCGAAATGGTGCGTTAATATTTCTAAAATACCTTTATTATATGGTGCATTTGTATGTCTTTGATATAAGCTTTTTGCTTCTTCAGTTGCATTACTAACTAAATACCCATGTTTTACTGCGTTCAACATCGAAATATCATTTCCACTATCTCCAAATGCAAAGGTATGCTCAGGATTGATATTGAACTTTTGAGTCAGATAGTTCACCACCGCATGTTTTCCGGCAATCGATGGATAAAAATCTACATCATAATAACCTTCCGGGTCACCGATAAGTGGATTACATTTGCTCACATTGACATTAAAGTTATGGGCTTTACCAAGTGATTTAATCTTTTCGATATGCTCCTTATCTTTTTCACCGATTGCTTTATAATAATAATTTCGTGAAAAAGGAGCATTTTCAAAAGGTTTTTGCGTAATGAGGTCAATGTTTTCTTTTCTCAGCTGCTCTTCTATATCAATTATGATAGATTTATCAAGGTTAAGGTCCTTAAAAAAAGTATGATAATCTTCATCACGTACAAACTCATTATCCTTAACGTAATATATTTCAGTACCTGAGTTTGTTGAGATAAAGTGCGGATAATAATCATAATGACCTATAGAAAAACAAGTTTCAATCATCTCTTTTGTACTCGCTGAAATAATGCCAAATAGAATACCGTATTTATCAGCACTCTGATGGATATATTTATCTAAATCCTTAACATCTGGAGCATTACTTAAATTATGTGCGAAGTATGTTTCATCGAAATCAGAGCAGACTAAATATTGTACGGTTGAAGGGAAATGATGTGACTTCATATGAACGCCTCCTTAGTTATTTTAAGCATAACGGAGAGACACGAAAATAACAATTGCAAATGATATAAAAGATAGTGAATAAAAAAATCTGTTATAATTTAATAAATTAATTGAGAATAGGACGGATAAAATGAAATCAGTAGTACTTGCTGAAAAACCTTCAGTTGCACGTGATATCGCACGTGTCTTAAATTGTAATCAAAAGAAAAATGGATATATGGAAAACAATCAATATATCGTAACCTGGGCGCTTGGACATTTAGTTACAAATGCAGACCCTGAACAGTATGACAGTAAATATAAAACATGGGATATGAAAGATTTACCGATATTGCCTGAGCGTATGAAGTCTGTGGTTATTGGTAAAACACGTAAGCAATTTAATGTTGTAAAGTCTCAGATTGAACGTCAGGATGTTAAAGAAGTGATCATAGCGACAGATGCGGGTCGAGAAGGGGAGCTCGTTGCACGATTAATACTTGAAAAATGCAAAGGAAATAAACCGGTTAAACGATTATGGATTTCTTCAGTTACTGATGGTGCGATTCGCGATGGTTTTAAACAATTAAAGCCTGGTAGTGCCTACAATGGTTTATATCAAGCAGCGCTTGCCAGAAGTGAAGCAGACTGGATTGTAGGTATTAATGCGACGAGAGCATTAACGACAAAATACGATGCGCAATTGTCAACAGGGCGTGTGCAGACACCTACTTTACAAATGGTTAAAATCAGACAGGATGCGATTAATCAGTTTAAACCGAGAACTTATTTCGGCTTAAATATTGTCATTGATGGTGTGACATTTAACTGGCAGACTAACAATCGTATATTTGATGAACAAGTAGTAGATGATATTATTCAAAAGTTAAAAAAAGAAAAAGCAATTATTAATGAAGTTGTTTCAAATGAGAAGAAACGTTTTCCCGGGAAATTGTATGATTTAACTTCTCTACAGCAGGATGCCTATCGCCGATTTAAATACTCTGCTAAAGAAACGCTAAATACGATGCAGAACTTATACGAATCTCATAAATTAGTAACATATCCACGTACAGATTCAAATTATTTAACAACGGATATGGTAAATACGTTAAAAGATAGAGTTGCATCACTAGCGACGACTGAATATAGAAGTCAGGTAGTTGACCTGATGAAGTCACCGATTAAAGTAGGAGGACACTTTGTTAATGATGCGAAGGTAAGTGATCACCACGCAATTGTACCGACCGAAGTACGAGTGAATCTGGATAATTTAAGTCCACGTGAGCGCAATATTTATTTGCTGATTGCAGAACGTTTCTTAAGCAATTTGATGCCACCATATGTATATGCAGAACAAAAAGTAACAGTAACAATGGGCAAAGAAAAGTTTATAGTCAAACAGGAAGAAACCATTCAACCTGGATTTATGGCACTGAGTAATGCTGACAGTGGCAGAAAACACCATGCATTTCAAAAAGGAAAGACATTTGAGAATATAAAAATAAATAAAACAGCTCACGAAACAGAGCCGCCACCTTATTTAAATGAAGGCAGTCTGTTAAAAGCAATGGAGAACCCTAGCAGTATCTTTGATATTGATAAATCTGCACAATCTACACTGAAGTCAGCAGGTGGAATTGGAACAGTAGCGACGCGTGCTGATATTATCGAAAAGTTATATAACTTAAATGCAATTGAAAATGTGAGCGGCAATATTAAATTAACGAACAAAGGTCGTCAGTTATTAGATCTTGCACCAAGTGCTTTAAAGTCACCAGAACTTACAGCTGACTGGGAACATAAGCTTACATTGATTGAGAAAAATAAATACGACAAGAATAAATTTATCAATGAAATGCGTTCATTCACACAGGAGATTATTACTGAAATTAAATCAAGTGAAGACAAATTTAAGCATGACAATATGACGACTACAGAATGCCCGACATGTGGCAAGTTTATGCTTGAGAAGAAGACACGAAATGGAAAAATGCTCGTCTGTCAGGATCCGACATGTGGTACGAAGAAAAATGTGCAGCGCCAGACAAATGCACGATGCCCGGAATGTAAGAAGAAGTTAGTATTACATGGTAAAGGCCCGAAAGCGATGTACAGTTGTAAGTGCGGATTCCGTGAAACACAGGAACAAATGGATAAACGCTTTAAATCCAAAAAAACAGGAAAAGTCTCAAAAAATGAAATGAAGAAATATATGAAAAAAGATGAACCGATTAATAATCCGTTTGCAGATGCATTAAAAAACTTAAATATTTAGGGATTTTTTTACAGAAAGTGTTATCGCTTTCATAAAAGATGTTACAATAGAAGTGATAAAAAAGGGGGCGTCTTTTATGGAAGAAGTAAAGAAAAAGTTAAATCTCAAACCGTTATGGATTATTCTGAGCTTTATTGTTTTATTTACAATCGTTTTACTCCCTACACCTGCTGATTTACCGGTAATGGGTAAGATGGCACTCGCGATACTTGCTTTTGCCGTAATCATGTGGGTAACTGAAGCGGTAAGTTATCCTGTATCGAGTACGATGATTGTCGCATTGATTATTATGCTTGTTGGTTTCAGCCCGATACAGAAGTTAGGTGCATCTATGGGGAACCCGATGGTTGCTGGGAAACCGTTAGCTGAAGATGCATTGTTTGGTACGCAGAATGCATTGAAAATTGCATTTAGTGGATTTTCAAGTTCTGCGGTTGCTTTAGTAGCAGCAGCATTATTTTTAGCAACAGCTATGCAAGTCACAAACTTGCATAAACGTTTAGCACTACTAGTATTATCTATTGTGGGAAATAAAACGAATGCTGTTGTAGCTGGATCGATTATCGTTTCGATTATTTTAGCGTTCTTTGTACCTTCTGCTACTGCAAGAGCTGGAGCTGTTGTGCCGATTCTGTTAGGAATGGTTACTGCTTTTGGTGCAAAGAAAGAATCTCGTCTTGCTGCACTACTTGTCATAACAGCCGTTCAAGCGGTATCGATTTGGAATGTTGGTATTAAAACAGGTGCCGCACAAAATATGGTGGCAATGGGCTTTATCAATAAAACGTTTAATCAGGATATATCATGGGGGCAGTGGTTTATGTATGCAGCACCATGGTCAATCATCATGTCGATTGCATTGTATTTTATAATGATTACTGTTATTAAACCTGAAACGAAAGAAATAGCAGGTGGAAAAGAACTTGTGAAACAACAACTTGCAGAACTTGGTCCGGTGACAGCAAGAGAATGGCGCTTAATCGCCATTTCTGTAGCGTTACTTTTCTTCTGGTCAACGGAGGCGAAACTGCATCCAATTGATTCATCTTCTATTACATTGGTTGCTTTAGCAATCATGTTAACGCCAAAGATTGGAGTGTTCAGTTGGAAGGACGTTGAGAAACTGATTCCTTGGGGAACGATCATTGTATTTGCAATCGGAATTTCGCTTGGAAATCTGTTACTTCAAACTACAGCAGCACAGTGGTTAAGTGATAAAACATTTGGTTTGATGGGACTTGAGCAAATGCCACTCCTTGCAGTCATTGCTCTGATTACAATATTTAATATTGTGATACATTTAGGATTTGCCAGTGCAACAAGTTTAGCAAGTGCATTAATTCCGGTGTTTATAGCTTTAACATCAACGCTTGGATTAAAAGATAATGCTATTGGATTTGTGCTGATTCAACAATTCGTAATCAGTTTTGGCTTCTTACTACCTGTCTCAGCACCTCAGAATATGTTAGCTTACGGTACGGGTACATTTACAGTTAAAGATTTCCTGAAAACAGGTATAGCTTTAACAATCATTGGCTATTTACTGATTTTATTATTTAGTGCGACGTACTGGAAATGGATTGGTTTACTATAGACGAAGTAAGCGTGCCTCAGCTGAGGTGCGCTATTTTTGTGGAGATGACGAGAGTGATTATGCCCGGTTTAGTGTCAATCCGTGCAGAAAGTGTATGATAATGCCCGGTTTAGTGTCGACCCGTGCAGAAAGTATATGATAATGCCCGGTTTAGTGTCAACCCGTGCAGAAAGTACATGATAATGCCCAGCTCAATGTGAAGCCGTGCAGAAACTACATGATAATGCCCGGTTTAGTGTCAACCCGTGCAGAAAGTATATGATAATGCCCAGTTTAGTGTCGAAGTGTGCAGAAAGTATATGATAATGCCCGGTTTAGTGTGGACCTGTGCAGAAAGTACATGATAATGCCCGGTTCACTGTCGACCTGTGCAGAAAGTATATGATAATGCCCGGTTCACTGTCGATCTGTGCAGAAAGTATATGATAATGCCCAGTTCACTGTTGACCTGTGCAGAAAGTATATGATAATGCCCGGTTCACTGTCGACCTGTGCAGAAAGTACATGATAATGCCCAGTTCAAGATCAACCCATGCATTAATTCACTATAAAGAATGCTTGTAACAATAAAAACCATCCTTATAATCAAAATATTTCTTTAAAACACGATTCGTAATATTGCGGTATTCGATACCAATCCATTGATGAGCTTCTTTATGGGTAAAACCTGTATCTTTTAGTAATTCATACTCTACTAATGCATTTTTTATTAAATCCACTTTTTTAGAAAGGTGTCCACAGTTCGGGCACTCTGTACTTTGGCTATTTTTTCTCTCCATATCAAATTTACCTTCACACTTCATACACATCACACCACCTGCAATATCTGTTATGTCAAATTGTGGTCGTTTATAATTAAGTGTATTGGGATGAGAAAGATTAACAAAGTAATTTTTAATTCTATGTTCAACGTCTCCGCACGGGAGTTCATTTCGCATTGCACGCATAATAGGATGGATTTCATGATATTTGACTACGCCGTGGATATCTTTATTGATGGTAAATGTTTTATTGATAAATACCATTTTGCAGACTAATTGGTGAGGTATATCGGTACCTCCGATTATTTGCTGCATACCTTTCTCCAGTACATCAAATTGTGTTGTAGGACTTTTAATTGTTTTAAAATGTTTTGTCCAGGTTTCGCCATCTATATTATATTGACCGCTATGATTCTTAATATCAAATGCATAAATTGATTCGCCGGTTATGATTAATCGATCGACCTCAAAAGAGGTTCCGTAATGTTTCAATACGATATTAAACAATTCAATATGATGAGATGCAATGGGAAAAGTATTCACAAATTGCTGTTCTCCTAAAAATCCATAACTGACAAAATAGTAATCCTCACTATATGAATAATCTTTTAGTCTTTTCTTTAGTACATCTTCTAATATCATCATTCGTGGTGGTCTTAACATCTTATCCTCCAAATTACTAAGATAGTTCATTAATATCAAAGTTATTTCAACTGAATATGAACTTCACGTAAAGAATGATGTAGTTTTGATAGAAATTTATAGTAGAAAAAATTACTTCATCGATATTCTCCTACTTTTTGGTATAAAACGAACATTCAAGCTAATAATATAAAAATTATATTGATTTTTCCGAACGCTCAGATTAGACTATACAAGTATAAAATTTAAAAAAGGGAAGTGCACAATGAGAAATTATTTTAAATTTGATGAGTTAGGCACTAACTATAAAAGAGAGATTCTTGGTGGCTTAACAACTTTCTTATCAATGGCTTACATATTAGCGGTTAACCCTGCGATGCTTTCTTTAGCAGACGTAAAGGGTCTCCCTGATAGTGTGCGTATGGATTCAGGAGCGGCATTCGTCGCAACAATCTTAGCATCGATTGTCGGTTGTCTTTTCATGGGAATCATAGCGAACTATCCTATCGCGTTAGCGCCGGGGATGGGATTGAATGCATTCTTTGCTTTCACGGTTATATTACAATATCATATTCCATGGCAAACAGCTCTTGCTGGTGTACTTTGCTCAGGTATATTCTTTGCAATGCTCACAATGACTGGATTACGTGAAACAATTATTAACGCGATTCCATTTGAACTGAAAATGGCAGTTTCCGCTGGTATCGGATTATTTATCACTTTTGTTGGGTTAAAAGGGGCAGGTATCGTAACGGATAATCAAGCAACATTAGTTTCGCTTGGTAATATCCATGACCCACACGTATTGTTAGCGGTTGGAGGAATCATTCTAACTGTAATTTTGATGGCCAAAAACGTGCCAGGTAGCATCTTTATTGGTATGGTGATTACTGCACTTGTTGGTGTATTATTTGGGTTGATTGATGCGCCAAAACAAATTATTGGTTCAGTACCGAGCGTTGAACCAACATTCGGTAAAGCTTTTGAAGCATTTGGTCATCCTGATCAAATATTTAATATTCATTTCTTAATTGTCGTATTAACATTTTTATTCATTGATTTCTTTGATACTGCAGGTACACTAGTAGCAGTCGCTAACCAGGCAGGGTTAGTGAAAGATAATAAGTTACCACGTGCCGGAAGAGCATTATTCGCTGATTCATTAGCGACGATTACAGGAGCGATTTTTGGTACATCTACGACTACTTCATACATTGAATCTTCAGCAGGAGTAGCAGTTGGGGCTCGTACAGGCTTTGCAAGTGTAGTTACTGCAATATGCTTTGCGTTAGCGTTATTCTTCTCTCCTTTAATGGCGGTAGTAACGAGTGCTGTTACAGCACCAGCATTAGTGATTGTTGGCGTACTCATGGTATCGAACTTAAAACGTATTGACTGGGAGCGATTTGAAGTTGCTGTCCCAGCATTCCTGACAATTATTATGATGCCTTTAACGTATTCTATTGCGACAGGTATAGCATGTGGATTTATTTTCTATCCAATTACAATGATTATGGCAGGCAGAAGAAAAGAGATTCATCCGATTATGTACGCAATGGCAATTATTTTTATCTTATATTTCACGTTTGTAGTACAAGTACCGGGTAAATAAAAAATTCGGGATTCCAATAGGAGTCCCGAATTTTTTTATTTTCTATATTCTCTCACTGTTTCACCAGCGCGACGTTGATCATAGTAAGTCGTGTTACCACGATATTCACGCGTATTTAAGATGATACCGATATATACAAGCATCAGGAAAAACATCAGCCAATGCATAAACATACCGACAAACGGAATGAACGCAATTGAGTTGGCTATAATTCCGACAATTGCTATAAAACTTAATGAACCACGTGTTTCATTTGTGCGATCAACTGCAGTAATAATCAGCATTAAAATATATAAGCTGATATTAGTGCCAAGCGGCGCCCATCCTAGAGATAGGACATATGTCCCACCGAAGACGGGTAATCCTAAAAGCGCTTCTTTAAAAAGCATAATAAATCCAAGTATCAATAAAATTATTTTTATAGGTCTTTTCAAAATATCTTCCTCCAAAATAGTAAAGTAACAATTGAAACTTTTTCTTTGTATATACATTATATCATGGTATAATCTAATCCTATGCAAAAACGCTCAGTTAGACATTTTTAGAGTTTCTACTATGATAAATATAATGACACATACGCCGATATTTACATAATATTAATAAAGATTTAGAGTTTCTTTAAAATAAATTAATAAATATCGCCAAAAGTATTGCTTAATCAAAAGAATTCGTGTATTATATCTACTGTTGGACTTTAAAAAGCGATGAAGCGAGAGGTTACTGACACACCCGGCCGCTTTGCCATGGCGATGTGTTTGACAATTTTCGTGGAGAAGTCTATCAAACCAAAATAGACGTTATAAGAGGAGGTAAAATTATGGCAAAACAAAAAATTCGTATTCGTTTGAAAGCGTATGATCACCGTGTAATCGATCAATCAGCTGAGAAAATCGTAGAAACTGCAAAACGTTCAGGTGCAGAAGTATCAGGACCAATTCCGTTACCAACGGAAAAAACAGTTTATACAATTATCCGTGCCGTTCACAAGTACAAAGATTCTCGTGAACAGTTTGAGCAACGCACACACAAACGTTTAATCGACATTGTTAACCCAACACCGAAAACAGTTGATGCTCTTATGGGCTTAAACTTACCATCAGGTGTAGACATCGAAATCAAATTATAATTAAAAAGTAGGAGGTGCGACTTTCGATGACCAAAGGAATCTTAGGAAGAAAAGTTGGAATGACACAAGTATTCGCTGAAAACGGTGAATTAATTCCAGTTACAGTAGTAGAAGCAGCACAAAACGTAGTATTACAAAAGAAAACTGAAGAAGTTGATGGATATTCATCAATCCAAATCGGTTTTGAAGACAAACAAGCTTACAAAGCAACTCGTAAATCAAACAAATTTGCGACGAAACCAGCTGAAGGCCATGCTAAAAAAGCAGGCACAGCACCTAAGCGCTTCATTCGTGAGTTCAGAAACGTAGACGTTGATGCTTACGAAGTAGGTCAAGAAGTCACTGTGGACGCGTTCCAAGCTGGTGACATCGTTGACGTAACAGGAGTTTCTAAAGGTAAAGGTTTCCAAGGGGCTATTAAACGTCACGGTCAATCACGCGGACCTATGAGTCACGGTTCTCGTTACCACAGACGCCCAGGTTCAATGGGTATGGCATCTGACGCTTCTAAAGTATTTAAAGGTAAAGCATTACCAGGCCGTATGGGTGGTAATACAGTTACTATGCAAAACTTAGAAATCGTTAAAGTAGACGCTGAAGCGAACGTTATCTTAGTAAAAGGTAATGTACCTGGACCTAAAAAAGGTTTAGTTAAAATTCAAACTTCAATCAAAAAAGGTAATAAATAAGTAACCACGAAAGGAGGAAACAAACATAATGGCAAATTATGATGTATTAAAAGTAGATGGAACAAAAGCTGGTTCAATCGAATTAAACGAAAGTGTATTCGGAATCGAACCTAATCAACATGTATTATTCGAAGCAATCAATTTACAAAGAGCTTCTATGCGTCAAGGTACTCACGCAGTTAAAAACCGTTCAGCAGTACGCGGTGGCGGACGTAAACCTTGGAAGCAAAAAGGTACTGGTCGTGCTCGTCAAGGTACTATCCGTGCTCCACAATGGCGTGGTGGTGGTATCGTATTCGGACCAACTCCAAGAAGCTATTCTTACAAAATGCCTAAAAAAATGCGTCGCTTAGCTTTACGCTCAGCTTTATCAGCTAAAGTAAAAGAAAACGCATTTACAGTTTTAGAATCATTAACATTTGATGCTCCTAAAACTAAAGAATTCAAAAACATGACTACTACTTTAGAATTACCAAGAAAAGTATTATTCATCGTTGAAGCTGAAGATGTAAACGTAGCATTATCTGCTCGTAACATCCCAGGCGTAACGGTTATTACTGCTACTGGCTTAAACGTTTTAGATATCGTTCATGCTAACCAAGTAGTAATGACTAAAGGTGCAGTTGAAAAAGTAGAGGAGGTGCTTGGTTAATGGAAAATCGCGATATCATTAAGCGCCCCGTTATCACAGAACGTTCATCTGAACAAATGGCACAAGATAAATACACATTTGATGTAGATACTCGTGCAAACAAAACACAAATCAAAATTGCTATCGAAGATATCTTCGATGTAAAAGTTGATAAAGTAAACGTTATGAATTACAAAGCTAAGAAAAAACGTGTTGGCCGTCACAGCGGTTACACAAACAAAAGAAGAAAAGCGATCGTTACTTTAAAAGACGGTTCAATCGATTTCTTCAGCTAAAATTAAACTAAAAAATAAACATTTACCATTAAGGAGGTAAAACGACAATGGCAATTAAACATTATAAGCCAATAACAAACGGTCGTCGTAATATGACAGGTTCAGATTTCGCTGAAATTACGTCAACGTCACCTGAAAAGTCATTACTTGAGCCCCTTCCGAGAAAAGCGGGTCGTAATAACCAAGGTAAGTTAACAGTACGTCACAGAGGTGGCGGTCATAAACGTCAATACCGTGTAATTGATTTCAAACGTAACAAAGATGGTATCCCAGCGAAAGTGGCAACAATCGAGTACGATCCAAACCGCTCAGCTAATATCGCTTTATTACACTACTTAGATGGTGAAAAACGTTACATCATCGCTCCTAAAGGATTAAAAGTTGGTACTGAAGTATTCAACGGTCCTGAAGCAGATATCAAAGTAGGTAACGCATTACCATTAGCAAACATCCCAGTAGGTACTGTAATTCACAATATCGAATTAAAACCTGGTAAGGGTGGCCAATTAGTACGTTCAGCTGGAGCTTCAGCTCAAGTACTTGGTAAAGAAGGTAAATACGTATTAGTTCGTTTAAAATCTGGTGAAGTTCGTATGATCTTATCTACTTGCCGTGCTACAATCGGTCAAGTTGGTAACGAGCAACATGAATTAATCAACATCGGTAAAGCGGGTCGTTCTAGATGGAAAGGTATCCGCCCAACAGTTCGTGGTTCTGTAATGAACCCTAACGATCACCCACACGGTGGTGGTGAAGGTCGTACTTCAATCGGTCGTCCATCTCCAATGTCACCATGGGGTAAACCAACTCTTGGTAAGAAAACTCGTAAGAAGAAAAACCGTTCTAACAAACTTATCGTTCGTGGACGTAAAAAATAATAATAACTTACTTAGGTTAGCGGCTTAGGCCGCTAACAAAGAAGTAAGACATGAGGGAGGCGCCATAATGGCTCGTAGTCTAAAAAAAGGACCTTTCATCGATGATCACTTAATGAAAAAAGTTGAAGCATTAGAGGAAGGCGGCAAAAAAACAGTAATCAAAACTTGGTCTCGTCGCTCTACAATTTTCCCGAATTTCATTGGACACACTATCGCAGTATACGATGGTCGTAAACACGTACCTGTATACGTAACTGAAGATATGGTTGGACATAAATTAGGTGAATTCGCACCAACTCGTACTTACAAAGGTCACGGTGCAGACGACAAGAAAACTAAACGCTAATTTCAAATAAGGAGGAATAACCATGGAAGCAAAAGCGGTTGCAAGAACAATCAGAATCGCACCTCGTAAAGTGAGATTAGTTTTAGATCTTATCAGAGGTAAAGAAGTAGCGGAAGCTATTGCTATTTTAAAATTAACAAACAAAGCATCATCACCAGTAGTTGAAAAGTTATTAATGTCAGCTTTAGCTAACGCTGAGCACAACTACGATATGAATATTGATACTTTAATCGTTAAAGAAGCTTATGCAAATGAAGGACCAACTTTAAAACGTTTCCGTCCACGTGCACAAGGTCGTGCAAGTGCGATTAACAAACGTACAAGCCACATCACTATCGTTGTTGGTGAAAAAGAAGTTAAATCTTCAAAAAAAGAAGTAACTACAGAAGAAGCTAAATAATTATTATCTCATTAAGGAGGGAATACAGTGGGTCAAAAAATTAATCCTATCGGACTTCGTGTCGGAATCATTCGTGACTGGGATGCGAAATGGTATGCAGAAAAAGATTTCGCTACTCTATTACACGAAGACTTAAAAGTTCGTAAATATATCGCAGAAAACTTAAAAGACGCTTCTGTTTCTCGTGTAGAAATCGAACGCGCAGCGAATCGTGTTAACATCGCTATCCACACTGGTAAACCTGGTATGGTTATCGGTAAAGGCGGTTCAGAAATTGAAAAATTACGTAACGCTTTAAACAACTTAACTGGTAAACGTGTACACATCAACGTTATAGAAATCAAGAAAGTTGATATGGACGCTACATTAGTTGCGGAAAACATCGCACGTCAATTAGAAAACCGTGTATCTTTCCGTCGTGCTCAAAAACAAGCTATCGGTCGTGCTATGAAGTTAGGTGCTAAAGGTATCAAAACTCAAGTATCAGGTCGTTTAGGCGGCGCAGATATCGCGCGTGCTGAACAATATTCAGAAGGAACTGTTCCACTTCATACATTACGTGCTGACATCGATTATGCACATGCAGAAGCAGACACTACTTACGGTAAATTAGGTGTTAAAGTATGGATCTATCGTGGTGAAGTTCTTCCTACAAAGAAGTCTAGTGAAGGAGGAAAATAATAATGTTATTACCTAAACGTGTAAAATACCGTCGTCAACATAGACCTAAAACAACTGGTCGTTCAAAAGGCGGAAACGAAGTAACATTTGGTGAATTTGGTTTACAAGCAACTACAGCAGCTTGGATCACTTCTCGTCAAATTGAATCAGCTCGTATTGCAATGACTCGTTACATGAAACGTGGCGGGAAAGTTTGGATTAAAATCTTCCCTCACACACCATATACTAAAAAACCTTTAGAAGTACGTATGGGTTCTGGTAAAGGTGCAGTTGAAGGATGGGTAGCAGTAGTAAAACCTGGACGTATTATGTTCGAAATCGCGGGTGTATCAGAAGAAGTAGCTCGTGAAGCATTACGTTTAGCATCTCACAAACTTCCAGTGAAAACTAAGTTTGTAAAACGTGAAGAATTGGGTGGTGACACAAATGAAAGCTAAGGAAATTAGAGATTTAACCACTTCTGAAATTGAAACTAAAGTAAAATCGCTTAAAGAGGAACTTTTCAACCTACGCTTTCAGTTAGCTACAGGTCAACTTGAAAATACAGCACGTATTCGCGAAGTGAAAAAATCAATCGCGCGTATGAAAACTGTTGTACGTGAAAGAGAAATCGAGCAACAAAAAACTGAACAAAAATAATTTTTAAGGAATAGGAGGGAACTCTTGTGAGCGAAAGAAACGACCGTAAAGTTTATACAGGTAAAGTAGTATCTGACAAAATGGATAAAACAATCACTGTATTAGTTGAAACTTACAAAACTCATTCTTTATACGGTAAACGTGTAAAGTACTCAAAAAAATATAAAGCACATGATGAAAACAACACAGCTAAAATGGGCGATATCGTTAAGATTATGGAAACACGTCCTTTATCAGCTACAAAACGCTTCCGTTTAGTAGAAGTTGTTGAAGAATCAATTATCATTTAATAAGTAAATTAGATAAAGGAGGTAACTCGAATGATCCAACAAGAATCACGCTTAAAAGTAGCAGACAACTCTGGTGCTCGTGAAGTATTAACTATTAAAGTATTAGGCGGATCTGGTCGTAAAACAGCTAACATCGGTGACGTAATCGTATGTACAGTTAAAAATGCTACACCAGGTGGCGTTGTTAAAAAAGGTGACGTTGTTAAAGCTGTTATCGTTCGTACTAAATCTGGTGTACGTCGTAACGACGGTTCATACATCAAATTTGACGAAAACGCTTGTGTTATCATCCGTGATGACAAAGGACCTCGTGGAACTCGTATCTTCGGACCTGTTGCACGTGAATTACGTGAAGGTAACTTCATGAAAATCGTTTCATTAGCACCTGAAGTATTATAATAAAACACAAAATCAAGAGGAGGTGTCTACGACATGCATATTAAAAAAGGCGACAAAGTTATCGTTATCACAGGTAAAGATAAAGGTAAAACAGGAACAGTAATTGAAGCTCTTCCTAAAAAAGATCGCGTAGTTGTTGAAGGTGTTAACATCGTGAAAAAACACCAAAAACCTACTCAAATGAATCCTGAAGGCGGCATCGTTGAATTTGAAGCTGCAATTCACGTTTCAAATGTAATGTTAATTGACCCAAAAACAAACAAACCAACACGTGTTGGTACGAAAATAGAAGATGGCAAGAAAGTACGTGTAGCTAAGAAATCTGGAGAAATCATTAAATAATTATCTGGAAGGAGGTTCTCACATTGACACAAACACGTTTAAAAGAAAAATTCATTAAAGAAATCTCACCTGAAATGATGAAGAAATTTAATTACGCATCAGTGATGGAAGTACCAAAAATCGAAAAAATCGTAGTAAACATGGGTATCGGTGACGCTGTTCAAAACTCTAAAGTTTTAGACTCAGCAGTTGAAGAATTACAAGCTATCACTGGTCAAAAACCAATGGTTACTCGTGCTAAAAAATCAATCGCGACATTCCGTTTACGTGAAGGTATGCCAATCGGGGCAAAAGTTACTTTACGTGGAGAAAGAATGTACGAATTCTTTGATAAATTAGTAAACGTTTCATTACCTCGTGTACGTGACTTCCGTGGTATTTCAAACAAAGCGTTTGACGGCCGTGGTAACTACACACTTGGCGTTAAAGAACAATTAATTTTCCCTGAAATCGATTATGATAAAGTAAGTAAAACACGCGGAATGGATATCGTTATCGTAACTACTGCTAACACTGACGAGGAAGCTCGTGAATTGTTAACACAATTCGGTATGCCATTTCAAAAGTAATCTCTAATATAAAAGGAGGCTAAATTTAGTGGCTAAAAAATCAATGATCGCTAAACAACAGCGTAAACAAAAATTTAAAGTTCAAGAATACACTCGTTGTGAACGTTGCGGACGTCCACACTCAGTTTTACGCAAATTTAAACTTTGCCGTATTTGTTTCCGTGAATTAGCTTATAAAGGTCAGATTCCTGGCGTTAAAAAAGCAAGCTGGTAAAATTTAAACCTGAAAGGAGGATATTTAAATGACTATGTCAGATCCAATCGCAGATATGCTAACTCGCGTACGTAACGCAAACATGGTACGTCACGAGAAATTAGAATTACCTGCATCAAACATCAAAAAAGAAATCGCTGAAATCCTTAAACGTGAAGGATTCGTTAAAAGTGTTGAATATATTGAAGATGATAAACAAGGTGTTATCCGTATGTTCTTAAAATACGGTGCTAACAACGAACGTGTTATCACTGGTTTAAAACGTATCTCAAAACCTGGTTTACGTGTATACGCTAAAGCTGATGAATTACCAAAAGTATTAAATGGTTTAGGTATTGCATTAGTTTCTACTTCAGAAGGTGTTTTAACTGATAAAGAAGCGCGTCAACGTAACATTGGTGGAGAAGTATTAGCTTACATCTGGTAAGAATTATTAAAGAAGGAGGTGCCGACTTATGAGTCGTGTTGGTAAGAAGATTATCGAAATCCCAGCTGGGGTTGAAATCAAAATCGACGGTAATACTGTAACAGTTAAAGGACCTAAAGGTGAATTAACTAATACATTTAACGAAGAAATGACATATAAATTAGAAGACAATACTTTAGAAGTAGTTCGTCCATCTGATTCTAAAGCTCATAAAACAATCCACGGAACAACTCGTGCTTTAATCGCTAACATGGTTGAAGGTGTTTCAAAAGGATTCGAAAAGAACTTAGAATTAATCGGGGTTGGTTACCGTGCTCAAATGCAAGGTAAAAACTTAATCTTAAACGTTGGATACTCTCACCCAATTGAAATCGTAGCTGAAGAAGGAATTACTTTATCAGTTGATAAAAATACGAAAGTAAAAGTTGAAGGTATTTCTAAAGAGCGTGTTGGAGCAATCGCTTCAAATATCCGTGCTACTCGTCCTCCAGAGCCTTATAAAGGTAAAGGTGTACGTTACGAAGGCGAATATGTTCGTCGTAAAGAAGGTAAAACTGGTAAGTAATCTCTAAAATAGGAAAGGAGAATATTCATGATCACTAAAATCGATAAGAACAAAGTGCGTATGAAAAGACATGCTCGTGTACGTAGCAGATTAGCTGGTACTACTGAGCGTCCTCGTTTAAACGTATACCGTTCAAACAAACACATTTACGCACAAGTGATTGATGACGTTAAAGGTGTAACTTTAGCGCAAGCATCAACACAAGATAAAGGTTTAGGCTTAGAAACTACTTCAAACGTTGAAGCAGCAGCTAAAGTCGGTGAAGCCGTTGCGAAATTAGCAGTAGAAAAAGGCGTTAAAGCAGTTGTATTCGACCGCGGAGGATATTTATTCCACGGACGTGTAAAAGCATTAGCTGATGCAGCACGCGAAAACGGTTTAGAATTTTAATAAAAGGAGGAACTCTTAATGCGTCGTGAAAAAGAAGTTAAAGAATTTGAAGAACGCGTAGTTACCATCAACCGTGTATCTAAAGTTGTTAAGGGTGGACGTCGTATGCGTTTCACTGCTTTAGTAGTTGTTGGAGACAAAAATGGTCGCGTTGGTTTCGGTACTGGTAAAGCTCAAGAAGTACCTGAAGCGATTAAAAAAGCAATCGAAGATGCTAAGAAAAACTTAATCACTGTTCCTCGTGTGAAAGGTACTACACCTCACGAAGTTACAGGTAGATTCGGAGCAGGAAGCGTATTAATCAAACCTGCAGCACCTGGTACGGGAGTTATCGCTGGTGGTCCAGTTCGTGCCGTGTTAGAATTAGCTGGTATCACTGATATCTTAAGTAAATCATTAGGTTCAAACACACCAATCAACATGGTTCGCGCTACTGTTCAAGGTTTAAAAGAACTTAAAGTTGCTGAAGATGTTGCAAAATTACGTGGTAAATCAGTCGAAGAATTATACAATTAAGGAGGGCATAAACAATGGCTAAAATTAAAATCACCCTCACTCGTAGTATTATCGGTCGTCCTGAAACACAACGTAAAACTGTTAAAGCTTTAGGGCTTAACAAAATGCATCAAACAGTTGAAGTTGATGACAACCCTGCGATTCGTGGGCAAATTAACAAAGTAAGTCACTTAGTGACAGTAACAGAAGCATAATATTTTAGGAATAAGGAGGTGCCGAAATGAAATTACATGAAATGAAACCAGTTGAAGGCGCTCGTAAAGAACGCAACCGTGTTGGTCGCGGTATGGCTTCAGGTAATGGTAAAACAAGTGGACGTGGACACAAAGGTCAAAAAGCACGTTCAGGTGGTGGAGTACGTTTAGGCTTTGAAGGTGGACAATTACCTTTATTCCGTCGTTTACCAAAACGCGGATTTACTAACATCAACCGCAAAGACTACACGATTGTTAACTTAGATCAATTAAATCGTTTTGAAGATGGTACTGAAGTAACACCAGCTTTATTAATTGAATCAGGTGTTGTTTCTAACGAAAAATCAGGTATCAAAATTCTTGGTAATGGTGAATTAACAGCAAAGTTAACAGTAAAAGCTCATAAATTTTCAGCTTCAGCTAAAGAAGCAATTGAAGGTAAGGGCGGAACTACAGAGGTGATCTAATGTTTGATACGCTTGTAAGTTTCTTTAAAGTCAAAGAAATACGTAGCAAAATCATCTTTACACTCGCAATGTTAATTATCTTTAAAATCGGAACGTATATACCTGTTCCAGGTGTGAATCCAACTGCTTTCGAAAGTCAGGCGAACAAAGGTATCACTGACTTAATGAATACATTTGGAGGAGGCGCACTACAAAACTTCTCTATTCTTGCAATGGGGATAATGCCTTATATCACAGCTTCAATCGTAGTTCAGTTGCTACAGATGGATGTTGTACCTAAGTTTACTGAATGGTCAAAACAAGGTGAAGTGGGTCGTAAAAAGCTTACGCAATTTACGAGATACTTCACAATTGTATTAGCCTTTATTCAAGGATTTGGGATGAGTTATAGCTTCAACAACATGTTAGGTGGTCAGTTGATCACGAACACAAGTATTTGGAACTTTATTCTTATCGCTATCGTGTTAACTGCAGGTACTGCATTTTTAATGTGGTTAGGTGAACAGATTACTCAACACGGTGTTGGTAATGGTATTTCTATTATCATCTTCGGTGGGATTCTTTCTTCAATACCGCCAGCGTTAATTCAATATTATCAACAAACATTTGTTGGTAGTAACGACACGACAATGGCTATTTTAGAAGCGATTGGTATCTTCATTGGTATGATTTTACTTACTGCGTTTGCAGTATTTGTATTACAAGCTGTGCGTAAAATTCCAATTCAATATGCCAAACGTACAACAGGTAACCGTTTAGCACCACAAGCAACGTTCTTACCGTTAAAAGTAAATGCTGCTGGGGTTATTCCAGTTATCTTTGCAATGGCATTTTTCATGCTTCCGAAGACGTTACAATTACTCTTCCCTAAAGCAGATTGGGCAAAATCATTAGCTGCACATTCTGATCCGGCACAGCCGATTGGTATGATTGTATATGTAATTTTAATTATTGCATTTGCTTACTTTTATGCATTTGTTCAAGTTAATCCTGAACAAATGGCTGACAACTTAAGAAAACAGGGTAGTTACGTACCGGGTATTCGTCCTGGTAAGAACACTCAAAACTATATTACAAAAGTTCTTTATCGTTTAACTTTTGTTGGTTCTTTATTCTTAGCAGGTATCGCCGTGTTACCATTACTTGTTTCAGATTTCTTAAACTTACCTCAATCACTTCGTATTGGTGGGACAAGTTTATTAATCGTAATAGGGGTAGCATTAGAGACTATTGCTCAGTTAAAGGCTCAACTTGGTCAACGTGAATATAAAGGTTTTAAAAGACGTTAATGTCTGGAGGGCATTTTATGAATATCATTTTAATGGGCTTACCTGGTGCAGGTAAGGGAACTCAAGCGAGTGAAATTATTAAGAAATACCCAATTCCTCATATTTCTACTGGAGATATGTTCCGTGCAGCTATCAAAAATAATACTGAGCTTGGTCAAAAAGCAAAGTCTTACATGGATAACGGCGAACTTGTTCCAGATGAAGTAACAATTGGTATCGTTCGTGAAAGATTGTTAGAAGAAGATGCTAAGCGCGGATTTTTACTAGATGGTTTCCCGAGAACAGTTGAACAAGCTGTTGCTTTAAATGAAATGTTAGCTGCAGTTGATCGTAAGATTGAAGGCGTAATTAACATTGACGTACAGGAAGAAGAATTGATGAACCGTTTAACGGGTCGTCGTATTTGCGAAACTTGTGGGACAACTTATCATTTAGTATTTAATCCACCCAAAGTAGATGGTATTTGTGATATTGATGGTGGTAAGTTATATCAACGTGCAGATGATAATCCTGAAACAGTTCGTACACGTTTAGACGTTAACATTAAACAAACGAAACCATTAATTGATTTCTATACGAAACAAGGCGTGCTTTTCAATGTTGATGGTTCGAAAGATATTAAGGATGTTACAACTGAAGTTGAGAATGTATTAAATCAGCTTTAATCGTTTACCGAGATTCACCTCTCTGGTGAGTTGCTTAAGTGGATGTGATCAGTTGAATCAAGTTAGTATTGGTCAAATTGTTACGAGTAATCGTGGCAAAGATAAAGGGTTACCTGGAGTCATTATTGCTATTATCGATCATCGATTTGTACTTGTTGCAGACGGAGATAAACGGACTTATGAATATCCAAAGAAAAAGAACCTGTCGCATTTAATACTAAGTGAAGTACACTCACCTGAAATTAAATCGAGTATTTCTGAAGCAGGTTTTGTAACAGACGCTAAATTACGTTACGTTTTGCAAAAATATACCGCTCGAATTTCGGAATCTTGATAAAAAGGGGGAATTTGAAAATGGCTAAACAAGATGTAATTGAATTAGAAGGTACTGTATTAGATACTTTACCAAATGCAATGTTTAAAGTAGAATTAGAAAATGGTCATGAGATCTTAGCGCATGTTAGCGGTAAAATTCGTATGAACTACATCCGTATTCTACCTGGCGACAAAGTAACAGTTGAAATGAGTCCATATGATCTTACACGTGGACGCATTACGTATCGTTATAAATAATAAGAACTCCAATATTAAATTAGGAGGTAAGAAACATGAAAGTTAGACCATCAGTAAAACCCATTTGTGAAAAATGTAAAGTTATTCGCAGAAAAGGTAAAGTAATGGTAATTTGTGAAAATCCAAAACACAAACAAAAACAAGGATAAGAAAACAGGAGGTGCAATATAAATGGCACGTATCGCAGGTGTAGACGTACCACGTGAGAAACGCGTAGTTATCGCTTTAACTTACGTTTATGGTATTGGTAAAACTTCAGCACAAAAAATATTAGCAGCAGCTAATGTTGACGAGAGTACTCGTGTGCGCGATTTAACAGAAGAAGAATTAAACAGAATCCGTGAAGAGGTTGATGGATATAAAGTTGAAGGTGACCTTCGCCGTGAAGTTAACTTAAACATCAAACGTTTAATGGAAATCGCATCATACAGAGGTATTCGTCACCGTCGTGGTTTACCAACTCGTGGACAAAATACTAAGAACAATGCACGTACTCGTAAAGGTCCAGTTAAGACCGTTGCTAACAAGAAGAAATAATAAGTAAAGGAGTGAGCTAAATGGCACGTAAA
Source organism: Macrococcus equi (assembly GCF_047426745.1). Taxonomy (GTDB): domain Bacteria; phylum Bacillota; class Bacilli; order Staphylococcales; family Staphylococcaceae; genus Macrococcoides; species Macrococcoides equi. Next base: position 592,205 of record NZ_CP179732.1, on the reverse strand, counting down.
CAAGTATCACGTAAGCGTAGAGTTAAAAAGAATATTGAGTCTGGTGTTGCACACATCCGTTCAACATTCAACAATACAATCGTAACAATTACTGATGAATTCGGTAATGCTTTATCATGGTCATCTGCTGGTGCGTTAGGTTTCAGAGGTTCTCGTAAATCTACACCATTCGCAGCTCAAATGGCATCTGAAACTGCTTCAAAAGCAGCTATGGAACATGGTTTAAAAACTGTAGAAGTTACTGTAAAAGGACCTGGTCAAGGTCGTGAAGCAGCAATTCGTGCGTTACAATCAGCTGGTTTAGAAATCACAGCGATTAAAGACGTTACACCAGTACCACATAACGGTTGTCGTCCACCGAAACGTCGTCGCGTATAATTTTCAATTAGTATCAAAGACACTTATAATAGTATATGGAACTAAAATAAAATTATTCGACGTTGTTGAAGGAGGATTATTACATGATTGAAATCGAAAAGCCTAGAATTGAGACAGTTGAAATTAGTGAAGATTCTAAATTCGGTAAATTCGTAGTTGAACCGTTAGAACGTGGTTATGGTACAACATTAGGTAACTCCTTACGTCGTATCCTATTATCTTCATTACCAGGTGCGGCTGTTAAGAATATTGAAATCGAAGGTGTCTTACATGAATTCTCAAGTGTTGAGAATGTAGTGGAAGATGTCACAACAATGATCATGAACATCAAAAAGCTTGCGCTTAAAATTTACTCTGATGAAGATAAAACGCTAGAAATTGATGTAAAAGATGAAGGTGTTGTTACTGCGAAAGATATTATGCATGACAGCGATGTTGAAATTTTAAATCCAGATTTAAAAATTGCAACAGTATCTAAAGGTGGACACTTAAAAATGCGTTTGGTTGCAAATGCAGGACGCGGTTACACTTTAGCTGAAGATAATAACACAAGTGATTTACCAATTGGCGTAATTCCAGTTGATTCAATCTATACACCAGTTGAGCGCGTGAACTACACTGTAGAAAACACACGTGTTGGTCAAAGTACTAACTTTGATAAATTAACTTTAGATGTTTGGACTGACGGATCATTAACACCACAAGAAGCTATTTCTTTAGGTGCGAAGATTATGACAGAACACTTAAATATCTTTGTTGACTTAACTGATGAAGCACAAAATGCTGAAATCATGATTGAAAAAGAAGAAGATCACAAAGAAAAAGTACTTGAAATGTCGATTGAAGAACTTGATTTATCAGTTCGTTCTTATAACTGTCTGAAACGTGCAGGTATTAATTCTGTTCAGGAATTAGCCGACAAATCAGAAGCTGATATGATGAAAGTTCGTAACTTAGGACGCAAGTCTTTAGAAGAAGTTAAATTTAAATTAGAAGACTTAGGTCTTGGATTAAGAAAAGAAGACTAGTTAAAGGAGGTTACGATTCATGGGTTACAGAAAATTAGGTCGTACATCAGATCAACGTAAAGCTATGTTACGCGATTTAGCAACTTCTTTAATCGTTAACGAGCGAATCGAAACGACTGAAGCACGCGCAAAAGAATTACGTAAAATCGTAGAAAAATTAATTACTTTAGGTAAACGTGGAGACTTACATGCTCGCCGTCAAGCAGCTGAAGTTTTACGTCGTGTTGAAATCTTAAACGAAGATGAAACTACACAATTCGCAATTCAAAAATTATTCTCTGACATTGCTCCTCGTTACAATGAGCGTCAAGGTGGATATACTAGAATTATGAAAGTTGGACCTCGTCGTGGAGACGGTTCAGAAATGGTTATCATCGAATTAGTATAATCATAATTAACATTTTATAGGGATCACTTATCTTACACATACACACACAAGCAAATGAGTGCAACGATAATGTTTGCCACACACAGATATTGTCTAGCTCAGAGTACTTCGCCATAATAGAATAACGTTTTGCGTGACCTCTAGGCGGAGTGCGCGCTTTTTTCATTATTAAATCCGGTATACCGGGTTTTTTATTTATATACAGACATTTTGTCTTGTGTTAATCATTTATGGTATAAGTAATTAACAGAGGATGAAATATATCATTAACAAATTTTAATTGAAAGGTGAATTGCATGGAACCGATAATTCAAGTGAGTAATGTAACATTTGCATATGAAGACCAAAACGTTCCGGCAATTCGCAATCTTTCTATGTCTATAAATAAGAATGAATGGGTTTCTATTGTGGGTCATAATGGTTCAGGGAAATCGACCCTTGTAAAGTTGTTATGTGGAATTGAGACAATGCAGGAGGGTAGGATAAGCGTCAACCAGCTCGTTCTTAATGAAGAGACCATACAATCGGTTCATAAATATATAGGTATTGTATTTCAAAATCCGGATAATCAGTTTGTAGGGGCGACTGTTGAAGATGATATAGCATTTGGTTTAGAAAACCATGGTGTTCCTTACGACGAAATGCATAGAAGAGTAGATTCGGCACTACAAAGTGTGAATATGGTGCATTTAAAAAGACATGAGCCACATCATTTATCAGGAGGACAGAAACAACGGGTAGCCATTGCAGGTGTAATGGCCTTGCAACCAGAGATTATTATACTTGATGAAGCAACGTCTATGTTAGATCCTGAAGGTCGTATTGAAATCCTGAATATTTTAAAATATTTAAAAGATGAATATCAGCTTACAGTGATACACATTACGCATCATCTGGAAGAAACTTTGTCGAGTGATAAAATCATTGTGATGAATCAAGGAGAAGCCATATTATCTGGTACACCAGAAGCAATATATCAGCAAGCTGACACACTGATTGATATCGGTTTAGATCTTCCTTTTGAGATGAAGGTAAATCGTATCATATTTGGTGACAACGCATTAATTAGTCAAGAGGAGTTGTTAGATAAGCTATGAGTTTACAATTATATAATGTAGGCTATCATTATGCTGAACATACTCCTTTTGAAGTAAGAGCACTGACAGATATTGATATGCAAATAGAAGATAATAAATTTTATAGTATTATCGGTCACACAGGTTCAGGTAAATCAACAGTGATACAGCATATGAATGCACTCATTAAACCGACTGAAGGTTATATAGATATCGAGGGACAGGTAATAAATCGTAAATCGAAAAATAAACACCTACGTCATATCAGAAAGAAAGTTGGGATGGTATTCCAATTCTCAGAGCAGCAGTTATTCGAAGAGACTGTACTGAAAGATATTATGTTCGGACCACTGAACTATGGTGTACCCGTAGATGAAGCTGAGAGACGTGCACGCGGACTATTTGAGCTTTTTGGGATGGATGATACTCTATTAGAGAAGAGCCCATTTGAACTATCTGGTGGACAAATGAGACGTGTTGCGATTATGGGAGTGCTCGCGATGGAACCGGATGTATTAATTCTTGATGAACCGACTGCAGGACTGGATCCTAGAGGACAAAAGGAAATTATGGATATGTTTCATCAGTTGCAACAGGCACGTAATATAGCCGTGGTTCTTGTAACGCATCAAATGGATCAGGCAGCGCTTAGTGATTATATTTATGTGATGTACCAAGGTAAGTTGGTTGATGAAGGAACGCCCGAGCACATATTTTTGAAAGATTTAACGCATTACGGTATTCACCCACCACAAATAACACAACTTCAAAGAAAGTTTGAAGCAAAGTATCAAACACGCTTACCCCATACTGCGTTAACGATTGAAGACTTTAATGCGATGTATCGCGAATGGAGAGAACAGCATGCTTGATAAAATGATTTTAGGTAGATATGTGCCCATTCAATCTTATGTACATACACTAGACCCCAGAATGAAATTATTATTTGTATTTGTCATGACAATACTTATTTTCTTTATGGATAACTGGTATAGCTATTTATTTGGATTTGTACTTGTATTTTTCATTATAAAACTATCAAACCTTAAATTTATGTTTGTATTCAACGGGATTAAGCCGATACTATTCTTAATTATATTTACATTTCTCATGCATGTCTTTCTAACGAAGGGTGGCAGAACGTTATTTGACTGGGGTATCTTTAATATTCAAATGGACGGAGTACGTATGGGGATAATGATTTCATTTCGATTTATATTAATCATTTTTCTGTCTACAGTGATGACACTTACGACAAGTCCGATTGCATTAACCGATGCGATTGAAAATATATTAAATCCACTTAAGAAAATTAAATTACCCGTACATGAACTTGCAATGATGATGTCGATAGCCTTAAGATTTATCCCGACGTTAATGGATGAGACGGATAAAGTAATGAAAGCTCAAATATCAAGAGGTAGTGATATCAGTAGTGGCAGTGGATTACAAAGAATTAAAGCAATCGGTCCGTTACTGATCCCGCTCTTTGTATCTGCATTTAAACGAGCCGATGATCTGGCAGTAGCGATGGACGTTCGAGGGTACAAAGGCGATATTGGAAGAACGAAATACAGGAAACTTGAGTGGCAGCTGAATGATACCCTCGCACTATTAACATTGATACCGATAGCCATGATTATATTTTATTTAAGGAGCATGACATAGATGGAACGCATTTTGCTACAAATTTCATACAACGGAGCTGGATTCCAAGGCTTTCAAATACAAAATGAAGGACGTACGGTGCAATATGAACTGGAACGTATATTAAAGCGCATGCACAAAGACTTTGTACGTATTCATCCATCTTCAAGAACGGATAAAGGAGTGCATGCATTAATGCAGTATGTTCACTTCGATACACCGCTCGTACTGACAACAGATAAGTGGCAGCATGCCTTTAATTCAGCATTGCCTGATGATATCTATATTACCCAAGTCACTAAAATCAATAATGACTTTCATTCACGTTACGACTGTGTAGGTAAAGCTTATCGCTATAAGGTATACGTAGCACCGCATAGAAATGTTCTGAAAAAAGGACTGGAGACGCATATTACAGACACACTTGATGTTGATAAAATGAATGCAGCCGCACAATATTTTTTAGGGACACATGACTTTACATCATTCTGTTCAGCAAAGACTGAAATTGAAAATAGAGAACGTACGATGTATCAATTTACAGTGACAGCAACTGAAGAAGGATATGAATTTTTCGTGATTGGAAACGGCTTTCTGTATAATATGGTGCGCATCATGGTGCACTTCCTGATGGATGTCGGACGAGGCATTAGACAAGGCGACGAAATACCTCACATCATACAAGCAAGTGACAGAAGAAAAGCAGGAAAGACTGCACCAGCTGAAGGGTTGTACCTAGAAAAAATATATTTAACACCTGAAACATTAGCACAGGATATCCCGCAAGATACGCCAATCGTGCTTAAACCAACCAGAAGAAATATCACACCGGAAACAGAACGTCCTTTATAACGGACAAACATAAAAATAAATGAAAAGAATTTTGGAATACGATTGACAAACACCCTAAAAATGTTATAAGATAGACAACGGTATTGTTTAATATCAACCACTACAATAAGCCCCGGAAACTTATTGTGTTACAGATATATAAGCAGGATTTAGAGGGAATTTTTTTTATTTTAGGAGGAAAATATAATGCGTCAAACATTTATGGCAAACGAAGCAAACATTGAGCGCAAGTGGTACGTAATTGATGCTGAAGGAGAGACTATGGGTCGCCTTTCATCAGAAGTTGCATCAATCTTACGCGGTAAACATAAACCAACATTCACACCACACGTAGATTGTGGAGATCACGTTATCTTAATTAACGCTGAAAAAATCTACTTATCAGGAAACAAAGCTGAAGACAAAATTTACTACCGTCACTCAAATCACCCAGGTGGATTAAAATCTATCTCTGCTGGTGAATTACGTGAGAAAAACCCAGTACGTTTAATGGAAACATCTATTAAAGGAATGTTACCAAAAGGTTCTTTAGGGGACAAAATGTTCAAGAAATTACATGTATATGCTGGAGCAGAGCATCCACATACAGCACAACAACCTGAAAACTACGAGTTACGTGGTTAATTAAGAGGAGGACAATACATTGGCACAAGTTGAATATAAAGGCACAGGCCGTCGTAAACATTCAGTAGCACGTGTTCGTTTAATTCCTGGTGAAGGAAATATCACAATCAACAACCGTGACGTACGTGACTACTTACCATTCGAATCATTAATTTTAGACTTAAACCAACCATTTGATATTACTGAAACTAAAGGTAACTATGACGTTTTAGTAAACGTTAAAGGTGGCGGTTTAACAGGACAAGCACAAGCAATCCGTCATGGTATTTCTCGTGCGTTATTAGAAGCGGATCCTGAGTACCGTGGTTCATTAAAACGTGCAGGCATGTTAACACGTGACCCACGTATGAAAGAACGTAAAAAACCAGGTCTTAAAGGCGCTCGTCGTTCACCACAGTTCTCAAAACGTTAATTGCCAAAGCTGTTGCGAACTTGTTCGCTTACAGATTTGGTACGCAAATTGCGTCAGCGATTTGTGTTCAATTGAATACACGTTTATAGCCATTCTCGAATATATTCGAGAATGGCTTTTTGATTTATTAATAGAAATTAATTTATTTCAACTTAAAACATAATTTTCCAACGTAATGCTCTGTCAACATCTTATGCGCTAAAATGAATTCATCCATATCAAACACTTTTTCAATATATACTTTAGGTTTATTTTTATTAACCCATTCAGAAAAATCTTTAATTAATGATGTATCAATATCTGCATAATAGGATTGTATTCTTGCTAAACACAAGGATGAATCGATTTCATCAATTCCATTTGGGTAAACAATTGTCCCTTCTTGTTTAACATATTTAGATAAATCATTTGCTAGGTTACCTCCAGCAGTATAAAAGGCTTTATCAAAATGATTAATATTAAATGATGACATGCATTCTTCAGAACTACGGGCTTTACCATCAACAACATACTTAATTCCTAATTTTTTTATTGCTTCAACACCATCCGTACCAGAAGCTACTGCATATACATTTGCTCCTAATGATTGTGCTATTTGAACAGCGATATGTCCGACACCACCACTTGCTCCAAAAATTAGTATATCATCATCATTTTTTGCCTGTAATACATCAATTATACCTCTAAATGCTGTAAGTCCAACACCAGATATTGAAGAAGATTGATCTATAGAAAGATATTCTGGTTTTTTATATATAAAATCTACAGGTATGATAACGTATTCTGCATAGAATCCACCTTTTTTATTTAAAAATTTGACGGCGTTAACGATATCTCCAATTTTATAATGAGTTACTTCATTACCAACTTTAATGATTTCTCCAACACCTTCAGAACCTAAAATATATGGAAATTTTGAGTTAAGATTTAATAATTTTTCATAACCACCTTCTCTTTCAAATATATCCCATTGGCCAATGCCAACATACGAAAGTTTTATTAACACTTCATCTTGAGATAATTCAGGAATTTCTATGTCACCAAGATATAGCGTTTGTTCATTTCCAAATTCATTTTGCATAATCGCTTTCATAACGATTCCTCCTTTAATGTTTATATAGTAATATTACTTTATAAACATGACGAAAGTTGGCATGGATAGGGGAGGTATTCTTATTTCTAAAGTAAAAAAGATATTTGATATGATCATGTATGTAAATAATAAACGACAGTTCACTGCTCGAGAAATAGCTGAAACATTTGATATTTCTATAAGAACCGCTCATAGATATTTATTAGAATTAAGTGACATGGGTATTCCTATATATACTGAACAAGGAAAGCACGGGGGATATAGAGTACTTGAAAATAGATTATTACCACCAATTACTTTTAATGAAGAAGAAGCAATCGCAATATATTTTACTTTTCAATCACTTAATTATCATTCAAACTTACCTTTTGATATTGATGTAGAGTCAGTAAAAAATAAGCTGTATATTTCATTTCCTGATGACTCAAAAAGAATGATTGATACGTATGTAAAGCATCTTAAATTTTGGAATCCGCCTAAAAATATCATAGAAATTGATACAAAAAATTTAATACATTCGTGCATTGAAAACAAGATTATCAACTTTTCATATCATTCTAGTAAAGGTAAGTCAGATAGGGAAGTCGTACCATTTGGCTTATATACGTATAAAGGAGATTGGTTTCTTTCATCATATGATACTTTGAAAAAAAGTATACGAGTATTTAGAGTAGATAGGATTAAGAATATTTATTATACGGAAGAAAAGTATACTTCTGATTGGGATTTAGAAAGCTTCTTTAATAAAAGTGATAACCACAATATTGAAAACAAAGTTAATCTAAAAATTGAATTCGATGAAATAGGCATATTAAAAGCTAAAGATGAATATTGGATTAGTGAGAATTTAATAGTGATTGACGAAAGTAATGCCTATATAGATATGTATGTGGATGAATCAGAATTATTATATATAAAAGATTTATTTATGAAATTTGGTAAGCACGCAAAGATTAAATCACCAGATAGATTAAAAAGCTTAATGTTAGATGAATTAAAAGAAATGATTAGAAATTTGAATTTATAGAACCACCGGCCAGCAGTTTATTTAGTAACCCTTTAGTTACCCTTAAGTGATATTTGATGCAATTCTATGCAATTGAAAAAATCAGAAATCCTTTAATATCAAGGCTTACGACGGTCTATACAACTGTAAGAAATCCTAAAGTTTTTTGAACGTAAAAAACCAGGTCTTAAAGGCGCTCGTCGTTCACCACAGTTCTCAAAACGTTAATTGCCGAAGCTGTTGCGAACTTGTTCGCTTACAGATTCGGAACGCAAACTGGCGTAGACAGTTTGTGTTCCATAAGAACTTTGAAACCACTCTTCAGCATTGCTGGAGAGTGGTTTTTTGTTCGTCTACAGATTTGGTACGCAAATTGGGTCAGCAATGTGTGTTCAATTGAAGATTCGTTTACAGCACTTCTCGAAAATATCCGAGAGGTGCTTTTTTACCTAATCCTTTTGTATTAGCTTATTAATTCATTAATTAGAACAAAATATTGAGAATTTTTTTAAAGAGCAATATGTAAGATATGTAACTTATAAAAAATTGATAATTAGTTGATATGTATTTGTTATCTTTAAAATAAAGGAGGAGTATACGATGAATAAAATAGTTATTAAAAATGTAAGTAAAATATATGATAATAAAAAGAAGGCGTTGAACGACGTTAATTTAGTTATTGAAAATGGTATGTTTGGTATTCTTGGTCGAAATGGTTCAGGGAAGTCGACGTTGATGAAGATTATCGCAACTATTCTCAAATTAAGTGAAGGATCAGTTGTCATTAACGATATTCCACTAGAAAAGACCGAGAAAATACGAGAGTTGATAGGATACTTGCCGCAAGATTTTGATTTTTATCCTAATATGAAGGTTGAAGAGTGTCTTTACTACTTAGGTATATTGTCAGGTATGAATAAAAATACACTAGATAGTAATATAGAAGAAGTGTTGAAAAAAGTGAATTTATTCGAACATAAATCTAAAAAAGTAAAAGGATTATCAGGAGGTATGAAAAAAAGGTTAGGCATTGCACAAGCAATCATACACGACCCATCAGTAATTATAGTAGATGAACCGACTGCCGGGTTAGACCCTGAGGAAAGAGTTCGATTACGAAATTTATTATCAGGTTTGGCTGAAGATAAAATTGTTATTATATCTACGCATATTGTGAGTGACATTGAATCAATATGTAAAGATATCGCGATATTAGATAAGGGGAAAATTGAATATACCGGTAGTATAAGTGATTTGATTGAAAGTGCTCATAATAAAGTTTATGACATTATTATCCCAAATAATGAACTCATCTCATTTAGAAAGGAAAATGTATTTATTACTAAAATAAATGAATATCAAGGGCATTTGAAAGTTCATTTTGTATCAGATGAAAAGATACATGGATCTGAGATAGTTGCTCATGATTTTGAAGATGCCTATATGTACTTTTTACAAAAAATAGATAGAGGTGAGCGTGTATGAAACTTCTACCTCTAGAAATGAAAAAGATAGTGACTAGTAAAACATATATTTTTTATGTACTACTCATCTTTATTTTTGGGTTTTTAAACTGTCAACAAATAATCGATTTTAACCTTAATTCTGATATTTACAAAGATGGTGAAATCGTTATGAACACAAATGATAAAAATATTATACGAAAGAATATTATTGATGATTTGGAAACAGAGATTAAAAGTAATGAATTTAAAACATATCAGTTCGGATTTTTGAAAATAAAAAACTTGAATAAAAAAGAATTAAGAGAAGTAAAAGACATATTCCTCAAATTGAAAAGCAGTAAAAACTATAACGATTTTAACAAATATAAAAATGCTATATCAGAATATATAGGCTCAGGATCGAATTATTCTGAAGATAATATACATTTATACTCGAAGAAAGCGATGAATAAGCAAGAACTCCAATCAGAGAAACAATCGATAAAAAACAAAGACCTTTATCTAGGTGCATATAGTCGTTATTATTCGGATGTAATGGGGATAGTTTTAGGGATTTTACCATTTTTTCTAGGTGCATATACTTTTTTATCAGATCGTAAGAGTAAAGCTTTTGAAAGCATCTATCCTAAAAAAATATCATCTTTGAAATTAATAAGTGTAAGATTTATCACTGTAATACTGTTGTCATTTTTACCGGTGCTACTATTTTCGATATATTTTGTTATAAATCTTGCGAGTGTTCATTCTATCTCGATTCAATCCCTCTTAATATTTTATAAAATACTTATCATATGGACTTTACCTACCATAACGCTTTCAAGTGCGATGGGTATGATGTTGACTATTTTATTTAGTTCATTTATAGGGTGTATTGTTCAAATTTTTATATGGTTCATCAATTTAAATATAGGTTCAAAAAGTATAGAAGGGATTTATGGTTCATTATATATCCCTAGACATAATACACTATTTAATTCAATTCATTTTTATAATAACTTTAATGATTTTATTATGAATAGATTTATCTATTTTATGGTAAGCATAATCATTTTTATAATGAGTATATACTTATTTAGGATTAAAAGAAGGGGGGGCATTTCAGGTGGTAAAATTATTCGAAATAGACTTAAAGAATAATCTTTTAAACCTTTATATCGTTTGTTTCATCGTTGTTGTATTTAGTATGTTCTTAAATGGTATATCTAATTTAAATCATGATCGTGTTATACAATATTTAGAGTTATTATTTTGTATTATGGGCATCGTTCTATTTCCAACGCTATTCTCAATCGAAAAAAATCATGATATCACGGAACTCATTAATACAAAAAAATATGATTATCAATATATTTTTATATTTAGAATTGTAAGTACTTTAGTTGTAACTTTATTGTTATCTATCTTTGCTTATATTATGCTTATGATATTTAATTCTCAAGTTAGATTAACGGATATATTTATCGCATTTACAAGTACTATTTTCATTGGTTCAATTTGTTTATTAATAAGTATTTTAACCAATAATATTTTAAATGGATACATGCTAGGATTGGTATATTTTTTAATTTGTTTAGGATTTAGAAATTTAAATTTTATGTTCCTCTTTCCTGAAACATTCAATTTTCCAACTCAAGTCAAACATATACAATTAATAATGAGTATACTAATCTTGATAGTGATTATTCCAAACATAAAAAATCTTAAAAGAGGTTTTAAATATGACATATAATATTATGATTGTAGATGATGAAGAAAATATAGTTTCTTTCATACAAGAAAGCTTATTTCTAGAAGGTTTTAATACATTAGTTGCATACAATGGAAGAGAAGCGATAGAAAAACTGAATAGTAGTATCAATCTAATAATATTAGATATTAAAATGCCTTATGTAGATGGTTTTACTGTTGCAGAGCAAATCTCATCTACAGACATTCCTATAATTTTTTTAACTGCAAAAGATAATTTAGATACACGTTTGAAATGTTTTTCATTAGGGGCAAAAGATTATATAGCTAAACCTTTTTATATGGAAGAGTTGGTGGTAAGGATTAAAAATATACTTAACCAACAAAGTGATATTAATCACATAAATAATATTAGAAGATATAAAGACTTAGTGATAGATTATGATGCTTTTGAAATATCAGTTAATGACAATCCTATTTATCTTACTAAAATTGAGTTTGAAATTATTAAGCTATTATCATTGAACTCAAATTACTATTTTAGTAAAGAACAAATATATGATTTAGTAAACTTAAATAAGCAAGGAAGTACACAAGTTATTTCGGAACATATCAGAAAAGTAAGAAAGAAGATTAGTAAGTTTAGTGAATATGAATATATTGATACCAAATGGGGTGTTGGTTATAAATGGTTAACGTAGAAAGTATAAAAAAAAAGATTCAAAAGTTGAATATGTTAATAATACTGGTCAGTATTTTAACAATTTTTTTGTTACAAATCATATTGAACAGAATAGAATTTTCGAAAATAGGTCATTACCTTTATCCAGACTTTTGGGAAGAAACACACTATTTATTTATGATAACTAGTACTTTAATAAATATTTGCGTACCATTATTTTTTATATACTTCTTAACAAGATATTTTTATAAAAAAGAAATACTAAACAATATAATACACATGAATAATATTATACAAGGATTAAAAGATAAAGATCTTGACAAAAAGATTGAAAAAACGAATATTAAGGAATTCAACGATATTATATCTGAAATAGAAGAAATTCAAGATTTTTTACGAAGTAATATTAAGGAACAATTGACAATTCAAAATAATTTCAAGAGGAAGTTAGAAGTTTTTGAGCATGATTTAAAGACGCCTTTGACTGTATTGCAAGGCCATACGGAATTATTAAGAAAAATTAATGAATCTAAATTACCTGATGAAATTATTAGAGAAAAAATTAGTAAAGAAAGTGAAATTATAAGCAATTCTCTTTATCGAGTTAATGATCAAATAAAAATTCATATTAATAATATTAATATGCTACCTGAAAATACTGATTTGATAAATATTAAAGATATAGTAGAAATTTTGAACAAAAATTATAATAATGAATATATTTTAAAATCAAAAGTAATGAATATAAACATGGATGATGAATTTCTTAGTAGTAAATATTTTATAAATAGTCAAATTCTATATCATGTAATAGATAACTTAATAAATAATGCCTTAAAGTACTCAGATAAAATAGTTTATGTAAAGCTTCAATACATTCCTACCAATTCTTTGAAGTTTTCTGTAATCAATGATGGAAAATTATTTAGTTCAGAAGAAATTAATTCCGCAAAAGAATGGGGTGTAAAAAGTAAGGAATCTAATGGCTCTGGAATTGGATTATATTTTGCAAGTGAGGTATTGAAACAGTTTGATAGTGATGTATTTATTAATAATGAAGATGGTAAAGCAGGAGTAAGTTTTGTGATTAATACAGAAGTTATAAAAACATAATTACCGCCGGCCAGCAGTTTATTTAGTTACCCTTTAGTTACCCCTGAGTGATATTTGGTGCAATTATATGCAATCGAAAAAATCAGAAATCCTTTAATATCAAGCCTTACGACAGTCTATACAACTGTACGAAAACCTAAAGTTTTTTGAACGTAAAAAACTTGGGTATAAGGCGTCAGTCACTCACCACAGTTCTCAAAACGTTAAGCTGCAGCTGTTGCGAATTTATTCGTTTACAGATGGAGTTCGCAAATTGCGTCAGCGATTTGTGTTCCACTGAATCAACGATTAAAGCACTCTCCAACACGTGTTGGGGAGTGCTTTTTGATTTCTATTTATTCTGTGATTTTTTTTATCATACAATATGCTGGGAAACGTTCGCCGTTAATTTGTTGACCTTGCGTAAAGCCTTGTTTAATGTACATCTCTCTTGCGATTTCATTTGGTAAATCTACAAGTAAAGTTATATAGTCAATGTTGTCATAATGTTGATGAATGAATGCTGGCATGAGTTGTAATGCTTGCTTTGCATAGCCTCTTTTTGTATATCTATTATTTGTTGAAAATGATCTCACATAGATGCTGTTTTTAACACCAAATTCATGTTCGAATTCACTATGTAAATGTAATACAAAGAATACGACTGGAATGCCTTCTTTGTTAATACCAAATACAGGTTGACGGTTGGCATCATTTTTCGCCACTTCTAAATTTTCTTTCGGGCTTTTAACAAACTTCAACTGTTCTTCTGTTAATTCAAATTGATTGATATCGTATTGAAAGTTATCTGTGTACGGGATTAATTTCATTATTACTCCTTATATGCAACGAATCCAATGTCCATTGCGCCATTTGGTCCTTCAGCATAGCTATCTAATGAACTATGTAAAAATAATATAAGTTGTCTCCTTTAAGCCTATTCAATACTATTCACTTACAGCAAAGAAATTCCCTTGTCCATCTTGGAAGTTGAATACACGAACACCGCCCATGTCCATAATGTCGTGTCCTGTTAAATTTAATGCTTTAAGTTTCTTGTATAATGCATCAAAGTTTGTTTCTTTAAACATTAAAGAAGGTGTACCAAGTGTTACTTCAGGGCTGTACTTCTTAATAAATGCTTTATCAAATAAAGTAAGAGACGTTTCAACATTCGCATTAGGGGCGATTTCAAATGCTTTATAGTTCTCAGGTAATTCTGTTTCTTGAACAATCACAAATTCTAACGTTTCAGTCCAAAATTTTACCGCGCTTTCTAAATCATCAACATAAATCATAACTTGATTTAATTTATCCATAAATTCATCTCCTAAAATGCTCAATGGTTAATTAAACGTTGAGCGCAATTGATATTACAATTATATTGTAATCGATTTATTTATATATGATAAAGAAATTATACTTGTTTGCTCCTCTAAACCTTATTAATTTACATTCTTAGCTGCATGTTTTACCATAATTATCTAGGGTAAATTAATTATAAACAGTTGAGCATAAGGATATATTATTTAGGAGTGGTAATGATGAATAAATTTTCTAAAATAGTAGGTGCAACTGCATTAGCAACGGCATTTTCTTTCGGTGCGGTTCAGGCTGACGATGTGTCTGCAAAAACTTATACAGCAACGCAAACGCCTTATTATAAATATTCTGGTTATACAAGCAGCAATTCTGACTTTGTATTAGACAAAGATTTCATTGCAGCGGTAAAAGCGAATAACGTAACGATCAATGGTTACAAAGTAGATGCTAAAAGAATTATTCAAGGTGCTTCAAAAACACATGATACGAAGCGTGTTTACGATCAGGAATATTCTTTCTTTAAGAAGGGTGATAAAAGACCTTACACAGCTAGTTTAAGTGTTAAAGCAAAGTCTTTGAAACTAACAGATGTTAAGAAGACTTATGGTACGCCGCATTTATTCCAGCCTAAACTAGTAGCTGGTGCGACAAAAGCTGTACCTTCTAAAAAAGATGGTGTTTATATTTATAATTATAACGGTAGCCAGATTCAATTTGTAGTTGAGAAAGGTTATGTTCAAAAAGTTGTCTTAGGTCATGTAGGTATGGCTTAAGGTTAAACTAAAAAATCCTCAAGGACTATTGTCCTTGAGGATTTTGTTTTATTTTCTCATCAGTAATGCACTGACACCTAATGCTGCAGCACCTGCTACAGCACCGTATAGTTTAAGGTTTGATGATTGTTCTATTTGTGCGGCGTGCTGTCTTTGTGCTTCGTCTTTTTCAACTTTACTTGGTAACTCAACGTGATGTGCGTCATCTAAGTCACCTTTACTTGTATGCACTGGATCTACAACGCCTTGTTCTTTCTTCAACTGGTCAAATGATGTTCCGAATCCTTTAACGAATTTTGTTAACACGATAGATCCTTCAACGAAGTCTTTATTTGTTAATACATTCAGTAATCCGATCCATCCCAGTGGTTTACTTTGGTTGTATTCTGTTGAAAGTTTTAATCCTTTATTGAACTTTAAAATCATTGGTTCAATATCGCTGAAATTGAATTTACCAAGTCCTTGTACAAGTAATAACGCGTTACGTATCGCTTGGTCTGTTTCTGTTTCATTCACTGCTTTTAAGATACGTGTTAAAATAGGATCACTTTGCGCTAATGCAGCATTTGCAGCATTTAACGCTTCATGTTCATCTAATTGATCAAGTAATCTAAATAGCTTTAGCAAAGTATCTTTATGTTGGATGATCTGATCTTCTAATTCACGTAGTTCTCTTTCGCGTACTTCTTTTGCATCGACTTGCATCGGTTTAACGACTCTTGTTGGTTGCGCCATTATTTATCACCTCTTCTTGATTTCACGATATCTCCAGGGTATACATAATCAGCTCTGTTCCATTTACCTTGAACATTTACACCCATTTGTGGTGTACGGTTACCGAAGCGGAAGTTATTCTCAGGTAATGGTGATTTTGTACCTTTATCTAAGATGATAAGTTTCGCTTTTGTTTCTTTATATGCTGGAGTTGATGTATCTTTATCAGCGATTGAACTTGATAATAAGTTAATTGCAGCATCACCATTATCATTCATTGGTAAGTAGACTTCTTTACCAAATACACGATCAGTAATTAATGCTCTAACATCGACTTTACCGTATGGTGATTGCAGTCGTACTAAGTTACCTGTCTGGATACCGCGTTCATCTGCAAGTTCCTGAGAGATTTCTAAGAATGCTTCAGGTGTTTCCATCGCAAGTCCTTTAACTTGATACGTCATATTACCTTCATGGAAGTGCTCTAGTAAGCGTCCGTTATTCACATGAATATCATATTGTGCTTCGTATTGCGTTGGTTCTGTCCAGTCTACTGGATAGAAGTTTGCTTTCTTATCTTCAAACGGGAAGCCTTCAGTAAATAATAATGGTGAATCTGTACCATCTTCATGCACTGGCCATTGTAAGCTGTTGAATCCTTCTAATCTGTCATAGTTAACCCCAGAATAGATTGGTGTAAGTGAAGCAATTTCATCCATGATTTCACTTGGATGTGCATAGTGCCAGTCAGCGCCTAAATGTTGTGCGATATCCTGAATGATTTTCCAGTCAGGTCTTGTACCTTCTAAAGGTTCCATTACTTGATAAAGACGTTGAATACGACGTTCTGTATTTGAGAATGTCCCTTCTTTTTCAAAGCTTGGTGCTGCAGGTAAAATAACATCTGCATATTCTGCTGTTTTAGAGAAGAAGATATCTTGTACGACGAAGAACTTAAGTTTTTCAAATCCTTCACGGACATAGTTAACGTTAGAGTCAACGATACCCATATCTTCACCTTTTAAGTAAAGGACATCTAATTCACCAGCGTGCATCGCATCAACCATTTGGTGGTTATTTTGTCCCACTTTAGGGTTCATTTCAACGCCCCAGGCTTTACTGAATTTCTCAAGCGCTGCTTTATCAGTGATCTTTTGGTAACCAGGTAAGTGTGTTGGCATACTACCCATATCAGATGCACCTTGTACGTTGTTGTGTCCACGTAGTGGGTAAGAACCTGCACCTGGTTTCATGTAGTTACCTGTTACAAGTAACATGTTAGAAATTGCTGTAGATGTATCACTACCACCACGTTGTTGTGTGACACCCATCGCCCACATTACAACTGTTGATTTTGCTTCATGAATCATTTCAGCAATCTTGATGATTTCTTCTTTGCTCATGCCTGTATGTTCTGCTGCATAGTCAATTGTGTATTTTTCAAGACTCTTCACAAGTTCATCGTAGTTATTAACGTGTTTATCGATAAATTCCTGATCTTGCCAGTTGTTGTCGATAATGTATTTCGTAACTGCATTTAACCACACTAAGTCACTGCCAGGGTTCGGTCGAACAAACATATCTGCACGTTCTGCTAATTCATGTTTACGAATATCAACTACTAATAATTTAGCACCACGTAATTTTTGGGCACTCTTCACACGTGTTGCAATAACAGGGTGAGCTTCAGCTGTGTTTGTTCCAAGTCCAATAATCAAACCAGCAGATCCAATATCAGTGATTGAACCAGAGTCACCGCCGTAACCTACAGTTCTCCATAGACCCATTGTTGCTGGTGATTGACAGTAACGTGAACAGTTATCGACGTTATTTGTTCCGACAACTTGACGCGCAAGTTTTTGCATTAAGTAAGACTCTTCGTTTGTACATTTAGATGAAGTGATAAATGCTAAACGTTCAGGGTCTTTTTGCATTGTTTCTTTAAATTTACTTGCAATTAACGTCATTGCTTCTTCCCAAGTTGCTTCACGGAAGCCATCCGCTTCACGAATTAATGGTTTTTGCAGACGCTCACCAGAATTGACGAAGTCCCAACCGAATTTACCTTTCACACATGTTGAAATTTGGTTCGCCGGACTTTCTGGTGATGGTTCAACTTTTAAGATTTCACGGTCTTTTGTCCATACTTCAAATGAACAGCCGACACCACAATATGTACATACTGTTTTTGTTTTCTTGATTCTATCTTTACGCATTTCAGCTTCTACATCTGAAATGGCCATTAATGGAGTATATCCTGTTTCAACTGCTTTTGTTACTTCTACAGCTGGGCGGAATGCATCTCTTAACATACCCGTTAAGAAACCAGCTTCACCGACCATGCCAACTTCCATCATTGCGTTACATGGACATACTGTTGAACAGTGACCACAGTTAACACATGACGATTCGTCAATGTTTAAGTCTTTATTACCATCCCAGATAACGCGAGGACGTTCTAATTCCCAGTCAATCATTAATGTTTCATTGACTTGTACGTTTTGACAAGCCTGAACACATCGACCACATAAGATACATTGGTCTGGATCATAACGATAAAACTTACCAACGTTTTTCTCGTAGCCTTTTGGTGATTGTGCCGTAGCCTGGTGATCAATTTTTAAATTTTTAACTGTGTTATGGATTGTACAGTTACCATTATTAAAATCACATACGGTACAATAAAGTTCATGATTTGCAAGGACTCTATCCATCGCGATCATTTGTGCTTCAAATGCTTCGCTAGAGCCGGTTCTAACTACGTCGCCGTCTTTTAGTTCAGTACTACACGCACGAACTAATTCCCCGTTGACTTCAACGATACAAGCATCACAAGTTTCGATTGCACCTAAATCAGGATGATAGCATAATGCCGGAACATCGATACCTTTGTATCTTAAGTAATCCAGAATACTCACCTGTGTAGGTACATCCATTTCATGGCCGTTCAAAGTGATACGTACCATTTGAGATGTTGCTGCTTTCATACAAAAACCCCATTTCATTTGAATTTAGTAAAACAATATTTGTGCCCAATTTAATTATACGACTAATCGAAAATTATTCAAAAGAATGTATGAAAATTTGTAGAATTTTTAGTAAAGAAGGAAATAGGGTATATGAATTAAGCATTTGTATCAGCTGTAAAACCAAAAAGGGGGATGGTGTAATGAAAAATAAATATCAAATCGTAATATTAGGCGCAGGTGCAGGGGGAATTTCAACAGCGAGTAAATTGATCAAGAAGGGGATAAAAGATATTTTAATCGTTGATCATGCGGGTTATCATGCCTATCAGCCTGCGTGGCCACTTGTAGGTTCAGGTGAAGAAGATAAAAAACATACACGCAAGAAAATGAAAAAGGTCATTCCTAATCAAGCAGACTTTATTCAGCGTGAAGTGACTGGTATTCAGGCTCCTGAACGTATTATAAGATTTGATGAAGGTAGCGTGAGATATGAGTATTTAGTTGTAGCATTAGGGCTACAGCTTGATTTTGATGCAATTGAAGGTTTGTCGGAAACATTAGGATGTAACAATGTATGCACAAATTACTTATATGACAAGCTTGATTATACGTATAAAACGTTAAAGTCAGTGAAAGAAGGCAATGTCATTGTAACGAAACCGGTGTCACCTATTAAAGGTGGTGTATCACCTGAAAACTCTGTATTTACCTTCGATGAATACTTCGTAGATAGAAAAAGAAATAATATTAATTTGATGTTTATGTCCGGTAAATCTTCATTGTTCCCAGTTGAGAAGTACAGGATTGAAATTGAAAAGCATATGCAGGACAAAGCAATTGAATATGAACTTGAACAAGAACTAATCGCTATTGATGGTAATAAAAAAGTCGCGACATTTCAAAATCTAAAAACGGATACACAATATGAGCTACCATTCTCAATGATACTTGTTACGCCACCAATGAGTGCACCTGAAGTCATTAAACAGTCAACACTCAGTGACGTTTCAGGTTGGATGGATGTAAACCCCTATACTTTACAACACACACGTCATCAAAATATCTTCGGCATTGGTGATTGTACGAATTTACCAACAATCAAAATGGGTGCTGCTGTAAGAAAGCAGGTACCTATCCTGGTTGATAATTTAAGTTCACAAATGAAGGGCAAACCATTATCTTCAAAATATGATGGTTCAACAGCATGCCCAATTGCTACAGAATACGGTCAGGCATTAATTGCTGAATTCGGATATGATTTAAAGCCGAAAGAATCAATGCCATTTTTACAAGGAAAGACAAATCTGTTATTTTATCAAATTAAGAAGAGGGCCATTCCATTTATGTACTGGCATGGTATGCTTAAAGGAAGAGGATAAAAAAATCTAAAGGGGGATGGCACTATGTTCTTACCGAAATTATTTAAAGTAGAAGATTTTAATTCATTGATAGAATTTCTAAAAGCACATCCATTTGCGACAGTGATTTCATCGCATAATGACGTCCCTTATGCATCACAGGTACCCGTGATGGTGGATGTAGTTGATGATGAAATCATCTTGTCTTTTCATTTAGCGAAACTAAATCCACAAAATAAGACCCTTGAAAACAATAATAATGTACTCGTTCAATTTACAGGTGCGCATGGTTATGTTTCATCTTCTTGGTATGAGCAAGAAGAAGTCTCAACCTGGAATTACCAGGCTGCACAGTTAAGAGGGAATTGCATTGAGTTGAATTATGATGAGCTGATGCAAGATTTGAAACGACTGACAGATTATTTTGAAACGGGTGAAAATGCCAGACACTTCGATACGTTGAGTGAAGATATTTTGAAACAAGCTAAAGGTGTAATTGGTTATAAAGTAAAAGTGCGTGAAGCGGGTCTTAAATATAAATTAAGTCAGAATAGAAGTGATAAAGATTATAAAAGTATCATATTGAATTTACGTGAAAGTAATCATCAGGAAGATCATCGATTGGCTAATGAGATGGAGAAGGTAAGAAAGATTTAATTTACTATCATAATCATATAATGGTCATCCTGCTGGAAAAGTTATTATAAAGGTAAGACAATAATAATATAGAAATGGATTTAAAGTAATTTAAAAATAGGAGTGAAATTGATGTCAGTAGAAAAATTGTTCGAACCACTTGTATTAAGTAACGGTGTAACGATTAAAAATAGATTATATAAAGGTGCAATGAGTGAAGGGATGGGTGATAAAACGCACCATCCTACAGAAGCACTCGTTAATGCTTACAAACATTGGGCTGATGGTGGTATCGGGATGTCCCTTACAGGTAATGTAATGGTTGATAGACGTTATCTTGGTGAGCCTGGAAATGTCGTCATTGAAGATGATAGAGATCTAGATATATTAACGCGTTGGGCAGACGCTGGTAAACGTAACGGTAGTCATATTTGGATGCAAATTAATCATCCAGGTAAACAAAGTCCTAAATCAGTATCAAAGCAACCAATTGCACCAAGTGCTATACCGATTGGAGGAGATGCAGGTAGTGCATTTAATCCACCTCGTGAAATGAAAATCAATGAAATTAAAGAAACGATTGAACGCTTTGTTACAGCAGCAGTTGTTGCGAAGAAAGCAGGTTTTACCGGTGTGCAGATTCACGGTGCACATGGTTACTTAGTCAGCCAATTTTTATCATCTCGTGACAATAGACGTTTTGATGAATATGGTGGAACTTTAGAAAAACGTATGCAATTCTTAATTGATATTTATACAGAAATGAGAGCAGCAGTTGGAGAAGATTTCCCAATCAGCTTGAAGATCAATTCAACAGACTTCAATGATAAAGGTTTCTCATTAGATGATTCAATCGCAGTCATAAAAAAGATGGCGGAACTCGGTATTAATCATATTGAAATTTCAGGCGGAGATTATGAGAAGCCTGAAATGATGGGTGATGGTGAAGTATACTTCTTAGACTATGCCAAAAAAATAAGTGAGATGGTAGACGTGCCGATTGCAGTGATTGGTGGATTCCGCAAACAAGAAAGTATGATTGATGCGATAACGAATACAAATGTAACGATGATAGGTATTGCAAGACCACTTGTATTAAATCCGGAATTACCAAATCAATTGAAAAATGGAACGTATGAAGATATGACGATTCCGAGACTGACAACTAAAGTAAAAGCATTGGATAAAATGTTTGGTGGATTTATCGGCATTGCATATTATGAACAACAAATTAGAAAATTAGGTAATGATCAAACTCCTGTAATACATACAAATGCGTGGAGTCCGTTATTTGACTTAGCTAAAGTACATGGAACGAGAGCATTTACGAAGAGAAGAAGATAATTTATGGAGGGTTCGATGGAAACGTTATATATC
Organism: Macrococcus equi; assembly: GCF_047426745.1. Lineage (GTDB taxonomy): Bacteria > Bacillota > Bacilli > Staphylococcales > Staphylococcaceae > Macrococcoides > Macrococcoides equi. The sequence continues at coordinate 569,625 of NZ_CP179732.1, read as the reverse complement.
GCAGGTGGATGTCTATGGGGAGTGCAGGCATTCATGAAGACAGTGCCAGGTGTCGTGTTAACTGAAGCGGGAAGAGCAAATGGTACGTCAGATACATTGGATGGTGAATATGATGGTTATGCAGAATGTGTCAAAGTAACGTTTGATGCGGAAGTTACATCAGTACACAATATCATGGAAGATTTCTTTCTTATCATTGACCCATACAGTTTGAATCAACAAGGCATTGATATTGGGGAAAAGTATCGAACAGGTGTATATAGCGAAGATTCTAAACATCTGGAACAGGCAGAAGCATTTATTAACAAGAGAATTGATAAAGATAAAATAATGGTTGAAGTTCAACCACTCACAAATTATATTCGTAGTGCGGATGAACATCAGGATTATTTAGACAGACATCCGAATGATTATTGCCATATTCCACACGACGTAATAAGAAAATATAAATAAATGAATCACTTGCATGAAGCACTATAATGAATGCTGATTTGAATCAGCCATTATAGTGCTTTTATTTAATGGTTTTTCAAAGGCTATAGTAAAATGAATATAAAAGGAGTGAACATGATGAGTTTATTAGAACGTATTCAAAATATTGAAATATTGAAAGATGATCCGATTTATATTGAAATCCATGCACATAAAGGAAACAACGAACAGCTATCATTTGATATTAATAATGGGTTTAAAACAAACTCAGAAGTACTAAAAATACTAGGTGAAATGACAGGCCAGTCAATCGATGAAAGTGTCGTTGTCTCATTACCATTTTATACTGATTACGGCCGCCATATTAAGTTTGGTAAAGATATCTTCATCAATAAGAATGTAACATTTGTTGATTTAGGTGGCATTGAAATTGAGGATAATGTGCTCATTGGACCGTCAGCAAGAATTATTTCTGTCAATCATATCGTAGATCCAACAAAGCGTCGTGGTTTAGTAGTAAATAAGGTATTGATTAAGAAGAATGCGTGGTTAGGTGCGAATGTAACGGTATTACCAGGTGTGACAGTTGGGGAGAATTCAATCGTTGCAGCTGATTCAACAGTAACAAAAGATGTACCGCCAAATACGATTGTTGCAGGATCACCTGCAAAAGTGATAAAAAGAATTGAGGAGTAATACATATGAAAACATTAGTAATTATCGTGCATCCAGACATGAATCATTCACGCGTCAATCGATTATGGATGGACAGTTTGATGAAAGAAGAGATTGATATCATTGATTTATACGCGTTATACCCTGAATCAAAGATTAATGTGGCAAATGAACAGGAACGTTTATTAAATTATGATAAGATTATCTTCCAATTCCCATTCTACTGGTATAGTAGTCCGCCATTATTAAAGCAGTATCTTGATGAAGTGTTCCTGTACAATTATGCATATGGGCCAGAAGGAACTAAGTTAAAGGGGAAATCGTTTGGTATTGGTGTGACGGTTGGTTCGAATGAGGTAGATTATAGCGAAAACGGCTCGAATCATTTCACACTTGATGCTTTACTGAGTCCATTTGAGGCAACATTTAATTATATCGGTGCGAACTATGTTGGCTATTTCGCACTTTACGGAACAGCATATGAGTTAACTGATGACGCTCTAATGGAAAGTAGTACAGCATATATTAATTTCGTTAAATAATGCTTTGTTTCCTTATGGTGTGATGCCCAGTTCGAGTTCAAACCGTGCAAAAGATATATGAAAGTGCTCGGCTCGAGGTTCAACCGTGCAAATGACATATGAAAATGCCCAGTTCGAGTTCAAACCGTGCAAATGACATATGAAAGTGCCCAGTTCGAGTTCAAACCGTGCAAAAACAATATAAAAATGCCCGGTTCATCAATGAACCGGGCGTTTTTACATTAATCATTTATATTTCTGTTTGCTCTTTCAAGTGACCATCTTCCATATGATACACTTTATCAAAGTATTCTAGCAATCTCGTATCATGTGTGACAACGATTGCTGCTTTTTGACTACCTTTCACTATATCTCTAATCATTTGGATGACTTCAACCGCACGCTTACCGTCTAAGCTTGCAGTAGGTTCGTCAGCTAAGATAAGTGCGGGATTTGTATACATTGCTTTCAGTATTGCTACACGCTGACGTTGTCCACCAGAAAGTTCAGCTGGAAATTGATTTAGTACTTTTTCCAGTCCAAGTTGCTTGATTTGAGCGTTAAATGTTTGTTGATCAATGTGCTCTTTATTCACTTTATCGAGTAATTTAAACTGATCTTTTACTTTTAAAAACGGTACTAAGTTAGAAGCCTGTAAAATAAAACCGATTTGTTTTAATCTCACTTTTGCACGTTGTTTCTCTGTAAGCTTACTCACATCATCGCCACCGATGATGATTTGACCATTTGTAGGTTGCTGAAGTAATCCGGCAATAGTTAGAAATGTACTTTTTCCTGAACCTGATGGTCCGATGACTGCGACCATTTCTCCGGACTGTATAGCAAAGTCGACAGGTTTCAACGCTTCAACATACGTCTGGTCACTACCAAATGATTTATTGACTTGTTTTAATGTTAATACCATAATATCACCTTATCCTATCGTTTTAAGTGGATCGACTTTCTGAATTGATCGGATTGAGAAAAGTCCGCCAAGTACTGCTGTTAAAATAATGACACCAGCATAAATTGCAATCATATTCCAGACGAATTTAATAGGCACAACGTCAGGGATTACGTTTGCTGTAATAATCGTTAGAATGAGCGCAATGATAACTGCGATAACCGATAGTATCAATGTCTGGATGATCAGTGAACGTGCTAAAAATCCATTGCTAATACCTTGAGCTTTAAGTAGCCCGAATACTGGGGCTTTTTGAATAGTTAGTATGTATAAGAATATCCCGATAATAAATGTTGCGATTGTAAACAGGAAATAGCTCATAACATCGAGTGTAAGTTTCTGTTCAGTATACCCTGGCAGTTTTGTGATAAATGTTTCTTTATCAATTGCTTCAAAGTCGTTGTCGATATCTACGGACTTATAGTTTTTATCTTTAATTAAGAATGCATTTGCTTTACTTTTAAGTCGATTCATCGATAATTTCTCTGCTGTAGTGTTGTTAGAATATAAAGCATTTGCTGCGTTATACTTTGCGTTATTAGTGAAACCTACGATTTTTAAATCTTCATCACTACCCGCAATATCTACATTGTCACCAATCTTGAACCCTTTTTGCTTTAATCCATCGTTTGCCACGACTTCAAAGTCTTTGTTAAATGTTTTACCTTCTGTAATATTTGGATTGACGAATGTTTCTTTATCAATGCCGAAGAGTAAAGTATTTTGCTTTTTGTCACCCTTAGCAATAATAACAGCAAGATTTTTAATGGGTGCAACCTTATCGAACTTATTATCCAATGCGTCAATATCCATGACTGACTGTGCTAAGTTTCTATTAGATTCTTTTGTGACGATAATTGCATCTGGATCCCATTTGTCAATGGCCTCTCTGTTCATACCCATTAATCCGTTAGACAATCCGGAAATTAAGAAGAGTAAGTATGAAATCAGTACAAGCACACCAATGATGAGTGAGAATTTTAATTTGTTGTGCATGATTTCTTTCCAAGCTAAGAACATAATTTACCCCTTTTCTAAAATGTATTACTTTAAATATAACATAAATAGCATGCTACTATCATTCATTAAGTTAAGTTGTAATAGATTGAATGAAAACCTTACATTGCGCGACTTATAAAATGTATAATGAATATTGTTAAAAAATTGGAGGAATTATTTTTGGAAACTTATTTAAAAAGAGAATGGCTAGATAAGCCATTTGCCAATATATTAGCAGGTATGGTGGTAGCACTTGCATTAATGCCTGAAGTGATTGCATTTTCTGTGATTGCAGGCGTCGATCCCATGGTCGGATTATATGCATCGTTTATTATTTCGGTGACCATCGCATTCACTGGTGGACGTTCTGCCATGATTTCTGCAGCAGCAGGCGCGATAGCACTTCTCGTCTTTCCGTTAGTAAAAACACATGGTGTGGAATATTTACTGGCGGCAACAATATTAATGGGTATTTTTCAGGTGATCTTTGGAATGCTAAAAGTAGGGAATCTGCTTAAGTTCATTCCAAATACTGTGATGATGGGTTTTGTGGATGCATTAGCGATCCTTATCTTTACATCACAACTACAACATATTTTTGGCTTAACAGGTGTAACATATATATTTGCTGCAGTAACGATTGCAATCGTATATATCGTTCCGAAATATTTTACTAAAATTCCTGCACCGCTCATTGCAGTCTTGTTACTAACTATTGTTTCTATCATAACGCATGCGGATGTAAGAACGGTCGGAGATTTAGGTGAAATTAAACGAGCTTTACCGCATTTTCTAATACCACATGTTCCTTTCAATCTGGAAACACTTTTCATTATTTTACCGTATAGTTTATCGATGGCCGTAGTAGGATTAGTCGAAAGCTTACTGACAGCTCGAATTGTTGATGATGCGTTAGAAAGTGATAGTGATAAAAATATTGAGTCTCGTGGTCAGGGGATTGCCAATATTATAGCAGGCTTTTTCGGTGGCATTGGGGGTTGTGCGATGATTGGACAATCTGTGATGAATTTGAAGTCAGGCGGTACAACGAGACTGTCATCTCTTGTTGCAGGAAGCTTCTTGATGTTTTTAATTATTGTACTGGGCCATTATGTTGTTCAAATCCCAATGTCTATCCTTGCGGGTATAATGGTTGTCGTATCATTCAGTACATTTGACTGGAGTAGTTTTAAGTTTTTGAGACAGGCAAATAATCTGGACAGAGTTGTAGTACTTGTAACAATTGGACTGGTCCTTCTAACGCATAATTTAGCAGTTGGTGTGATAGTCGGCAGTGTGATTAATTTTATATTTAAACGTAATGAATTAAAGGAGGTATAAACATGTATCAATCCGTTGTTGTTGCTGTTGATGGTTCGAAGAATAGTTACCGAGCAGCCGAGGAGGCACTAAAATTAAATGCATCGAAGTATACTTTATTAAGTGTTGTCTCGCATGAAGATTCAAAAGATGCCATATTGCATAGTGAACAAAGTAGTAGCGATAAACGTAAAGCATTGCTTGAACCAATTATCGATTTATATGAAAACAAGGCGAATGAATTTAATGTAATGATTGAACATGGCATCCCTAAAGATGTCATCATTCAAAATGTAAAACGACATAACTATAATGTTCTTGTAATCGGTTCAAGAGGACTTAATCCATTACAGGAAATGGTGATGGGAAGTGTGAGTCGAAAAGTCATTAAAGAGATCGCTATACCTATACTCGTCGTAAAATAATAATATTTCTAAAAATTTTATTGATGATACTCAGGTTAATATGAGACGGGAAATAAGTTAACAAAATGTTAACTTATTTTTTTGTCCAAAAATAAAAATACAAAATTACTTATAGAATTGTTGATTTATATGAATCTATTTATATCAATGATTTTTAAGTGTTTTTAAAACCATTACGGTATACCGTAATGGTGTATTAATGATAAAAAATTATGTTGTTTGATACTTTTTAGTTGGGGTTAATTAAGTATGATTAAAATGTTAAAAAAGTGTTTACATTTTGAGTAGCTGTCAATATAATTAGGATGTAATTTGCAAATTTACAAAAAATAAAATTTCAAGGAGACCGGATCATGAAGAAGTTTTCTAAATCATTAGGCAGTGCTTTACTTGTATCGTCAATCTTAAGCTCAACTGTCATTCCTGCACATTTTGCCGAAGCTGCAAAAGTTGAGAAAAGTGTAGTATCGGACTATAGAAATCTAACTGAAGGTAGCACAATATTAGTGAGAGACGGGCTTTATGAACGTCATAACGTGACATATAAGGGTGCGAAGGTTATTGGGGATAAAGTAGTGTTCTCTTTTGATTATGCATCACGCTCAATTATTAAAGAAGGATTCTTCAATGCGCGATTATTAGTTAATGATGGGAGCTTAAACGAATTACAGAAATATACTGACAATATAAAATATCAAAATTCTACTTCGTTAGAATATGAAGTAGATATTAATGATATTTCTAAAAATGATGGATTTATGTATATTGATTTAAGTGCAGCAAATAAAGAAGGTTTATTTACGAATAATGCACAACATATAAAAGTTGAGCTGCCTGAACTGACAACTTCTCCGGAAGAACCAACAACAGAGGAACCAACTGCAGAAGAGCCAACGACTGAAGAACCGACAGCAGAAGAACCTACAACTGAAACACCGGATAAACCTCAAACGGGTGCTGGTACAGTCATCGTGAATAATGAACTTGTGTCAGATAGCTATACGGATGCTCAACCTACTGGGTTCAACCAATTAGAATCAATTGTTCAACGTGACCTAAAGTTGATAGCACCTAAAAAGCCATATATGATTGACCGTCCTTTTGAGATTTCTGATGCAGCTTCAGATGCTTCAAAAATTACAAAGAGCGAGAGTCCATTACGTTATATCACAAATTATAATTTAGGTGATAAGAAGTCATTTACAACGATTAATATGAGTGGTGGACGTGAAGTACAGGAAAAAACGACTGGCTCTTTAGAATATAAAGGGACTAAAGCTTACGTTTGGGTAGCGGATCCAAAGGTTTCAAGAGCAGATGCTGCAAAAGTAGGTAAAGAGTTTGATGAAAAAATCGCACCGCTTATTCACAATAACTTTGGTGAAGAATCAGATTTAGATGGTAACGGTAAAGTAAATATCTTATTATTTGATATTAAAGACGGCTTCGGTGTATCTTCTTATGGATATGTAGGAGGTTACTTCGATGGTACAGACTTATTAAATGAACCAGGTTCAAATAAAGGTGAGATCTTCTATATGGATACATATCCATCGATGGGATATGACCCTAGTCTTGAAGAAAATACACCAAGAAACGTGGAACGTATTTATTCAACGTTAGCACATGAATTCCAGCATATGGTTAACTTTAATGCGCAATATTTAAAACAAAATCGTATGATGGAAACGTATTTAAATGAAGCTTTCTCTATGGCTGCTGAACATATTTATTCAGGTCCAATTGAAGACCGAATTGATTACTACAACAATTCTAGTTACATTCAAAATGGTCATTCACTAACAATTTGGTCACGTAGTGGAGACACATTATCTAACTATTCATTATCATATTTATTTGGTCAGTACTTAAATGAACAAGCACGCAATCATGATGGTGTGTATAAAGAAATTTTAAATTATCAAGGTACACCGTACGATGCACTGCAAAATGCGATTCATAAATATGTAGATCCTACAAAATCAGTAGGACAGTTTATGACAGACTTCCGTGTTGCTTTACTGAAACATGATAAATCAGGTAAATACAGCTTAGGTAGTGAAGCTGAATTCCAGAATTTAAAAACGTTATATGCTGATCGTGTACCGGCACAACTTCGTCCTCAAGGAGCAGTAGCTGTCAGAGTGAATGATCTAAGTCAGTTCAAAGTACCTGCAAATAAAGGTAAAAATATTACTTATACAAAAGTTGCAGATAAATAAATTTAAAAGGAGCTCATAGCGCTAGCTGTGAGCTCCTGTTTTTATATTAAAGTGGATCACTATGTTTTGCTTGATAAGCAGGATCATTTTCTTTTGGTGCTGTAAAACGTTCTTCGACATATTTATCTGCTTTTGCTAATGCGTTTTCTCTTACACCCGCTTCTGGATTAAGTGGACTTTCATGTTTACCCACAGTACCAGGTTGATTACCAGGATCATCTGTTAAAGTTGATGGATCTTTTTCGTCAGCACTGCCATAGCGTTCTGTTGCGTGCTGAATCCCTTTGCCTAAATAGTTTTCGTGATTATCAGTAGCTTTTACGTTATGTAAATCATCAATAGTCATTATTAATCCCCCCTTGGTTTATATAGTTATCTTTCCTTATTCATGCAGTTTTAAACATAAATTTATGTATTACACTTGATTTATACGGAGAGGGGGTATAATATACTTCATATACGGTATAGGGGTATGGGGAGGATGAAGATAATGGATAAACATGTGACAACAACGCGCGATGAGGAAGAAAAGGAGAAGTTAAACAAACGACTGAAGCGAATTGAAGGACAAGTACGTGGTATTCAAAAGATGATAGAAGAGGATCGCTACTGTGTGGATATATTGATTCAAATCAGTGCGATTGAATCAGCACTTAAACAAGTTGGTTTCTCGGTGACTGAAAGACATATGAAGCATTGTATGAGTGATGCTATTAAACGTGGTGAAGGAGAATCGTCAATCGAAGAATTGATGAAAGTATTACGCCAATTCGGAAAGTAGGTGAGAGGATGAAGAAAGTAACGTTACCTATAGAGGGTATGACGTGTGCTGCATGTTCAAGTCGCATAGAAAAAGTGCTTAATAAAATGGACGGTGTAGATGCACAAGTTAATTTGACTACTGAGAAAGCTGATGTTCATTTTGATGAATCAAAAGTTACGGTTAAAGATCTCTCGGCGAAGGTTGAAAAGTTAGGGTATTATGTGCAACCTGAACATGTCGAACTGGAGATTTCAGGTATGACTTGTGCAGCGTGTTCAAGCCGTATTGAAAAAGTGCTGAATAAACAAGAAGATATTCAGCGTGCTACCGTTAATCTGACGACAGAGAAAGCGAATATTGACTATTTTCCGGGAAATTTAAATGTGGATGATCTTATCCGCATCATCAGTAAGTTAGGATATAGTGCTAAAGTACGTAATAAACAAGTAAGTGATGATAGTAAACAGAAAAATTTAAAATCAAAAAAAATTAAATTGATGATTTCAGCAGTTTTATCATTTCCATTATTACTTACGATGCTGACTCATTTGTTTGGCATTCACCTTCCTCATCTATTAATGAATCCATGGTTCCAATTGATATTCGCTTTTCCGGTTCAATTTATTATTGGCTGGCAATTTTATGTAGGTGCATATAAAAACTTACGCAATGGCGGTGCCAATATGGATGTGCTTGTAGCACTTGGTACGAGTGCCGCATTCTTTTACAGTGTGTACGAAGGGTTAAAGACGATAAAGCACCCTGACTATGTACCCCATCTCTACTTTGAAACGAGTGCAGTCCTTATTACGTTAATATTGTTAGGAAAGTACTTAGAAGCACGTGCAAAGTCACAAACGACTAATGCGTTATCGGCGCTTATTAATCTACAGGCGAAAGAAGCAAGGGTTGTGCGTGAGGCACAGGAAGTAATGATACCAGTTGAGGAAGTAATTACAGGAGACATCCTGATTATTAAACCAGGTGAGAAAATACCGGTAGATGGTGTGATTATTGCAGGTCGCACTTCAATAGATGAAGCTATGTTGACAGGTGAATCTATTCCAGTTGAAAAATCAACAGGAGATGACGTCATCGGAGCTACGATGAACAAAAACGGTAGCGTAAAGATAGAAGCGACGAAAGTTGGGCGTGATACAGCACTACAATCTATTGTGAAAATTGTTGAAGAAGCACAAGGTTCTAAAGCGCCGATTCAAAGACTGGCAGATATTATTGCAGGATACTTTGTTCCTATTGTTATATTGATTGCAATCATTACTTTTGCCCTATGGATGATATTTATATCACCTGGTCAGTTTGAATCTGCACTAGTTGCTGCGATAGCGGTGTTAGTAATTGCCTGTCCATGTGCATTAGGTCTTGCCACCCCTACCTCTATCATGGTGGGAACAGGACGAGCAGCAGAGACCGGGATTTTATTTAAAGGTGGGGAATATTTAGAGCGTACGCATGATATTGATACCGTAGTATTAGATAAAACCGGGACAATCACGAAAGGCGAACCTGAAGTGACCGATTATATCGGAGATGAACTGACTTTACAGTATTTAGCAAGCAGTGAACAGGCATCTGAGCATCCCCTTGCCACAGCAATCGTGAAGTATGCGAAAGATAAAGGAATCCGATTAGTTGAGCCTGCACACTTCGAAGCAATACCTGGACATGGTCTGAAAACGATAATAGATGACAACATTATTCTTATTGGAAACAGAAAATTAATGAAAGATAAGGCTATAGATATAGCTACAGTACAAAAAGAAATGACACAATTTGAAGCAGAAGGAAAGACTGCGATGCTGATTGCTGTAGATGGTGAGTGTCTAGGAATAATTGCTGTTCAGGATATCGTTAAATCGACTGCTATACAAGCCGTTCAACAAATGCAGGCAATGAATATTAATGTAATAATGCTTACCGGTGATAATGAAGTGACAGCAAAGGCTATTGCTCAATCTGTAGGTATTGCTGAAGTTATTGCTGAAGTATTACCGGAAGATAAAGCTGATAAAATTAAGGTTTTGCAGAAGTCAGGGAGAAAAGTTGCGATGGTGGGTGATGGTGTCAATGATGCACCCGCCTTAGCACTTGCTGACATAGGGATAGCAATCGGTACAGGTACTGAAGTTGCAATAGAAGCAGCCGATGTAACGATTCTTGGAGGAGAACTCACGCTGATTCCTGAAGCGATTAAGATAAGTCGTGCTACAATACGTAATATTAAACAAAATCTAGGATTTGCCTTTGGTTATAACATACTCGGTATACCTATTGCAGCACTTGGATTACTTGCACCATGGATTGCTGGTGCTGCGATGGCGATGTCATCGGTAAGTGTTGTAAGTAACGCTCTTAGACTAAAAAATGTTAAGATAAGATAAATAACAAGAAACAATTGAAAGCGAGGAATATGAATGGAATCAATTATTAAAGTTCAAGGTATGACGTGTGATCATTGTATAAAAGCTGTCGAAGGTGCAGTTACTGAACTTGCTGGTGTTCAGTCAGCTGCAGTTGATCTGGAAGCAGCAAATGTTACTGTGGAGCATGAAGAAAACGTGTCTTTAGACGCTATGAAAGAAGCAATCGAAGCGCAAGGTTACGACGTTGAATAAATGAAGAAGCGATTGTCACACTCATTTTAGTGTGACAATTTTTTTGATCCAGTATGCTAAAAATTATAGCGGGAAAAGATTGCATTTCTTAAAAATAAATATATAATATATATCAAGTATAAAAAGTATATTTAAGAGGTATAACATGAAAATAGAATTAGGCATAACGTCATTTGGAGATAATAGAACCCGTTACAATGAAAATGGTAGTTTTGAAAAGATTTCTGCAGATGAGCGTATTCGTAATATCGTAGAGGAAATTCAGATTGCAGATGAGGTTGGATTAGATATCTATGGTTTAGGAGAACATCATCGTGCTGATTATGCAGTGAGCGACCCTGTAAGTATTTTGTCAGCTGCAGCTGTCTTAACAAAAAACATCAAACTTTCGACGGCAGTTACTGTACTGTCGTCAGATGATCCTGTGCGTGTGTATGAAAGATTTGCGACACTTGATGCACTGAGTAATGGACGAGCTGAAATTATGGCAGGGCGTGGTTCATTTATCGAATCCTTTCCTTTGTTTGGCTATGATTTAAATGATTACGAAATCTTATACGAAGAGAAACTGGATTTATTGATGAAAATTAATCAATCAGAAAAAGTGACGTGGCATGGTACAACGCGTGCGTCCTTGGATAATCTTGGTGTCTATCCGAGAGCTGTGCAGCAAGAACTACCGATAAATATTGCGTCTGGTGGGACACCACAATCATCAATTCGTGCTGCAGAATTAGGTTTGCCCATCACTTATGCAATTATTGGTGGTAATCCAAAAAGATTTCGTCAAAATGTTAACCTCTATGAAACGGTTGCTAAAGAAAAAGGACATGATTTGTCCAAAATGTTTGTGACGACAAATTCATGGGGATTCGTTGCTGATACTGATTTAGAAGCATATCGTAAATTTTATCCGTCAACGAAATCAAGTCACGATGTACTAGCTAAAGAACGTGGTTGGCCAATGTATAGTGAAGAGATGTTTATGAATGAGGTTGAACATGGTGCATTATATGTAGGAAGTCCGGAAACTGTTGCTCTGAAAATTATTGATACGGTAGAGTCATTGGGATCTAAACGATTTATGATTCAAATGCCAGTAGGATCTATGCCGCATGAAGACACAATAAAGGCTATCAGAATGTTTGGTGAACAGGTGAAGCCGATTGTAGATCGATATTTTAAAGATAAATAAGTGTATGTTTATCCATGCGTCTATCCTCGATTATTGATATGCTAATAATATGTAAAACGATAAAGTGAGGAAGCGTATGATTGAATTTAAGAATGTCACCAAGACATTTAAAGATACGACGGCTGTAGACAACTTAAACCTTACGATTAATACTGGAGAATTTATAAGTATTCTAGGTCCATCAGGTTGCGGTAAGAGTACGACGCTATGTATGTTAGCTGGATTGATTCAACCAACGACAGGTACAATACTTATCGATGGTCAGGATATGACGCATATACAATCAAAAAGCCGAAATATCGGTATGGTGTTTCAGGATTATGCTTTGTATCCACATATGACGATATTTGATAATATCGCTTTTCCATTGAAGATGAGACGATACGCCAAAAGTAAGATTAAAGAAAATGTTGAACATACAGCACGTCTAATGAATATTGAACATTTATTAAATAGAAAGCCGCATCAACTGTCAGGAGGACAACAGCAACGTGTAGCAATTGCCAGGGCAATCGTGCGTGAACCGGAAATATTATTGTTAGATGAGCCGCTATCAAATCTGGATGCAAGACTCAGATTAACGTTACGTGAAGAGATACTTGAATTACAGCGAAAGTTAGGAATTACGACTATATTTGTGACGCATGATCAGAACGAAGCGTTAACTATGAGTGATAAAATCGTGATGATGAATGAAGGGAAAGTTCTGCAATATGATACACCGCATGACATTTATCAACATCCTGAAAATATCTTTGTGGCTTCATTTATCGGGACACCTCCGATGAACCTGCTGGATATACCTCAAACAGATGCACAACAGTTAAATGCAGCACTTAAAATAAGTGATGAAGTGACTTTAGGAATCAGACCTGAACATTTAAGGATGGCAAAAAGTGGCTATCCAGTTACAGTTAAACGAATAGAACAAACTGGCAAAGATACACTAGTGATAGCAATCGATAAAAGAGCGCACGTCATAAAATTTTATGCAAAAGATTGTAACGTAACAGGAGAATCTATATATCTGCAGGCAGATGAAAAGAATATATTAAAATTCATTAAATAATAAATCATTGAGTTATCCATTCTCATACTTTAGTCCTATCTTTTAGAATATAAATTGACAGAGGTTGTAAATGACAGTAATATGAAATTGTTAAAGTAATATACAATTAGGAGAATGAATATGAAAACAAATACTATGAACAAGTTTATAATCGCAGGTACAGTATCATCATTATTATTAACAGGTTTAAATGTTGCGAAAGCTGATACAGTGACAACAACAAAAACTACAACGACGACAACAGTAGTAACAACTGTTACTAAAACTGATCAAGTAAAAAGCGGAGAAATTAAAGCAGGCACAAAAACAACAACAACGAAAGCAACTCCAACGAAAGATGCTACAAAAGTAACAGAACCATATTACAACTATAATGGTTATACTGCACGTAATGCTGATTTTGAATTAGACAAATACTTTGTACAAGCGTTAAACTACGGTAACTTTAAATTAAACAATTTATCAGTTACAAAAAATAATGTGATTCAATCTAAACCAGTTAAATCTGTAGTAAATGACACTACAATCTACAAAACAAAAGGTGTAATTACATCTATGAGTTTCCCAGTGAAAAAAGGTGTTATTAAAAAAGCTGACTTCTTAAAAGCGCATGCTGCAAACACTTTATTAAGTGATAAAACAGCTAAAACTGGTAAATCAACTGCAACATTCAAAACTAAATACGGTTCATACTCAGCTAACTTTGATAAAGCTGGATTCTTAACTTCTATTAAAATTAATCCTGCTAAAGTTACTTACTAATAATAAAGATAAGGCAATGCTCCCTGATGGATGCATTGCCTTATTTTTATTTATGGATTGTAACGTGTTTTGTTGAAGTTTTGTGTTTGCTAAACTCAGCGACTTTTGCAACAATTGTAGAAATCATGAAGGCACTAGTGAACCATATGATAAGACCAACTATTATGCTGAGTGGCCAGTTATTTGTTGAACTTAACATACCCCAAGTTGCTAAAATACAGCACAAGCAACCAGTCATACCAAATATCGCGCCGCGACATACATGACTCGCAAGTTCGTCGCCATATTCGAATCCGGCAATAACCATAGATAATAAAAATACTGCTGGAAATGTAGCGAATATACCTCCGAAATCTTTCCATGGAATGATACAAGATACGATATAACTAAATGCGACAGTAGAACCACCAATTAAAAATTTAAGTAATAATATTCTAGGTTTCATGAATGAAGACTTCCTTTAGTATAAGTTTTTTATTGCGAATAATGTGCATGAAATGATGAACCAGCAGATAACAGAGAACGCTGCACCTTTTTTGAATCCGTTTTTTGTTACGTAGATAGAAGTAAGCGCTACTGTGAAAATACAACTTGTGATACCCATAATTGCACCACTGCTTAAGTTCATAGAAGCTGTGACAAGCTCACTACCTTTGTGATCAACAGATAAAGAGAGAATTGCTGCGAGAAACACAGCAGGCATTGTTGCGATAATGCCACCAAGCTTACCTCCTACTTTTCCTGCCATGATAGAAGCGGCTGTAACTGCGATTCCACCAATGATGAAGCGGAGAATTAAACCTGCTATTGATATGCCGAACATAAAAAATCATCTTCTTTTCTTTTATTTTTTAAACGTGAATTATTTCACATATAAAGATACGCCCATTCTGTATTAATGTAAAGGGGGAAGCTGTATCATTCATATATTTGTCACAATTAAAAAAAGCTCCATTCTATATAGAATGGAGTTGAAATTAATTATTTAAATTTTTTATAAATCCTGAGGATTTAATAACATACCCATTTTTATTATAAAATTTATGGGCAATATCTCTTTCATTTCTATTGCCACTATTAAATGTTACGATTGAAGAGTTAAGTTGAAATGCAATTTCTTCAACAGCCTTTAAAAGAGTAGAACCATATTTTTTTCCACGATAGTCTGAATCAATTACAAAAGCAAGAATCCTAATATATGTTTGATCTGTTTCAAACATATACATCTTACAAAATCCACAAAATCCTATGATTTCATCATTTTTTAACATTGTTAAGGCATAATAATCTTCATGTTTCAAAATATTTTCTAATCTATTTTTGATAGTAGGGGTATCACATGGGTACCCTAAATCACTGAATAATTTAGGCATTTGTGATACATCAGAAGGCTTATATGAGCGGATGTTAATCATGTAGTATGTTCCTCTCTTATAATATTTTTAATTCTCACGTATTCAGATTTTTTAGTTTAGCTAACTGTTCTTTTGCTTCATGATAGAGGTGTTCAGGGTACTGATGAATTCTCATTAATTCAATAGCATTAGAAGTAGTCGTAACCCCTTTGCGGATTACATAATCAAATGCTACGTCATTGTCTTCTGTTAAATGTTCTCTGAAGAAATAGAAGTCAAAGTTATCTTTTAGAATTTCTGTTAATTCGATATCATGCGTAGCCGCAAATAATAACGTATGTTTATAACTGCTTATATGATTCAAAATAGCTGTGGCTGAAGCTATTCTTTCCTTAGTATTCGTCCCTCTAAGAATTTCATCGATAAAGACATAAGTAACATCGTATGTATCGATTGCTTGAATAATCCGTTTAATTGATTTGATTTCAGCGATAAAGTAACTGTCACCTTTAGCCAAACTATCTTCTAAATTCATTGAAGTTAAGACAAGTCCAGGTTGATAATGAAACACCTCACTTGCTGTAGTATTAATCCCTTGAGCAAGTATGATATTTAGTGCAACAGTTTTCATAAATGTTGATTTACCTGAGGCATTTGATCCTGTCAGTAATACGCTTTGATGATGCGAATAATCATTCGCTACAGGACAAATAAGCAATGGATGGTACATCTCTTCAGTATGCAAAGGACCAATTTCAGGTAATGCATAATACGGTAAAGTTTGTCGGTACATGGCGACACTATAACTTAAATCATACTGTCCGACAATTTGGAAGTAGCTTGAGTATGACTGTTGGTTTTTTCTTAAGATGCGTAAGGCATAGTGATAAATATGATAATCCGTCATAAATAACATCTTTAACGCATTGATAAGTTGGAGAGCGATGTTCGCTTCATTATTATCATCACTTAACATTAAATAGCTTAAAAATTTAATTGAACGAATTTTAGGGGGCGTAATATCCTGATGACTTTGCTTTAAATTTAATAACTTGTTTGCTGTATCAATAATATTTACTGCGTAAAATAAATCACTATAAAGTAATTCAGTTTTTGATTTGAAACTTAAGGATAATGACATTACAATTCCGATACAAAAGATGACCGTGAATATACCGATACTTAAACCGAAAGCAAATGAAAATAAACTTAAGAAGGGTAGTAAACTGATAAAAATCATTAAAGGATTATATTTTTCGTACGACTTATTTTTAAAGGCGAAACGACTCGCATTATTATTCGTACTTCTACCTAAATCAGCCAGGATGAATGATATTTTCTCGCGAATTGTACGGTTAGTGTTTATAACATCAGTTAATGACTCATTGACAGTGTGATTTGGCGCATTTCTCAGTGCCGCATACATATACTCCTCACCAACAGTTGTGAAGTTATAGTTCATCTTACTAAATACACGATTCATATCCAGATCGTTCCACGTCACATCATCAATATAACTTGATTCATTTTCTCTTAAAAAATCAAAATACTGATGATACTTAATGTGATTACCTTTAGGACGATAAAGATTGGACTGGTTCTCCCATAATTTCTTGATTTTTTGATGTCGTTTTATTTTGTCGCTTATAGCAAGTCCGATACCAAATAATAAAATACCTAGCGCAATGATTGTATACGTTCCCCATAAAGGCATAAAAATCCAACTTTCTGTAAAATATTAGTTGATATTATCGTAACAAAATTATTCATTAAAACAAATGGAAAATTAAAAAGCCATCCATAAAAGATAACGGATGGCTTAATATCTATACTTCGGTATTTTCTACTACAGCATACTTATCATTGAAAACATCTTTATTAAATAGACCTAAAAATTTTGAAGTGAGCGTTCCAGATAACATACTGCCATTGACGTTTAAAGCAGTACGCCCCATATCTATAAGTGGCTCAACAGTGATTAATACTCCTGCAAGTGCAATTGGTAATCCCATTGATGAGAGTACAATGATTGCAGCAAATGTTGCACCACCACCAACACCTGCAACACCAAATGAACTAATTGCAGTGATAATTGCAAGTTGTACTATGAATTCAGGAGATAACGGATTAATTCCAGCAGTAGGTGCGATCATTACAGCGAGCATTGCTGGATAAATACCAGCACAACCGTTTTGTCCCATCGTTGCACCAAATGATGCAGACATATTTGCAGTTGCCTCGTCTACCCCTAAAGCATTTTTTTGCGCTGAAATATTTAAAGGAATGGCACCAGCACTAGAACGAGAAGTAAATGCAAAAGCTAGTGTCGGGAATACTTTCTTTAAATATTGAACTGGGCTTAGTCCAGTTAAGGCAATAATAATTAAATGAACAATAAACATCGTTCCTAATGCAACATATGAAGCTAAAACAAATTTCCCGAGTTCAATGATTCCTGCGAAATTTGTGCTGGCGATCATATTTGCCATTAATGCAAGGACTCCGTAAGGTGTTAATCGCAAGATGATTGTTACGAGTCGCATGACAACAGCAAATACTGCATCCACCATACTTGTAAACATGGCTGCTTGTTCTGGTTGTTTTCTGCGTACGCCAAGTACTGCGATACCCACTAAGAAAGAAAATATTACGACAGCAATTGTTGAAGTTGGGCGTGCGCCTGTCATATCCATAAAGACATTACTAGGAATAAAGTTAACGATACGCTGAGGCGTGGTTTTTTGTTCCATTGTATCAAATTTATCTTCTATTTCACTACCACGCATCTTCTGATCCTGACCAATGTGAATATCTTCCGCACTTAAATCGAATAATAATGCAGAAGCAATACCAATTGTTGCTGCAATTAAAGTTGTAGTGATTAATATTCCGATGACTAATCCAGCCATTTTACCTAATTTCTCTGTCGTATTTAAGTTAATAATTGAACGAATGATTGAAACCATTACTAAAGGTACAACAATAAGCATTAATAACTGTACATAACCACTTCCGACAATGCTATACCAGTCGAGCGTTCCAATAGTGACTTTAGAATCTGTGCCATATATCAATTGGATTGTAATACCTAATAGAATACCAAGAATCATTCCTGTGAAAACACGTTTAGAGAAAGAAACATGTTTTCGATTCATGAATATAAGTATTCCTATGAGAATACTAAGAATTAAGACGTTTAAAAAAATAAACCCATTTGTCATTGGCTTATACCTCCATAAAAATTTAAAATTGTAATTTAAGGTTACCTTTAATGTATAATTTAGACAAGAGGATTTTTCATTTTTTTAAAACTTTTTTATTTTAATTTATAGAAAATTTATTTCGGGAGCGTATTATGAAAAAAATACAAAAAGTTTATGACTTTGCCAGGGAGTTAGAAAAATTAAAAACAATCCAGAGAAAAAGTGATACGTTGGATGGCAGGTATGAGAACAGTGCCGAACACTCATGGCAGGCGGCGTTAGTCGCAATGCAGTTTGAAAAATTTTATCCTGAACCGGTAGATATTAATCAA
Source organism: Macrococcus equi (assembly GCF_047426745.1). Lineage (GTDB taxonomy): Bacteria > Bacillota > Bacilli > Staphylococcales > Staphylococcaceae > Macrococcoides > Macrococcoides equi. The sequence goes on along the minus strand of NZ_CP179732.1, from coordinate 550,752 downwards.
GTAATCAAGATGCTGCTTGTACATGATTTAGGAGAAATTTATGCAGGGGATACATGGGTGTTTGATGATGAAGGGAAGAGAGATTCGTTTGATAGAGAACTTTCATCTCTAAAGAAAGTGGTATCAATGCTAGACAATGAACATCAAAAGGAAATCATTGAACTTTGGACAACATTTGAACAAGGTGAAGCTCATGATGCAAAATATGCACGCGTCATAGATGCATTGATTGCATTGATTAATTTATATGAAGTGAGTGATGAGAATTATAATCCTTATAATCTAACAAAGTCACAAGTAATACGTAAGAAAATATTCATTAAAGACGATGCCCCAGCAATCTGGGAACTTGCAGAAGAAATCATTGATAGATGTGTTGAGAAAGGATTGTTGAGGGATGAGTAGTAAGATAAATACTTTCATTTATTTCGGTATCGACAAACCGGCACCTTATTTCCAGGTAAGTGATGAATGGGAGTTTAATAAAGCAAATTATTACGGAAACATGTTCTAATGATAGTTTTAATATGGAGTTTTTATTGAGGGTGATCGATGGTCATTATATTCAAACCGAAAAAACGAATTTAGGTCGTTATTTTAAAATCACTAACTGGAAAGAAGTATTTCATGAAGGTGAAGAAGATGTTGATTACATTAATGTAGTTGATGAGCGTATTGAATTAGTACAGGCGGAATATTTTCATGCTGAAGAGTTATATCATTTAATAGATGATAATCGCGATCACTTAAGAGAATATTTAGCGTTCATTGATCTTATTACTGAACCAGCTATTGAAACTGCTTTTATTAAAAAGATGATAAACGAATTTGCACAAGGGACGGGGAGATTATTTTTAATTTTCGTGAATGGAGAACTTTCTGGTGCGCTTGATTAACATGCCATCGACCAAGTTCACAAGAAAGCAGAGATTGGTTACTGGCTAAGAAAAGATTTCACGGGTCAAGGGATTACAACGAGATCGGTCAGAACGCTTTGTGATTTTGCATTCTATCAGTTGGGATTAAATAAGCTTACGATAAAAGTGGATATCGATAACGTAGCAAGTAATAGAGTAGCGAAGAAAGCTGGATTTGAGTTTGTGGGTGTTGATAAACAAGAGGTCATTTTATATGATGAATTTCGCGATATGAATCGTTACAGTTTACTTAAGAAAGAAGACTTTGTGTGGTGAGGTGAGACGATTTTGTGAAGGTTTAAACTATAGACACATCTGTAGATGGATAAGGTGTATATTAAATGTATCTTATAAATAGAGGTGTGTTATGCTAAATTTTGAGCATTCAAATAATATTAAAACGCTATTAACAGCTATTCAAAATAAAGAACAATTTGATTTATCATATTTCGAAGGCGTATCATTAGTAGACTTTCTGCAAGCAATCATCCAGGTACATTATACAGAAGGTCAGTTTGATATCGAATCAATTCATGAGCTTATAGCATCATATAATCAGCATATGAATGAAGAGATTCAGAATGTTTATATCTCATTAGATGATAATCATCCACTCAATATATTAAAGCGCGAAAATGAGTTATTTAAAGAGATGTTAGATCAGATAAATATTAAGTCAGCAACACTTGAGCAGGATAAAGATGCCTCGATTGTGGCAGATGATTTGGCGATAATAGGAAATCTGTATGGTCATTATAACCGCAAAGAGAAACTAATATTTCCAATACTCGAACGTAAACAAGTGTATACATTAAATCGAAAAGTATGGGCGATGGATGATGATATTCGTGCGACGTACCATCAACTTAAAAATCGTTTGAAACGAATCGATGAGATTGAATTTAAGCATATTAGAAAGTCGTTTGACGTCCTTTATCATGATATGAAACAAATGATGTTACATGAAGAAGATATACTAATCCCATTTATTCAGGAAATCTTTGAACCACATGATTTTGAAGCAATTGCACGCGAGAGTGAAGCGTTTGGTTATGCGGTCAGTGTACCTGAAATTTGGACGGATCAAGATAGAGTATATGAAGGCAATAAACAATCAGCAGACAACAATCAAAATATTAAAATCGGTGGCGGCTATTTAACATTAAAAGAAGCGGAACTGATTCTGAATAATCTTCCTTTAGAAATTACGTTTGTTGATAAACATGGTTTGTTTAAATACTTTAACGAAATTACAGCATCTCAAGATATGATGTTTATACGAACACCAATTTCAATTGGACGAAGCGTAGCGAATTGTCATCCTCCGAAAAGTTTGAAGAAGATGATGCAAGTGATGCGCAAACTTAAGAATAAAGAACAGGAAACCGTAACGATGTGGTTTAAAAAAGGCAACGAATATATTTATGTGACATACAAAGGTGTTTTTGATGAAGTAGGAGAATATCAAGGCATATTAGAATACGTACAGGATATACAACCGTTTATGGAATTGCCCAGTGTTGTAAAAAGAGATATTTAATAGACGTTTCACGTGAAAAATTTAGTCAGTACTCGAGTATAACTCGGGTACTATTTTTGTATGAGGAGTTGGTTTGTATATGGCTAAACTGATAATTCTAAGAGGGAACTCAGCAAGTGGTAAGACAACGACAGCAAAGTTACTTCAAGAAGCTTTGGGTGAAGGGAGCATATTTATATCACAAGATATGCTAAGACGTGAGATGTTGAGAGTAAAAGATAAAGTGGGAAATGTTTCAACGGAATTGATACGAACGATGATTGAGTTTGGGATGAAGCATTGCAAATATGTTATTGTTGAAGGCATATTGACGAGACGTAAGCATGGCAGTATGCTGACTGAATTGATTCAACAGTTTAGAGATGATGTGTATGTATATTATTTTGATATTCCGTTAGAAGAAACGCTAAGAAGACACCAATATAAGAAAGGTGTGGACTTTGGAGAAATGAAAATGCGCCAATGGTTTCTGGATAAAGACTTTTTAGGTGTTGAAGAGGAATACGTTATTACAAAAGACTTGAGTCAAAGTGAAATTGTTGAATTAATAAGAATACAAGTAGATAGCTAGGCTATTATTTTTTTTGAAGGTGATAAGTGAGTATAATAAACATAAAAGTAATAGCGGAATCTAGAGGTAGCACCCAAGAACACTGCTAAAAGGGGAGAAAAATGATGATTCGATTTGATAATGATTATTCTACAGGGGGACATCCTTTAATATTGGAACGTTTAATTGCAACGAATGATGAGCAGCATCCAGGGTATGGTGTGGATGATCATTGTAAGAGAGCTGCTGAGTTAATTAAAGAAGAATGCGTAGGAGATGTGGATGTTCATTTCTTAGCTGGTGGGACACAAACGAATAAGACCGTGATTGCATCAATGCTTCGACCACATCAAGCTGTCATTGCCGCGGATTCTGGTCATATTGCAGTACATGAGACGGGTGCGATAGAAGCAACAGGGCATAAAGTGATAACTATTCCGGGAATTGATGGGAAGTTACGCCTGGAGGATGTCGTTCATTTTGTAGCGAGTTATTGGAGCGATGTAACGTTTGAACATATGCCTCAACCGAAGATGGTATACATTTCTCAACCTACGGAATTCGGAACGTTATATTCCAAACAGGAGTTACAGGACTTATATAATTTCTGTCAGGAGAAGAATATGTATTTAATGGTTGATGGTGCACGTTTAGGATACGCATTAGCGGCTAAAGATAATAATGTAACGATTAAAGATTTATCTGAATTGAGTGATGTATTCTATATCGGTGGTACTAAAGTAGGTGCTTTGTTTGGTGAAGCGGTTGTCATTGCTAACGATGACTTGAAGCCGGACTTTCGATATTTCATTAAACAGAATGGTGGCATGCTAGCAAAAGGTAGACTCCTTGGCATTCAATATGAAGTTTTATTTGAGAATAATTTGTATGAAAAAATATCACAACACGCAGTTGAACTTGCAGATCAATTAACGCATGCTTTTGAACAAAAAGGAATAGCTATGAAATATCCATCACCTACGAATCAACGCTTTCCAATGCTAACAACAGAACAGATTAATGTATTGAAAGAAAAGTATACTTTTGCAGATTGGGAACAAATCGATAATCATTTATTTGTTGTGCGATTCTGTACCAGCTGGTCAACGAAATCAGAAGATGTAGAGGCATTAATTCAAGATATTCAAAGATTATAAGGGGGATATTATGAATCACTGGGATGAGAAATTTAAGGACGAAACTTATTTATACGGAGAAGAAGCAAATCAATTCGTTAAAGAACAGTTTGAAAAAGGACATGGCAGTATCGCCTGTCTTGCGGAAGGTGAAGGTCGTAATGCTGTATATTTAGCGGGACTAGGTTATGATGTTACAGCTTATGACTATGCTGAAGAGGGATTGAAAAAGACAAAACGATTAGCAGATAAACATCATGTAGAGGTAAATACACGATTAGCAGATTTAACAATAGAAAATGCTGTTGAAGAAGGTGCATATGATTATGCTGTAATGATTTTCGGACATGTGGAAGAAAAAAGTCAGCCAACATTATTTAAAAATCTCATTCACGCTGTAAAGCCAGGAGGCAAAATTTACTTTGAAGTATATTCTAAAGCCCAGCTTGACTACGGGACAGGTGGACCGAAGAAATATGAAATGCTTTATGACTTGGAAGATGTAAAAAATTATTGCGAAACAAATGATGTTGATACTATAGAGCTTATCGAAAAAGAAGTTGAAAGACATGAGGGAGATAAGCACAACGGTAAATGTCGCGTGATACAAGGGATAGTGGAGAAGAAGTAGAGTTAATCATATGCAGAAAAAATATAATCACTCAATAATCCTTCACTAAACTGCCAAATCCATATTAAATTTTAATCCAGTATATCTTGTATAATAATATATATATTATTCTGGGAGGATTTCGTTTGAGGATTTTTTTACTAACAGTGGGAGTGATTGCTACAATCCTCGGGTTTGTTGGAGCATTTATGCCCCTTCTGCCTACGACACCATTCCTTCTGCTTGCTGTATTTTGTTTCGCAAGAAGTTCTGATAAGTTTCATAACTGGCTCGTTAAGACGAAAGTTTACAAAGCCTATGTTCAGGATTTTTATGAACGTCGGGGATATACATTAAAGAAGAAGTTTCACTTACTGATTAGTGTAGTGATTGTAGTAGGGCTATCGATTTGTTTAGTGGATAATATATACGTTAAAATCGGTCTTGTTATAATGCTGTTGATGCAAGCGATTGTATTGTTCACCTTGGTTAAAACGCTAGACGAATAAACAGGAATGTCGTGTGACATTCCTGTTTATTTTTTTATTGGAATTACTGTTTCACGTTCCACTAATTCATGTGGTACGACAATCTTAGTGTTTGATATATGTTCCCCGTTAAGGTGACGTATCAGCATATTCACAGCAGCATGGCCTAGCTGTGCGACATCGATATCTATAGTGGTTAAATAGGGGTGAGTCAGAGTTGATAGCACAGAGTTATTAAACGTAATAATAGATATATCATCAGGTACTCTATATCCGTACATTTCAATGAGTTGCATGATGCGTAATGCAAAGATGTCGTCTATGACTACGATTGCTGTTGCTTTTGTAGTCATAAGTGTGTCTTCAAAATCAGCATAATCTGTGTGTTCAATGATTGATACACTTTCATAAGGGTTTAATTGATGAATGATCATGGCTTTCTGGTAGCCAAAGTAACGTTCGAAATAAATACCTTCTTTGATGCTATTGGTTACAAACAGAATATTTTTATGACCTTTATTGATTAAGTATTCTGTTGCATGCTGCCCAAGTAACTGATTGTCGTTATCAATATAATTAACTGATTCATGCTGTGTATAAGGCTGGCCAATCAATGTGAAGGGGATATCGTTGTCAGTTAAATACTTGATAACCGGATCGCCTTGATGTGCATAAGCCAGAATGAATCCGCTTACTTGCTTTTGAGTATGCATTACTTTTACGTCCTCAAGTAAATCATCCAGCGTCTTAGCGACTGCAACTGCTGTGGTCATATTGTTGCTGCGTGCTTTATCTGTGATAGCTTCTATGATTTCCAGGAAAAATGGATTGGCCATACGTTCTTTAGAATTGAGCGGTGGGAGAATAATGCCAATTACATTCGATGTTCTTTTTCCTAAATTTCTAGCTGCAATATTAGGTACGTATCCTAGTTCATCCATTACCTTTTGAACTTTTTTCTTTGTTGCTTCCGAGATAGAAGGATGATTATTTACAACGCGTGAAACGGTCGAGGTTGCCACTCCTGCTTTTTTTGCAACATCTTTAACTGTTATGGCCATAATTAAACCCTCCTGTAAGATTTAATCTCATAATATATGCAATCGATTGCGTTGTCAACGTAATATTATGACAGAATATATGTGCCTTAAGTCTTTATATTAGTAAGTTTTTGAAATTGTATATTTACTTTTATATAGAGTGATGATATATTTATCACAAAGTAATGCAACCGATTGCATAAAAAGGAGAAAATATTATGAAACAGTTATTGAGCTTTGAGTTTTGGCAAAAATTCGGTAAAGCACTGATGGTTGTTGTTGCAGTAATGCCTGCAGCTGGTCTTATGATTAGTATCGGGAAATCTATTCCGTTGATCAGTCCGGATATGCAGATGCTCATCACAATTGGTGGTGTAATCGAAAGTATAGGTTGGGCGATTATTGGTAACTTACATCTACTCTTTGCATTAGCAATAGGGGGTAGTTGGGCGAAAGAAAGAGCAGGCGGTGCGTTTGCAGCAGGTATTGCTTTTATCTTAATTAACCGTATTACTGGTGCAGTATTTGGTGTGAATGCAGCAATGCTTGCTGATGATAAAGCATTTACTCATACGTTATTTGGCACAAAGATTATGGTAAAAGGATTCTTTACAAGTGTATTAGAAGCACCGGCATTAAATATGGGTGTGTTCGTAGGGATTATCGCTGGTTTTGTTGGTGCTAATGCCTATAATAAATATTATAATTACAGAAAATTACCGGACGCATTATCATTTTTCAATGGTAAACGTTTCGTGCCGTTCGTTGTAATTCTTTGGTCTACCATTGTTGCATTAGTTCTTGCGGTCGTATGGCCATATATTCAGGCGGGTATCAATAACTTTGGTCTATGGATTGCATCAAGTAAAGATACAGCACCAATTTTAGCACCGTTCTTATTTGGATTCTTAGAGCGTTTATTATTACCGTTTGGTCTGCATCATATGTTAACGATTCCGATTAACTACACACAACTCGGTGGTACATATGAAATTCTGTCTGGATCGCAAGCGGGTACGAAAGTATTCGGTCAGGATCCTCTATGGCTTGCGTGGGCTACGGACTTAGTAAACTTACATCATGCAGGCGATACGAGTCAGTATAATGAACTGCTTAACGGAGTGACACCGGCACGTTTCAAAGTAGGACAAATGATTGGTTCATCAGGTATCTTAATGGGTCTTGCACTTGCAATGTACCGTAATGTGGATAAAGATAAACTACCGAAATATAAATCAATGTATTTCTCAGCAGCTTTAGCTGTGTTCTTAACAGGTGTTACTGAGCCATTAGAATTCATGTTTATGTTTGTTGCAGTCCCTTTATATGTTGTTTATGCATTTATCCAAGGTGCAGCATTTGCGATGGCTGATATTATTAATCTACGAGTGCATTCATTCGGTACAATTGAACTATTAACAAGAACGCCACTTGCTATCAAGGCAGGTTTAGGTGGCGATTTAATTAACTTTGTATTAACAACACTAGGATTTGCAGTGTTTACTTATTTCTTAGCAAACTTCTTAATTAAGAAGTTCAATTTTGCTACACCAGGTCGTAATGGTAACTATGAAGCGGATATGGTGGAAGAAGCAGGGGCAACAGATGTTAAAGCAGATGATCAAGTGATTCAAATCATTCACTTATTAGGTGGTAAACAAAATATTAAAGATGTTGATGCATGTATGACGCGTTTACGTGTTAGTGTTAATGATAAATCATTAGTAGGGAATGAAACAGCCTGGAAAAAAGCAGGTGCAATGGGCTTAATCGTCAAGGATAATGGGGTTCAGGCAGTTTATGGACCTAAAGCAGATGTACTAAAATCGGATATTGAAGATTTATTACAATCAGGTGTTGAAATTCCTGCACCAAAACAAACAGTGACGCAACCTACTGTGTTGGATAATTCTGATACATCAGGTTTTGCAGGTACTGTTAAAAATTTATATTCAGTTGCTGATGGTGAAGTGATAAATATTGAACAGGTTAATGATCCGGTATTCTCACAAAAGATGATGGGTGAAGGCTTTGCAGTGAAGCCGTCAAATGAAACTGTCGTCGCACCTGTCGATGGTGAGATTGTTAGTATCTTCCCGACTAAACATGCCATTGGTATCAAGACGTCAGATGGTATTGAGGTACTCGTTCATATGGGTATTGAGACAGTGAGTATGACGCAGCCTGCTTCACGTGTTATCGTTAATGATGGTCAAAAAGTTAAAGTTGGCGACACGTTAGCGATAATGGATATTGAAGCGGTTAAAGCTGAAGGTAAGGATACAACCATTATTGTTGTCATCACAAATAGTGATCGCGTTGAATCACTGACGATGGACAATTTAGGAACAGTTACAAAAGCTGAAAAAGTTGGACATATTGAAATATAATAAAGAGGTAGCTTCGGCTGCCTTTTTATTTTGACTAAAGGAGAGAATAAGATGAAGTTACTGACACTAAATACACATAGCTGGCTTGAGGAAAATCAGGAAGAAAAAATAGATCAGATTGTTGCCCAGATTGTTAAAGCAGACTTCGATATTATAGCGCTGCAGGAAGTGAATCAGTTAATAGAGACTGACGATATCGTGAATGATCAATATTATTGCCCGGGTAATGACAGTATTCAGATTAAAGCTGACAATTTTGCTTATATTATTGTTCAAAGATTACGTGCACAAGGCTACGATTATTACTTTAGCTATGTGATGAGTCACATCGGTTATGATCAATATGAAGAGGGTAGTGCCATTTTATCAAAGGCACCTATTAAATCTTACTCTGAATTTGTTTCGATTGATCAGTCGCCAGATAATTATAAGTCACGAAAAATAATATTTGGAGAGACTGAAGTAAAAGGAGAATCAGTAGTTGTAGCAAGTTGTCACTTCTCCTGGTGGATTAATGAAGATGAAGGTTTTAGTTATGAGTGGGTAAATACGAAACGTATTTTAGAACAATATAACAAACCACTTATCGTGATGGGTGACTTTAATAATCCGGAAGGCACGGATGGTTATGATTTCGTATTACAACATAGTGATTTACAAGATACGTATGTTACAGCAGATGTTAAACATGGTCATCATACGATTGAGAAGAACATCGCCGGATGGGAGAACAATGGAGGAAGGTTACGTATCGACTTTATCTTTGCAAGCCCTGAATTTGAAGTAATATCAAGTAAAACTGTATTTGATGGTGTAAATGGCCCGGTTGTTAGTGACCATTTCGGTGTAGAAGTTGAAATAAAGTCATAAATAGAATGTAGATTTATGTGATTTATCGTATATGCTTAAATAAAAAGACATGGAGGCATAACAAATGAAAAAACTAATGTTAGCGACAGGAGCAATTGTAATAATTGCATTTATGGCATTTGCATTTTTCATGAATCAAGGTACAGAAGATAAGTTAAAGCGAGACTTTACACCAGCAGAAGAGAAAGTTATGAAAGAGCATGTATTTGATGCTGAAAAGTTAAAAGCATTTGATGGAAAAGACGGTCACAAAGCATATGTTGCAGTGAATGGTGCAGTTTATGATGTCAGTGATATTGAAATGTGGAAAGGCGGTAAACATAACGGTCTTGAAGCAGGGAAAGATTTAACAGACGGATTTAAATCGTCACCACACGGCGGCGGATTCTTGAAAGATTTGAAAGTCGTCGGATCATATAAGTAGTTTTGAACACCTCAAGTTTGAGGTGTTTTTATTTTTGTTGTGATATTAATTGTCACGTGTCGTGAATGGTGCGTGCCAAAACAAAAGAATTGTCACGCGTCGTGAGTGGTGCGTGCCAAAACAAAAGAATTGTCACGCGTCGCGAGTGGTGCGTGCCAATTAATGAAGTTGGATAACCAAATTTCTTTATATTCGATGATAGAATTTAATCAATAGTTACGAATATATAAGTAGTACTGGAGGGAGAGACATGAACGAGTGTGATTCAAAAATAATTCAACTAATACAATCACGTGATGAACATGGTATTCAGTTATTGCTTGAGCAATACGGCGGTTTAATTAAATCAGTATGCAAGAAAAATTTGTATTACTTAGAAAGTCATCTGGATGAATGTATAAATGATTGTTTATTTGGTATCTGGAATAACATTCATAAATTTGATGCAAACAAAAATTCGTTCAAAAACTGGATTTGCGTTATCGCGAAATATCAATCGATAGATATGTTGCGTAAATATCAGAAAGATACTGAGACTACAATTCTAGAGAACAATGCTGTTTATTTGGATCAAGGGTTAAGACTACATGAACAGGCATGGTTTGATTTAATTAAAGATTTGTCAGAAGTGGATCAGCAAATACTGACCATGATTTATCTGGAAGGATATAAACCGGAAGAAGTTGCTGCTATGCTGGGACAGAAAACAAGCAATATCTATAATCGAACATCTCGCGCTAAAGAAAAGTTAAGACTTGTAAAGGAGGAATCTCAATGACAGATATATATGAAAAATTAAATGACATTCAGTTTGCAGATCCTATAGAAGAGGAAACATTGACAAAGAGCGAACAAGATAAATTCTATAAACAGTTTAAAGCGAAGACCACTCATAAAAAAACATCAATGGTAAAGCGAAGAGCCATACAAATCGCAGCTGCAATGATGTTACTCGCAGGTGGTTTACCATTAATGAATCATGATATTCAGGCAAGCGCTGTGAAGATTGTTGAAAATATAACGTATTCTTTTAAAGACATTATCACACCAGAAGCGACTAAATATGCAACCCATATTAATGAAACTGTAAGTGTTGATAAATTAGATGCGAAACTTGCAGATGTATTTATTAATGATAAGTTTCTAACATACAACTTACTTCTGGATGCGAGCGGGAAAGATACGACACATTTAGCCGATATCATTTCAGTCAAAATTAATGGTAAAGAAATGATGGAAGGCTTATCAGGAAGCAGTGAATATTTAAAAGACAAAAAAGTAACGAGTGATATCGGTTTAATCCATTTACGAGAAGCACCGCCAAAAGGGAAGCTGGATGTTGAAATGACATTTGGAAGTTATGAAGGAAATGGAGAAAATTTCGGATTTAAATTTAAAGTAGATACTACTAAATTAGATAGAACAGTGAAGTCAAAAGAGATTAATAAGATTGTTCCTGTGGGAAATGAAAATATTGATTTACATCAATTATCAATTAATCCGTTATCAGCACAGATTAAACTATCTGCTAAGAATGATAATAATTATGATATCAATCTATATGATGAACATGGTAAAAAATATTACTTTAATGTTATTGAGACAAAAAAATTAGATGAAAATTCTGAATCGATACTTGTATTTAACCAGGACGTAGGTTCTACTGGGAAGATAGATGATTTATACAAAGCAAAAGTTTTGAGCTTTGAAATTATTGATAACGGAAAAAATCATAATGGAACAATGAAAACAGAAAACAAAACTGATAAAAAAGCACTACAGCTTGAATTATAAATGGAAGACACCTCGGATGAGGTGTTTTTTTATGTGGATGGATTACAATTGTCACACATTGTATGAGAAACGTGACATTTAATAAAGGCAATTTGACTAAGAATTGTTTCTTATCTTTCCCTCATTTATGTCATAATAATAAAAAAGACAGTGGTGGTGAAAAGATGAAAATATTAATCGTAGAGGATGATTTAGTTATCGGAAAAATGCTTGCTGAAGAGCTGAAAAAGTGGCAGCTAGAGCCGATTATAATAGAGGATTTCAATCATGTGATGGATACCTTCAATAAGAATAGACCGGAACTCGTGCTACTCGATATTAATTTGCCGGCATTTAATGGATATCATTGGTGTCAGGAAATCCGTAAAGTTTCTACTGTACCCATCATCTTCATTAGTTCACGCAATGATAGCATGGATCAAGTGATGGCGATGCAGATGGGGGCAGATGATTTCATTGAAAAGCCGTTTAATATGACGGTCACGATTACTAAAATCCAGGCGCTCTTGCGAAGAACATATGATTTCACCACTCAAGTTAATAATTTAACTGTGGGTAATTGTGAACTCCTTCCTGAGGCAGCGAAACTAAAATATAACGGTCATACTATTGATCTTACGCATACAGAATTACAAATTATGCATAGCTTATTTCAGAACAAAGGTAAGTTTGTCAGTAGAAATACATTAATCGAAAAGTGCTGGGAATCGGAGCATTTCATTGATGATAATACGCTTGCAGTTAATATGACACGTTTACGTAAGAAGATACAAAAGCTTGGCCTTACGGATTTCATCGAAACGAAGAAAAACGTCGGATATCGCGTAGGTGACGTATGCGTTTCTTGAGAACAATCCAACGTGAAATTGTTATCACTATACTCATTTGTACTTTATTTTTCTTTATATTATTCATGTATAATGTGCCGGTTCAAGCGTATGCAATCGGAATATCGATTGTAATATTTATAATGCTTATTTACTGGGCTGTACGATTCACAAGTTATAAACAGGAGCAATCGCTACAGGAACAGAATGAAAGCTTAAAGTTAGAAAATAAGCAGCTACGTAATGACTTTATTCATTATCAAAGCGAAGTAGAATCGTATTTCTTAATGTGGGTACATCAGATGAAGACGCCAATTACAGCATCTAAGTTACTGCTTGAGGAACCTGATGCGCATGCCATTTCAAACGTACGCAATGAAATTCTTCAGATTGATAACTACACAAATCTTGCGCTCAACTATTTAAAGCTTATGAACCAGAAGACGGATATGGTATTTATGGAAGTCGGTATTGATGAATTAATACGCCCGCTTATTAAGCGCTATGCGATTCAGTTTATTCATCATCAAACAAGATTGCATTATGACAAAAGTGAAGCAATCATCTTAACAGACGCTAAATGGGCGTCCATTATGATAGAGCAAATATTAAACAATGCGTTAAAATATGCACGTGGTAAAGATGTGTGGATTTCGTTTGATGAATCGTCCAAAACATTATCAATCCGAGATAATGGTGTCGGAATCAATGCCAGTGATTTACCTAAAATATTTGATAAAGGTTTCTCTGGCTATAACGGTCGACTAAGTGAGAAATCAAGTGGTATTGGTTTATATATTGTGAACACAATCTCGAAGCGTTTAGGTCATAAAGTTAATGCCACATCAACTTTAAACGAAGGATCAACTTTTACCATTCAATTTAAATAACTCCAATCTTTCATTTTTGTAAGATTAACGGCTGTCTTTGTAAGAATAAATAAAGGCAGCCGTTTCTTATAGCGCGTAAGATAAAGATAACAACAAATAAGGAGTGAATGACATGTTACTCAATATAAAAAACGTGAAGAAGGTATTCGGTAGAGGTGCGAACCAAACGGTTGCATTAAAAGATATGAATTTTTCGATTAATGAAGGAGAATTTGTCGCGATAATGGGTGAGTCGGGTTCAGGTAAATCAACATTACTGAATATTATCGCAACATTCGATACACCAACAGAAGGATCAGTGGTCATTGGTGGACAAGATTTAAGTATGTTAAAGAATAAACAAGTGGCAAAGTTTCGTCGTGACACTTTAGGATTTGTGTTTCAGGATTTTAATGTCCTGCATACGATGAGTAATGAAGATAACATCTTAATGCCTTTAGTGCTTGCTAATATGAAACCTAAAGAAATGAAGGAGCGACTATCACGATTAGCACCAAAATTAGGGATTACGGATCATTTGAATAAGTTCCCGAATCAAATTTCAGGTGGTCAGCAACAACGCGTCGCAATTGCTCGTGCGCTTATTTCAAATCCAAGTTTATTGTTAGCGGATGAACCAACAGGTGCATTAGATTCTAAGACATCGACTGATATAATGCACCTGTTTCAGGATATCAATCGTGAAAACCAAACCATCCTTATGGTCACACATTCTGCCATTGATGCCTCATATGCAAGTCGCGTCGTATTCATTAAAGACGGTATTTTATACCACGAAATATACCGTGGAGATGAAACACAAAACGAATTCCAGAAACGTATCTCAGATAGTCTTTCAATGCTCGCGGAAAGAGGTGAGTAATGTGTTTCAACTTATTTCTAAACTTGTCATGAAGAATTTTAGAGCACTTAGAACAATTATAATTCCCTTTGTACTTGCTTCAAGTGTGATGATGGGGATGCAGTATATTATGCGCTCTATCATTAATAATGATTACATACAACATCGCCATAAAGACTTACCTCAGTTGTTAATTTATTCAAATATTCTTATCGGAATACTTACAGTGATCTTTATCATCTATGCCAATCATTTTGTAATGAAACAGCGTAAAAAAGAGTTTGCGCTAAATATGGTACTTGGTCTGGAGAAAAAACATTTAAGATTGATGTTGTTACTGGAAACAATCCTTGAATTTATTGTGATCAGTTTGCTTAGCGTTATTGGGGGCTATTTATTCGGAAATTTAGTATTTCTACTGTTGAATCGTCTCGTTGAAAGTAAGGGAATGTCATTGATGGATTATCCATTTGACCTCCAGGCGATGACGATTACAATTATTATGCTTTGTGGAGTTATGTTCACGCTATTTATTATTAATAACATCGTCTTAACATTACAAAGTCCTGTACAGTTAATGCGTTCTGAACTTGCAGGAGAGAAACCAGCAAAAAAATGGCTGATTATTATTCTGTTCATTATTGGTGTAATTGCATTAGGGTATGGCTATCATATTGCACTAACTGTTGAAGGTGTACTCAATGCATTGTCAAATATTTTCCAGGCAATACTTGCAGTGATTATCGGAACATATTGTCTATTCATGTCGCTAACACTTCTTGTACTTCAGTTCCTCAAATCCAGAGACGGAATTTACTATCGTCAAGAACGCTTCTTTGTGATATCTGGTTTACTGTCTCGTATGAAAGCAAATGCAGTAGGACTCGCAAGTATAGCCATGCTAATAACTTTTTTGATGGTGACGCTCGGTATGACTTTCACGGCTTATCGTGGGATTGAAAGTCAGGCTGCAGGTAAGATGATCAATGATTATGATATTGATTTTTTTGAGTCGAATAACAATGCGCCAAAAGTTATGAATGATATTAAAAAAGTTGCTACTGTAGATAAATTCAGGCTAAGTGAAAGTGCAAGTACATCATTGATCATTGATGAAAATAAACTAATACCGTTAGCAGATAAGGTTAGATCTAAATTTGACGGTAATAAGCTCGGCTATGCTGTGATTATTACGGAGAAAAATCATAATATTGAAAGAGATGAGCAAGTATCTCTCAAACCAGATGAAATTATGGTGAGTTCAAATGCAGACCGCTTCAGTCACTTTGATAAATTATTTATCATGAATAAAGAAGTAAAAGTCAACAAAGCCAAGAAAGATTATTTAGGAAATGCGGTAGCAATTGATGCACTCTATATTATCGTTCCGGACGAGCACACATTTGAGCAATATCGTAAACATTTCACTTTTTTAAATAGTAAAGGTGAACATCCTGCTGCAACTTCACAAAGATTAACCTTTAATGTTGTAAAGAATGAAATGGAATTAAAGAAAATAATTCCACAGCTAGAAAAGAAATATGCTATTCAAATCAATAATATTGATGACGTTAAGAAGGTAATGTATGAGCTGAATGGCGGTTTGATCTTCATTGGCATTGTTGTATCAATCGTATTAATGACAGGAATATTCTTAGTTCTGTACTATAAACAATTATCTGAGGGATATGAAGATAAACGTAATTACAGTATTATGAAAAAGGTTGGCTTACCACAACGCCTTATAAAGCATACGATTAATCAGCAAATTATCTGGATATTTGGATTGCCAATTGTGATAGGTCTTATTCATACATTGTTCGCGAACAAAATTATATTTAATTTATTAGGAGTACTTGGTATTCGTGATAAAGCAATGTTCTTCACAAGCTACGGTATCGTCATTCTCGCGATTATGGTCATTTACGGCATTATGTATCTGATAACATCAAGAACTTACTATAAGATTATTAATAAGAGATAACAAACGGTGGTAGTTGCGATAAAAATGTCACACGTGATGCTTGACGTATGCCAAAAGGCCACAAAATGTCACGCATCACAGCCGACGTATGCCAAAAGGCCACAAAATGTCACACATCACAGGTGACGTATACCAAACGACCACGAATAGTCACGCATCACAGCCGACGTATGCCAAACGACCACGAATTGTCACGCATCACAGCCGACGTATGCCAAACGACCACGAATTGTCATGCATCACAGCCGACGTATGCCAAAAGGCCACAAAATGTCACGTGTCACAGCTGACGTATGCCAAATCATCCACAACATCACGTCTAAGAACAATCCAACAACAAAAAAATGGCCTGTTCTGCATCAATCAGAACAGGCCATCTCTTTATATTATTCAAACGTCTTCACAAATGCTTCGATACTTTCTGCTTTTTCCCACGCATCTACATTGATTGGGTCGATATGAATGATAGGACCGCCTTCAGTTGTGATATACTCGCCGTCTTCTGATCCTAACCCATCGACAAATACTGTCTTACCAAGAACAGCATAGTAATCTTTTAATTCATCTTTCATCTTGTTACGTACAGCGATGTAATCTTCAACATCACTATTTTCGTACATGTAACCTTCGATTAAAGTATAACCTGGAACAATACCTTCATGGTCTTTAATTGTTGCTACATATGACCAGTCAATTACAATAACATGATCACCTGTAAATGAATGTCGTGTAATCGGTACGATGCTACCTCTCCACTCAATCTCTGCATAATCCGGAATATTCTTATATTCCATCGTGTACTCGCCTTCAGATTCATACGCCGTAATGAATGGTACAATAGCTAACCATTCTTTAATTTCTTCAACTGTGCTGAACATTCCTACAGTATGATGTTTTTTTCCATCAATAAACTCTAGTTGATACATATGAATCTCCCCTTTAAAAAAGTTTTCTTAAAGATAAACTTTAAGTTACCTCGATTATAATAAAGCGTTTTCAAAATGGCTATATTATAATAGAAAGTTTTTGAAATATATATTCGTACGTTCACAATACATTCATATTTAGCATAAATTTTTCCTGTAAGTTTATATTTAATGATTGTCATCATTGTTTTAATGTGACATACTAATTATCATAATAGTATAACCTAATAAACTAATTGGTATAACACAAAAAATAATGAGGTGGCTAATTTTGAGTAAATTTGTATATGCATTTGAAGAAGGAAGTCAGTCAATGAAAGACTTATTAGGAGGTAAGGGTGCGAACTTGTCTGAAATGATGCGCCTTGGATTACCGGTTCCTAATGGTTTCACGATTACTACTGAAGCATGTATTGAATATTTAGATCGTGGTGAAGTATTATCTGATGAAGTATTATCACAATTAGATGAAAAATTAAAAGAACTTGAAGATAAAACAAATAAAGCATTCTCTTCTGATGAAAATTTATTACTAGTATCTGTTCGTAGTGGGGCAAAAATTTCGATGCCTGGTATGATGGATACAATCTTAAATTTAGGGTTAAATGATGAAAATGTAGAAAAGTTAGCAGCAAAGACTGAAGATGCTCGTTTTGCTTATGATTGCTATCGTCGTTTATTACAAATGTTCGGTAGCGTTGTATACAACATTCCGATGCCTGCGTTTGAAGAATACTTCGAATCATTCAAAAAGGATAAAGGTCATGCAACAGATGCCGATGTTCCTGCAGAAGATTTAAAACAAATCGTCGAGCAATATAAAGAAATCTATGTTGAAGAAGCACATAAACCTTTCCCGCAGGATCCTAAAAAACAATTAACAGAAGCGATTGAAGCGGTATTCAAATCATGGAATAACGATCGTGCGCGCATTTATCGTGACTTAAATGAAATTCCACACAATATTGGTACTGCAGTTAACGTTCAGGAAATGGTCTTCGGTAATAGTGGTGACCGTTCTGGTACAGGTGTAGCATTTACACGTAACCCGGCTACAGGTGAGCATAAATTATATGGTGAATACTTACTCAACGCTCAAGGTGAAGACGTTGTTGCTGGAATTCGTACACCTAAGGAGATTGAAACTTTAAATAATCAAATGCCTGATGTATATCAAACATTTGTCGATGTAACGAAGAAATTAGAAGCGCACTACAAAGATATGCAGGATATCGAGTTTACAATTGAGAACGAAAAGTTATTCATTTTACAAACGCGTAACGGTAAACGTACAGCGAAAGCTGCGATCAATATTGCGGTGGATATGGTGCACGAAGGTGTTATTTCTAAGGAAGATGCTATAGGTATGGTTGATGTAAAATCAATTGATCAGTTATTACATCCAACATTCAAAGAAGAGGCGTTAGAAACAGCTGAACTTGTTTCTGATAAAGGACTTCCAGCTTCACCAGGTGCAGCAACAGGTGTCATTGTGTTCTCAGCATTAGATGCAAAAGCAAAAGCTGAAGCAGGTGAAAAAGTTATTCTTGTGCGTCCTGAAACGTCTCCTGAAGATATTGAAGGTATGATTGCAGCAGAAGCTATTGTGACTACACATGGTGGTATGACAAGTCATGCTGCAGTAGTAGCCCGTGGTATGGGTAAATGTTGCGTAACAGGCTGCTCTGATTTAGAAATTAACACGAAAGAAAAATACGTTAAATATTCAGGTAAAACATTATCTGAAGGTGATACAATCTCGGTTAACGGGTCAACAGGTGCAGTTTATATCGGTGCTGTTGAAACGACAAAAGCTGAAGCAAGTGAAGTATTTGAAGAATTTATGGGATGGGCAGAAGAGATTGCACGTCTTTCTGTACGAATGAATGCAGAAACAGATGGCGATATTAAAGCAGGATATTCATTTAATGCAAAAGGTATCGGCCTTGTACGTACTGAGCATATGTTCTTCGGTGAAGAGCGTTTAATCGAAATGAGACGCTTCATCTTAGCTTCAACATACGAAGAACGCGTAGAAGCATTAAATAAAATCAAAGTTTATCAGACTGAAGATTTTGAAGGCATCTTTAACTTATCTCAAGACCGTCCTTCAATCGTTCGTTTA
Organism: Macrococcus equi; assembly: GCF_047426745.1. Classification (GTDB taxonomy): domain Bacteria; phylum Bacillota; class Bacilli; order Staphylococcales; family Staphylococcaceae; genus Macrococcoides; species Macrococcoides equi. The sequence goes on along the minus strand of NZ_CP179732.1, from coordinate 531,400 downwards.
TTAGATCCGCCGTTACACGAATTCCTGCCTAAAGGTGGCGAAGAAGTTCAGGCAGTAGCGGATCAGTTAGGTGTTACAACTGACTTCTTAGACAAACGTATCGCTGAATTACATGAATTTAACCCGATGCTTGGTCACAGAGGTTGTCGTTTAGCGATTACTTATCCTGAATTATATGAAATGCAGACAGAAGCGATTATTACTGCTGTATTAAACTTAAAAGAAAAAGGCATCGAAACAAATCCAGAAATCATGATTCCTTTAGTATCAACAACACAGGAATTTGTTATTTTAAAAGATGTAGTTAAGAAAAAAGCACAGGAAATCATGGATGCAAAAGGTGTACAAGTTAATTATATGATTGGTACAATGATTGAAACACCACGTGCATGTTTAGTTGCAGGCGAACTCGCTAAGCATTCTGAATTCTTTAGCTTCGGTACAAATGATTTAACGCAGTTGACATACGGATTCTCTCGTGATGATGCTGGAAAATTCATCAACGAATATATTAACCGTGAAATCTTAGCTGTTGATCCATTCCAGACATTAGACGTAGAAGGTATGGGACAACTTATTAAGATTGCAGTACAAAGTGCTAAATCGGCAAATCCAGCAATTAAGATTGGGGTTTGTGGGGAGTTAGGTGGAGATCCTAAATCAATTCACTTCTTCAATGAACTTGATATTGATTATGTTTCATGCTCACCATTCCGTGTACCAGGAGCCATTCTTGCGACTGCGCAAAGTCAGGTGAAATAAATAACAGGAGGTACACTTTGAGTAAATATGAAACAAAAGATTTAATTATCTATATTATTTCTGATTCTATCGGTGAGACGGCTGATAGAATGTTACATGCAACGTTATCTCAATTTCCAAAACTCACATCTGTAAGTGTGAAGAAATTTTCATTTATCAAAGATGAAGAGGAATTTAAGAATATTCTAGAGCTGGCTAAGCAAAAAGAGGCAGTTGTTGTGACAACGCTCGTGAATCCAGAGTTCAATCGATTAGGTAAAGCCTTTGCAAAAGAAACGGGACTTTCTTATATTGATTATATGACAGGACTCATTCAGGTCATCCAAAACCATACTGACATGGAGCCAATAGGTGAGAGCGGTGCATTACGTAAGATGGACGAAGAGTATTTTAAGCGTATAGAGGCGATAGAATACTCTGTAAAATATGATGATGGCAAAAACTTTCATAATCTTGCAGAAGCTGATGCAATAATTGTTGGGGTATCCAGAACGTCAAAGACACCGTTAAGTATGTATTTAGCGAACAAAGGTTATAAAGTGGCGAATATCCCTTTAGTACCTGAATCGCCAATTCCAGAAGAAGTGTATGCACAGAAGAATTTAAAGGTATTCGGGTTAACGGCAAGTCCTAATTACATTATGAATATCCGTACTGAACGTGTGAAAGTTTTAGGACTTACTGGCCCAGGTCAATATAATGACTTGAAGCGTATTAAAGAAGAATTAAGTTATGCTGAAGAAGTATTTAATCGTTTAAATGCAACGGTTATTAATACTGAATATAAATCTATTGAAGAATCAGCCTTTTATATCGAGAAACATTTAAGAAGAAAGAAATAAATTAAAAGATTGGAGTGCTTAATGAGCACCCCAATTTTTTTAATCTGCATCCTGATTATCATATTCTTTTGCAGCGTTAACGAATGCCTGTAAGATTTTTTTGTTTGGTTCACTTATTTTGTAAACATCTTCAGGATGGAATTGTGTCGCAAGTACAAACTGATCAGTTTTAAACTCAATTGCTTCTATGACACCATCCGGTGCTTTCGCAGCTAAGTTAAATTCATCTGCTAATTCGTGGTTTGCTTGATGATGGAAACTGTTAACTTTAAAAGTATCAACCCCAACGATATCATGCAACTTAGAACCTTCTTCAACATATACTGTGTGTTGCAGGTAATCACGTGCAGATTGTTGTTTATGTTGGATTAAATCACCCTCATATTGGTCAGCAAGATGTTGATACATTGTACCCCCATTAATACTATTAAGTAATTGACTACCTCGACAAACAGCAAAAATAGGTACTCCAAGTTCTAGTGCATATTTGATTAACTTGATTTCATATTCATCACGACCAAGCTCTACAAAGCCTAATTGTGGATGGGGTTCTTCGTCATATGTAGCAGGATCAATATCTGTGCCACCTGTGAGATATAATCCATCGATACGATTTACTTGTGCTTTTATCGCATCTTCATTATCACATTTTGCCAGCAGCATCGGGGCACCGCCTAAATCTGAGATTGCATTAATATAACTTGGGCGCAAATGTAAATCACCATCAGGTTCTATCATTGTTGTTATTCCAATAATGGGTAATGACATAGTAAATCTCCTTTTATACGTTATTGATTATTTGTTTACCCGGAATCAATTAAAAATTAACACATTTTCCCCACCCGTTCTAGCTATTATATGCTATTATAGTTGAAGATTAAGGAGGTCATTATGAATCAAACTACAAAAAAAGGAATCGGTTTCTTTCCTGCACTTGCTCTCGTTATGGGTACAGTTATAGGATCAGGCGTATTCTTTAAAATATCAAACACAACAGAAGTTACCGGGACATCGGGGATGACACTTTTTGTCTGGTTGCTTGGAGGATTAATTACAATTTGTGCCGGGCTTACTGTAGCAGAGCTTGCAGCAGCTATCCCGCGCAATGGGGGATTAACAACCTACATTGATTATACATATGGTAAGTTTTATGGATTTTTAGCTGGCTGGGCACAAAGTTTTATATATTTTCCTGCGATGATTGCAGCACAATCTATCGTTTTTGCAGAGCAGGTAAGAAATTTACTACATCTGAATCAATCATGGGTATTTGTGATTGCTGTACTTGCTATGTTTTCGATTCTGTTAATTAACTGCTTAGGCTCAAAGGCAGGAGGTATGCTGCAGTCTGTGACTTTAGTTGTTAAACTGATACCGATTGTGGCAATCGTAATATTTGGCTTAATGCATAAAGGAGACGTTGAAGTATCGTTCATACCAACGACAGGTGATTCAGGAATTAACTTCTTCACTGCGCTTGGTGCAGGCTTACTTGCGACCATGTTTGCCTATGATGGATGGATTCATGTCGGTAATATTGCCGGGGAAATGAAAAATCCTAAAAGAGATTTACCGCTTGCTATTACGTTAGGCTTAGGTTTAGTAACAGTAATCTATTTACTCGTAAACGCAGCGTTTTTATTTACGCAACCAATCTCATCACTTCAAGGTAATCTTAATGCTGCGACTGAAACGGCACAAATTCTTTTCGGACAGTCTGGTGGTAAGTTGATTACTATCGGTATTATGGTGTCAGTTTACGGTGCATTAAATGGTTATACAATGACAGGAATGCGTGTGCCGGAAGCGATGGCACAGCAAGGATTACTGCCTTTCAAGGAAATGATTATGAAGCGCACACGTAGCGGAGCGCCATGGGTAAGTGGTTTAATCCAGGTAATCATTGCGATGATTATGGTGTCACTTGGTGCTTTTGATTCAATTACAAACATGCTAGTCTTTGTCATCTGGGCATTTTACTGTATGGCATTCTATGCGGTATTTATTCTACGCAAAAAAGAAAAGGACTTAGCACGTTCTTACAAAGTACCTCTGTATCCAGTGATTCCGTTAATCGCACTACTTGCTGGTATTTTCGTGATGGTAAACACACTGTTCACACAATTTGGGTTAGCTGTCACAGGTATAGTTGTGACACTCCTTGGTATTCCAATTTATCTATATCAGAAGAAAAAAGGCATGATTTAATATAAAAGCTCTCAGAAAATCATCTGAGAGCTTTTAATTATATTTAGTTAAGAATCGTGGATTATTTATTATTTTGACCTTAAATTAAGTATTTGATCATCTACTTGAGCAACAATTTCTCTGAAGATGCCTTGAGCGTTTAACTTCTTTGCAAGTAAAGGTGCTTGCCCGCACCACAAGTGAAGATGCTCTTTATTATTCGCTTGAGCAGCGCTGGCACGTATACTTTTTGTTAAGTCGTTTTGTAAGGGATAACATAATGGTGCAATATCACTTGATTCTAGTGTTCTTATAAAATCATTTTCGATACCACGTGCACTTTTCCCGCTGAATACGTTAGTGATGACTGTATCACTCGGTTGTGCGTGAAGGATGGCATCTTTATGGATGACCGGAGCTTTACTTTCATGAGAGGTCAGAAAAGCCGTCCCCATTTGCACACCTTGAGCACCTAGTGTTAACGCAGCAAGGACACCCCGAGCATCCATAATACCGCCTGCAGCGATGACCGGAATAGACACCTGATCAACTATTTGAGGAATTAAAGCGATAGTTCCAATGCCACGTGCATTTGTGTATGACCCTTTATGGCCACCAGCTTCATAACCTTGGGCAACGACCATATCAAATCCAGCATTTTCAATGGCTATTGCTTCTTCAACTGACCCCGCTGTTGCAATAGAGATAATACCGTTAGCTGTTAACTTATGAACAATCTCTTTATCAGGCAGACCGAAAGTAAAGCTTGCGACAGGTATGTGTAGATCAATCAACAGCTCAAGTTTATCGTAAAATTCACTTTCAGGATGGTCCTTGATCTTAGCGATTTCAAGATTATATTTGTCATACAAAGGCTTCAGCTGTTGTTGAACAATTTGGACATCATCATCTTGATATTCAAAGGCTTCAGGAACAAATAAATTCACTGCAAAAGGCTTATCTGTCAACTTACGAACAGCAGCGATTTCCTGTGCAAGTGCATCTGCTGTCATGTATCCTGCGCCTATTGTACCTAACCCACCTTCGTTACTAATAGCAGCAACGAGTTCTGGCGTCGTACTCCCGGCCATTCCTGCTTGTATAATAGGATACTGAATTCCGATACGCTTTGTTAATTGATTATCATGCCACATATGAACCCCTCCATGAGTTAATTTATTCATAATATAACATAAAAAAATTAACAACTAAATTTTCACTGTTTCACCATTTAATTTATGATATATTTAAATAAAAAATGGAAAAGAGGAACATTATGCGTACGCTTCATTTTTTATTATTATCAGTCATATTAATTATCACCGGATGTAGTAATGAAGATAAACAGGATACATCTAAAACAACACAGTCAGAAAAATCATCAGAAAAATCATCAGAAAAATCATCTGACGAATCATCAGACAAATCTACACCTGAAAAAACAACAGCAAACAATCAAAGTGATCATATTGATAAAGATAGACCTGCATCAAATACGACAAAGATGAAATTAATCGATACGATCTCTGAAGGACCTGTCACACCTAAATCAGTTGTGGCGAACAATAAAGGGTTAGTAATAGCAAATAATATGATGTATCAGCATACGATTACTGTATATGATGCTAAGACGCGTAAACTCGTTAAGAAATTATCAGATACAGTGGACTTTAATAAATTCGGTATTAAAGGGTTTGATAAACCTGTCAGTGGTGCTCCTGTTGAGGCAGCATGGACAAAGGATGGTAAATACGCTTATGTTTCACAATATCAACTCACTGATCACGGAGCTGAAGCAGAAGATATGTGTACAGCGGGGAAAGCGATAGCTGAGTCTGTAGTATATCGCTATAACGCTGAGAAGAAGGATTGGGACCAAGTAATTCAAGTCGGTCGAGTTCCTAAATATGTCGCTTTAACGAATGATGATTCAAAGTTACTTGTCTCTAACTGGTGTGATAAGTCATTATCGGTTGTCGATACAAAAACAGCAAAACAAACCGAACAAATTCCATTGAATGCAATGCCTCGTGGAATTGTTTCATTGCCGGATAACAATACAGCATATGTTACAGCAATGTTTTCAAATGAAATATATAAAGTAGATCTTAAAACAGGTAAAAGTAAAATGATTCTAAAGACAGGGGAGAGACCACGTCACCTCGTATTGGATAATAAGGGTAAGACAATCTATATCACTGTAGCTGGTGCTAACGAGCTTTTAAAATATGATGTAGCAACTGATTCTGTAATAGGACATGCTACAACAGGGCAAGAACCACGCTCAATGGCGATATCACCGGACAGTACAGCACTTTATATCGTTAACTATAACGAAAATACGGTTTCTAAGTTTGATGCAAAAACATTAAAAGAAATTACAAGAGTAGACGCAGGTTTCCATCCTATCGGCATTAGCTATGAAAATACAACAGGGGATGTATGGGTTGCAAACTATGGCGGAACAATTTCAGTATTTGATGATAAGGTTAAATAAAAATGAAATGTTATGAATAGGATAAGAAATTGAGTTGTGGTATATTTAATTTGAAATACAATCAAAAAATTGGAGGCAATCATGACACAATTAGTTCCTTATTTAGCTTTTGACAGTGCAAAAGAAGCTTTAGCCTATTATGAAGAAGTATTTGGTGCAACAGATATTAACAGATTACCTGTAGGACAAGAACAAGCAGCACAATTCGGAGTAGATCCAGAAAAAGCTGATGATATGACGATGCATTCTGAATTTAAAGTTGCTGGCCACCTTCTTTATGCAGCAGATCGATTTAATAAAGCAGGAGACTTCAATAATAGTATTGTATTATCACTGAACTGGGATAATACAAACGCAGCTGAAACTGAAGAGATGACAGCATTATTCAACAAAATCGCAGCACACGCAGACACTAAAGTTGAGATGCCAATCGGAGAACAATTCTGGGGTGGCGTTATGGGAGCTTTAGATGATAAATACGGTGTCCACTGGATGTTTAACGGAAATTAATTAATATTAAAATTTGAGACCAGGACAAATTCGTCTTGGTCTTTTTCAATGCATATAACGTATAATATGTATGAGGTGAGAAGATGGCATTAAGTATAATGTATCAAAAAAATAAAAAATTAGAACGTGCAGCAACAATTGACGAATTGCCAAAAGATGCCGGATTTATCTGGTTTGATTTTGAAGGAGCAACAGAGGAAGAAAGTGAATTGTTTAAGCAACACTTTGATATTAATGGATTAACAATAGAAGATGTCATACATAGTAATTCAAGACCGAAATATAAGAATTACGGGGAATATGAGTATCTTGTGTATCAAAAGATTGAACCGGATACATATGAAGCGGAAACGATTAACGTACTAGTTAAAGAACGTATCTTTATCACGTATCATGCTGAAGATATAGAAGCGAACGATGAAATTGATGCATTAGCAAAAGAATTAGAAGAAGAAGCACCGGGCAATTTAACACCACGCGTTGTTGCGATGATGCTGCTGGATAAAATTGTAGACTTTTATACAGAAACAGTAGAAGCGATTGAAGATAAAGTATTAAGCTTTGAAAAAAGGCATGCGAAAGATAAAGAACAACATAAAATAATGGATGATATCTTTGACTTAAGATCAAGACTGATTAGAATTAAAGGCATCATTGTACCTATGGCAGAACTAGTGGATGAGCTTGAGCGCAATAAATATATGGTGGAAACAGAACATGATCACCATTATATCCATCACATACAGGACCATATGATTAAGCAGAAGAATATTATTAAAAACGCGCAGGAATTAACCGATGAAATAAGAAGTAACTATGAATCATATAATAATTACCGTATGAATAGAGTAATGCAAATGCTGACACTCGTATCGACAGTATTCTTGCCGCTCACTTTGATAGCAGGAGTATATGGGATGAACTTTGAGTATATGCCTGAGTTGAAGTGGAAATACGGATACTTTACCGTATTAATTGTCATGGCGGTAATGCTTGTGACAAGTATGATTTATTTTAAAAAGAAGAAGTGGTATTAGGCAAAAAAAAATAAGCCCCTTGAGGGCTTATTCTTCAACATTAAATATTATAATTTAACGATGTTAGCAGCTTGAGGTCCACGTTGACCTTCTTCGATGTTGAATTCAACTGCTTGACCTTCTTCTAAAGTTTTGTAACCGTCTCCTTCGATAGCACTGAAGTGAGCGAATACATCGTCTCCACCTTCAACTTCGATGAATCCAAAACCTTTTTCTGCGTTAAACCATTTAACTGTACCTTGTGTCATAATAATGACCTCCAAAAAATTATTAAATAATATCTAATGTTTTACATAAAGAAAACTTCACACATTACAAAAAGCAAACCCTTAACACGATTACTTTTTGTAATATGTGAAGTCCTTACGTTTCTTGCATATGTTCGATATATTTGTACTAAGTATATAACGGATACCGAACAATGTCAAACAGCAAAACTCATTCAAATCATCATAACGTGTGTAAAATGCCATAGGTATCACGTCTACAGGTGTTAAAAAATATTTAAAAATTTATAAATACTTTTTATTTTCTTTGATATAACTAAATATTAATACGAGAATTGTGGCTCCTAAATAGATAACCTCTGGTGCATCTTTAAGTAGATTAATCGGTTTACTTGAGTCGAGCATAAGTACTTTCATTAAAGAGAAAACTAATAGTAGTCCCATGATGTATTCAAAAGCACTTGCATATGCTTTTTCGCCGATCTTTCTTTTTTCTTCGCTTACAGGATTTTTTGATTTTAACATACTTGTTCGTCCAAATATTTTATTTTGAAACATATAAAACAGGATAAACAGCAGAATAATCATTCCAGCAATAAGTTCTTTCATTTAAATGCCACCTTTAATGTATTTAATTCATAATAATGGTAACATAAGGAATTAAAAATGACAATTAATGCAAAAAAAATAAGCCCCTTGAGGGCTTATTTTCCAACATTAAATATTATAATTTAACGATGTTAGCAGCTTGAGGTCCACGTTGACCTTCTTCGATATTGAATTCAACTGCTTGACCTTCTTCTAAAGTTTTGTAACCGTCTCCTTCGATAGCACTGAAGTGAGCGAATACATCGTCTCCACCTTCAACTTCGATGAATCCAAAACCTTTTTCTGCGTTAAACCATTTAACTGTACCTTGTGTCATAATAATGACCTCCAAAAAATTATTAAATAATATCTAATGTTTCTTCTACAAAGAAAAATTCACATATTACAAAAAGTCTCGACTTACACGATTACTTTTTGTAATATGTGAAGAAGCTTTGTTTGTTGCATATGTCCGATATATTTGACTTAAGTATATAACGTGATTTCACAAATGTCAAATTTATTTTTTAAGCATTTATGTGATATATTGTGAAAAACGTGATACCTGTAGGGTAAATTGATTGAAAAATGAATTTGAAATAAAAAAAATAAGCCCCTTGAGGGCTTATTTTCCAACATTAAATATTATAATTTAACGATGTTAGCAGCTTGAGGTCCACGTTGACCTTCTTCGATATTGAATTCAACTGCTTGACCTTCTTCTAAAGTTTTGTAACCGTCTCCTTCGATAGCGCTGAAGTGAGCGAATACGTCGTCTCCACCTTCAACTTCGATGAATCCAAAACCTTTTTCTGCGTTAAACCATTTAACTGTACCTTGTGTCATAATGAATGACCTCCAAATAATTATTAAATAATATCTAATGTTTTACAAAAAAACACTTCACATATTACAAAAAGTGTTGTCTTACATTATTACTCTTTGTAATGATGTGAAGAGCCTTAATTTCTTGCATATGTACGATAATATTTGAATCAATTATATAATGAATATTGTAAATTGTCTAGTATTTGTGATAATTAAAATACAAAATGAGTAAAACAACAAACTAATTAATACGTTTAGAGGTAGTTATTAGGAGGGTGTGACGGTTTTATTCATTTTTCTGTTCGATGATATGATGCAACAAATAATTGATTAACTTAGTAAAAGATTGTTTATCTACGGTCATATCAAATGATTCATATTGATTAATTGATGGCTGATGATTGATGAGTTCCAGGTCGAGATGAATTGAAAGATCGAGTGATAATGCCTTCTCCTGATAAATTGTAATATACATATCCGATTCGATAAAATGATACGCTCCTGCTTCAAATGAAAGCATGTGCTCTAACTTATCGGCATCGTCTTCAAAAAAAGCTAAATTAAATTGTTGATGACTTGAATCATGGATGAATGCGATATTGAAAATCACAGTTCTTGGTTCATTTATGACTTCATTAAGCTTGAATACAATCGATGTACGTTCAAAAATATCTATTAATGGTAGTGTAGTATTCATCAGTATCACCTCAATACAAGTATATCAATAATTGTAATATAATTGGAAATTTCAAGGTTATATAAGATTGATTTATGTATAGTAACTAAAATAATCTGATGAAGATAACTGCACTTAAAAGTAGTATCAGTCCGATAACCTGTATGCGTGTGACAGGGACTTTTTTAGCGCCGATAAACCCGAATGTATCAATCATCACACTACATAATATTTGACCAAATAGGCATATGACGACCACCAGACCAGTACCGATGATAGGTACAAGGTAAGCCATGACAAAGACAAATAACGCACCCAGAATACCACCACACCAAATCCAGAGTGGTTTATCTTTACCGATAGCCAGTTTAAACTGTTTAAGTTGCTTAAAGACAAAGGTGATTAAAATAAATAAAATAGTCGTTCCGACTAGAAATGAAATAAAAGCGGCATGGATGGCTGAATGTAATAGTCCACCTAAATGACCATTGATGGCTGATTGACTGGCCATGAGCATACCTGCGACGATGCCCGCAATTTGATAAATAAGTTTGCCTGGTACATGTGAAATCGGATTATCTTTAAAACGACGTTTATTGATATAATCTGGAAGCACAATTACACAGAACACACCGATTACTAGAATGATAATCCCGATTAGTCTTAGCACAGTGAAACTTTTTTCAGGGGAGAAGAATAAGCCGAAGTGATCGATCACCATGCTCATTATTATTTGCCCCATAATGGGAAGCACAACTGTCTGTACGCCACCTAACTTAGGGAAGAGCAGAATATTAGTGGTTAGACCGACGACACCTAATAATCCACCAATCCATATCCAGTAAGGATTATTGTTAAATACGGAAGCATCAATCATAAGTGTATGTTTGGTTGCTAAAGTGATAAAAGACAAGAAGATTGTACCGACTAAAAACGAAATAAATGAAGCAACAAAGGGTGACAATACATATTGACGCAACCTAGAGTTGACTGCCGTTTGTATCGGAACCATGATACCGATGCATAATGCGAAAAGAATATATAGCATAATAACACTCCAATAAGATTTAATAAAATAATCATACATGATTAATGTATATATTTCATGATGAAGGGTATTACTATTTTGAGTTAAGTGATACAGGAGGGCATCATGGAATATAGAAGATCAAATCAAGCAAGGATTGAAGAAACTGAAGTGAATCATCAAGATATATATACAGTAAATAATCCGGTTAATAATTTAATACATATATTAGATGCGAAATTTTTTAGAGTGGCATTAGTGCTTACGATACTTGTTTTATTTTTTTATTATCAATTTTAACCTTAGTGGTTTATAAGATATTCTCTTTAATGAAAAGAAATCCAGTCAAAACTTAGGTTGGATTTCTTTTCGGTTCTATATACCAAACTTTTAAATATTGATAAAGTATCCCAACAAATTGTTCCAGACTCCTATCATTAATAATTTCAGTATAACAATGAACAGGATAAATTTTGAAACAAAAAAGGAATGTCAGCAGACACTCCTTATTTCCAACGTTCTAACTTATTTAGTTGCATCGGATAGAAAGTTTTCATCATGAACTTCATGATAGGATTACCTTTACCTTCAGAGATGGCTTTTTTACCACGATCAAGCATCTCTTCTTTTGTGATATCCGGATCAATAAATTGCCCATTTTGATAACAATAAATACAGAATTTTAAACTTTTGCTGCCATCTTTTTCTGTGCCACGAACATCTTCGCCGTGCAGATTAAGAGGCATCCCGCAACTTTGACAAAATTTCTCCATATTCATTCTCCTTATACGTGTTGATCGAATAACAATGTATTGCCATCTAAATCTTTAACCATGAAATAACCAGGACCTTCTGCGTTATCTGCAGTAAGTGGTGTGATGAATTCATAACCTGCTGCTTCTAATTTCTCAGCAATTTCACGTACATCGGTACCTGGTACTTCTTCACCTTTATTATTCCATTTCGGATTGAACGTCATCATAAACTCTTCAAACATCCCTTGGAATAAACCAATACGTGCTGCACCGTTACTTAATACAATCCAGTTTTGTGAGATGTCGCCGCTGACTTGTTCAAACCCTAATGTTTCGTAAAACTTAAGGGATTCATTAATATCTTTAACCGGTAAACTAACTGAGAAATTACCTAATTCCATTTTGAATCGCTCCTTATGCGAAGAAATATGCTGCAAGTGTCATAATCATAATACAAATCAATTTATAACTTTCGTTGATTGCAATCAGTTTAAATGATTTCATTTCAAAGAAATAATTTTTAAGTGCTGAGAAGTTTGAAATGATTGCGATGGTAAACCCTGCACAGAAGATATTTAAATTTGTATGTGATAATAAGAAAAAGACAAGCAACGCAACAATAATCTCTAAAATGAAAGTGTAGATCATTTCTTTCATTCCACTGTTGGAATCATTAATTTGTTCTTCTGTGATTCCGACTTCTTTTATCCAGGCCTTTTTAAAAATAAATCCATACCATGCGCCACCTATCATAAATGCGATAACGCCTGCAATAACTGCTGCTAATATATTCATTAAATATTCTCCTTTAACGCTTCTTGCTTAACGCGTTCCATAAATTCGTTCACTACTTTTTGATTTTGCTTTTTAGGCATGACTTTTAACATTGCTTTACCAACTAAGTTGAGCCCTTTGTTTGAGCCGCTATAAATGAAGCGTGTTTCATGATCAGAAATCTTTTCTAGTACATAATCAGCTTCGATATCAAACATGTTAGCCAGTTGAAATCCTGACCTATTGTGCTTACGAGTTGGTGTATCTTCATGCCCCAGATCAGTGACAATATACTTCATAACTTTATTGCCTTCTTTGTAGGATTGTTCATAAGTTGAGCCCACTATACCTGGTTTTCTTTCCAGGACTTTCATTTCTACAACTTGTGGCATAATACGTTGGATATTTTCTAAATCAAACAAAGACCAGACCTTTTCAATATTGACGGGTAGTAACATTTCTTCTCTCCAGGTAACCATAAAAACCTCCGATAATTGTGTTCAACTCAATCTTAAACGATGTGATAAAGGAATGCGATAAAAAAGTGATAATTTACACAAGTAGGGATTGTTATGATTTACTATTTTGATATGGATATAAATGGGTGTTATTATTGAAGAAAAGTAAATAAGGAGCATCAATGTGTTAAAAAGACAATTTCTTATGGTTGCATGGATTAGCATGACTATATTTATTGGTTACTTTATATATGCGATTTCTAATGTTTTTTTAAATAACCACCTTCATGAAAGTATTATTAATGTTTTAATATCATTCATATTTTTAGGACTATCAATTGTTTATTTCAAAAAGGCAAAGAAAGTTGATAGCAGTATTGAAGTGATAGAAAGTATCTATAAACATCAAAATTTCGTGATTCAAAATGAAGTTTCTTATTATCGACAACAACTAATTTTTTCTGAAAGAGCTACATTTTTAGGAAGATATAAACCCCATATCACTGGTTTCAAATCACTATTTTTTGCTAACCTGGAGATTTTAGTGAGAGCTCAACCTTTTGAACATATAGTAGAAGATAGTGATGGCAATGCGGTGATGTATATTAATATTAAAGGATTTAGGGCACCTACATTTATAGTTTATGATCAAGATTACAGGAAAATTGGTGAAATAAAACAGCAGCTTTTTAAATCACTCACAGATTATATATTTGACATAAATATAGAAGATCAAAATTTTAATGTAAAGTCAGAATTCTTAACTAGAGACTTGTTTGTAGAAGGTATCATGAAGGTTGATTCAACAAAGGTACCTTTAGAACTGACTGAAACATTTAAAACAATTACACCAACGGTATACGAAATAGAAAATAATCTTAATAGTGAAAAAGGGAAAATGGGGCTAGCTATTGCTATTATTTATGAAATGTTGAGGGGATAACACATGACAGTATTGATATCTGGTGGTGGCACTAAAGAATCAAATAAAGTTGTAAATCAATACTTTTCTGATTTAATTGCTAGTGGGAAAGTAATATATATACCGAATGCAGGTAATCCTGAACTACGTAGTTATTATCAAAGTTACATATACGTAAAAGAAATGTTCGCAGATGTTGGTATACGAGAGATTCATTTATGTACTAATCTTTTAGAATTAAATAGTATATTGGAAGATTTCGATGCGATTTACTTTAGTGGCGGTTCAATTTCTAAATTGGTTAATGAAATTAGAAATGCAGATCTTTGTAATTTAATTACTGAATATGAAAAAAGTCATGTTATCTATGGCCAAAGTGCAGGAGGTATATCATTAGGGAGTGATGTATCTTATTTTGAAGAAGCCAAAGATACAATACCATTAGGTTTAATAGACTATGCGATAACTTGCCATTATAAAGATGAATATTACGAACGTGTATTACAGGGAACACAAATTGATACATATTGTATTCGAGATAATGAAGCAGTGTTGTTCGATAAGAATAAAGTAGAATACATCAATGGTGAAGCGATATTTATTGATAGAAGAAATAAGCAGACTTAAATTTTACTTATCCATCATCACACTTTATACTAATGATGTATTTTAAGTTGTGCAAAATAAAAATCAAAGGGGTTTTAACATGATTAAAGCAGTGCAGTATTTCAACTTCCATAATTCTTTAGAGGTATTAGATTTTTATGAGCAACATTTAGGGGCAAAGATTATCACTAAAACAATGGGTGATGATGAGATGTTTAAAGATATGCCTGAAGAGTACAAGATGCCTGATGACATTGCAAAGCAGTTTGTTATGAATGCAGAGTTTGAAATTTTAGGTGAGCGTTTCATGGTTAGTGATACGATGGGTCAGCGTGAGATTAGTAACGAGGGGACTTCTGTGTGTTTCACATTTGACGGTAGTGATGAAGCTGATGTTAAAGCTGCTACCGATTTCTTCAACAATGCAGTTGCAGCAGGTTGTACGCAAGCGATGCCATTAGGTCCTACTGAATGGTCTAAACTATATGGTTACTTCAATGACCCATTCGGTGTCACTTGGATGATTAATGCGTGTTAATATGATTATAATCCTTCTCCAAAATGGAGAGGGATTTTTTATTGGTCAAAAATTGATTAATTTTGCTGTGATGGAGAAATGATTGCCGGTAAACTGAAAATACCGGAGAAGATATCATTAACTTAATATAGACAATCATCTATATTAAAGTTATACTAATAATGAAATATAGATGGATATCTATATAAAGAGGTGAAGCGATGGACTATGAATATTTAGCAAAGTTACTGAAAGTGTTGTCAGACAAAAACCGGTTGGAAATTATTGATTTACTAAGTTGTGGGCCATTATGTGCGTGTGATATTCTCTCACATTTCGAATTCTCTCAACCGACGTTATCACATCATATGAAACAATTGAAACAAAGCGGTATCGTCACGAGCTGGAAAGAGGGTACAAACGTCATGTATGCCAACAATTTAGAAATCATCGAGCAAATCGTCAAACTACAAAATCAAATCTTTGTACCGCATCAAAATTGTGTGTGCAAAACGAATGAGGAGTGTTAATTATGGTAGAGATTAAATTATTTGAACCAGCAATGTGTTGTTCTTCTGGCGTATGTGGTCCTTCTCCGGATCAGGAGCTTATCCGTGTAAATGCTGATATCGAGAAGATGAAACAAAACGGTATTAAAGTACTACGTTATAACTTATCAAGTGCTCCAAATGCTTTCGTACGTCACGGGGAGATTATGACATTGATCAAAGATAAAGGTGAGGCGATTATGCCAATCACGATGATTAATGATGAAGTCGTTAAGACTGGAAGTTATATGACGACGGATGAAGTGATGGATATTATTGTTGTTCATGATTTACAAAGTAACTGTTGTGCCCCTGGAGATCATTGTTGTTAAGGAGTGAGTGCAATGGAAAAGTTTAATCCGAATGAAATACCATTAACGAAATATTTATTTTTCACAGGTAAAGGTGGCGTAGGTAAGACGTCTATTTCTAGTGCGCTTGCTGTTCATTTAAGTACACAA
Organism: Macrococcus equi; assembly: GCF_047426745.1. Taxonomy (GTDB): domain Bacteria; phylum Bacillota; class Bacilli; order Staphylococcales; family Staphylococcaceae; genus Macrococcoides; species Macrococcoides equi. The sequence continues at coordinate 515,178 of NZ_CP179732.1, read as the reverse complement.
GGAAAAAAGGTTGCATTAGTCAGTACTGACCCTGCGAGTAATTTACAGGATATCTTTGAAATGACTTTAACAAGTGAATTAACTCGAGTCCCATCTTTAGATAATCTATTTGTCGCTAATTTTGAACCTGTTGAAGCAGCAGAGAAATACAAGGAATCTATCGTAGGTCCATATCGCGATGTGTTGCCGGAATTTGCGATTAAAAATATGGAAGAACAGCTTAGTGGTTCATGTACGGTAGAAGTTGCAGCGTTTAATGAATTTACAGGTTTTCTGGCGAATAAAGACTATGCTGAACAATTCGATCATATTTTATTTGATACCGCGCCCACTGGACATACGCTTAGAATGCTTGAGCTCCCTGACGCATGGTATTCATATATTGAAACTGCGACACATGAAGCTTCATGTCTAGGACAGTTATCAGGATTATCAGATAACAAACAAATCTATTTAGATGCTGTGAATAAATTGAGAGATACAAGTCTTACAACGATGATGTTTGTTGCACGTGGTGATCAGCATAGTCTACAGGAATGTAAGCGTGCGATGAATGAGTTGCGCGAATTAAATATTACAAATGATATGTTAATCATAAACGGCATCATTGAACATGCTGAAAGTGATTTGGCGATTCAAAAATCAACGAATGAACAAAAAGTATTAAGGCAGTATGAGGATTTTTTAAATCAAGTGCCTCATTACTATGTACCGATGAAGCAGTTTAATATATTTGGTATTGCAGCGATGAAACAGTTATTTAGAAATGATAAATTAATTTCTCAAACTGAATCTGTGCAGTTACAGGACAGTCATTCTATGGACTATTTAGTGCAGCAGATGGTGCATGATAACAAGCGCTTTATCTTTACGATGGGTAAAGGTGGTGTAGGTAAGACAACAATTGCTAAGATCATTGCGAAACGTATCGCTCGGCAAGGTAAGACAGTCTTACTTGCGACGACAGATCCAGCGAATCGATGGTTTGATACACAATCTAATGACCGAATTACAGTAAAATATATCGATGAGGAAAAAGCACTGAAAGAATATGAAGCGGAAGTATTATCAGCCGCCCAAAACCTTTCACAAGATCAAATTGATTACATTAAAGAAGATTTACGTAGTCCTTGTACACAGGAAATTGCATTCTTTCGTGCGTTTAGTGATTTCATCGCTGATAAGTCACATGACATTGTCGTCATTGATACAGCGCCGACAGGTCATACATTATTATTGCTGGATGCCTCTCAAAGTTATCATAAAGAAATCGAACGTAATGCGAATGTACTCCCAAGTTCTGTATCAGATTTATTGCCGAGCATTACCAATAATGATTTAACTGAAATGGTGATTGTAACGCTCGCGGAACCTACGCCAATAAAAGAGGCCGAGCGTCTGAAAGCGGATTTAGAACGTACGGGTATTAGGCAACGTATGTGGGTGGTCAACAACACAATTGCAACATATGAGGATACTCAAGATATGTTTAACAGCAAGATTCAGGAAGAACGACAACAAATTAATACATTAATCGCACATCAACCGTTTGTTGCAATACAACCGTATGATGTCAATATAGATGAGGTAGCTAGACTATGATAACAGGCATTGCAATCGCAATATTTTTATTAACTTTAACGTTAGTCATCTGGCAGCCGAAGAACCTATCTATAGGTTACTCGGCTGTAGGTGGCGCAATACTCGCACTTATATTTGGCGTCGTTGATTTCAATGATGTTATAGATGTAACGAACATCGTATGGAATGCGACATTCACATTTATTGCAGTGATATTAATTTCATTGATTTTGGATGAAATAGGATTCTTTGAATGGGCGGCACTTCATATGACGCACCTAGCGAAAGGGAACACCTTTAAGATGTTCGTCTATGTATGTATTTTAGGTGCAATCGTTGCCGCATTTTTCGCAAATGACGGAGCAGCATTAATCTTAACACCAATCGTGCTTGCGATGGTGCGTAACTTAAACTTTAACGAGAAGATGGTCTTTCCTTTTATTATTGCTTCAGGATTTATCGCAGATACAACAAGTTTACCGTTAGTCGTGAGTAACTTAGTGAATATTGTTTCTGCAGATTATTTCGATATATCATTTATGGAATACGCGAAACATATGTTTTTACCGAACATATTCAGTTTAATTGCGAGTATTACAGTGCTCTGGTTATACTTTAAGCGTAATGTACCGAAGTCTTATGACGAAAGTGCGCTACGTGATCCGAAGTCAGCCATTAAAGATAAGAAATTATTTAGAATGTCGTGGGTGGTACTTGCCATTTTATTAGTAGGCTATTTAGTCAGTGACTTTATCAACTTCCCAGTGAGTATTATTGCAGCAATAATTGCATTCATCTTTATAATGTTTGCAAGACAATCACCTGCTGTTAACACAGGAAAAGTTGTGAAAGGTGCACCATGGGCAATAGTATTCTTCTCGATTGGTATGTATGTCGTTGTATATGGTCTTAAAAATGTAGGCTTAACAAGTTTATTAGCGAGCGTAATCGATAACATCACACAGATGAATCTATTGGGTTCGATTATGGGAATGGGATTCTTATCAGCAATATTATCTTCTGTAATGAACAATATGCCAACGGTCTTAATTGATTCAATAGCAATCAAGCAAAGCGCAGCAACCGGTATGTTACAGGATGCTTTAGTATATGCCAATGTGATAGGTTGTGACTTAGGACCTAAGATTACACCAATTGGAAGCTTAGCAACCCTATTGTGGTTACACGTTTTAAGTGGTAAGGGTGTTAAGATTTCATGGGGGACATACTTTAAGACAGGGATTGTCATTACAATACCGGTGTTATTTGCAACGTTAGTTGGATTATATGTATCAATGATACTATTTGGATAAAAGGAGAATAATAATGACTAAAAAAACAATCTATTTCTTATGTACAGGGAACTCTTGTCGTTCACAAATCGCTGAAGGATTTGGTAAAAAGTATTTACCAGACTGGAATGTATATTCAGCAGGTATTGAAACACATGGTGTAAATCCAAAAGCAATTGAAGCGATGAATGAAGTAGGAATTGATATTTCAAATCATACATCTGATAAAATCGACAAAGATATATTAAATAACGCAGATTTAGTGGTGACATTATGCGATCATGCAAAAGACGTATGTCCTGTTACACCAAAACATGTGCGTTCTGAACATTGGGGGTTTGAAGATCCGGCTGGACAATCGTGGGAAGTTTTCCAGCGTGTGCGTGATGAGATTGGAGAACGTATTAAACAATTTGCAGAAACAGGTGAATAAACTGCTTTTGTATGATTCCCATAATCTTATTAAATGTATTCTTCTATCAAATGCATTATAATATATGTAATGTTGAATGGAGGAATTACAATGAATAAATGGGTAAAAAGAGGATTAGTAGCAGGCGTATTAACTGTAGGTGCTGTGCAGGGTGCTAAATATCTTGAGCAGAATGAACAGGTGAAACGTCGTTTAAATGATTTAAAGAATATTAAGGAATATAATGATTTACGCAAGGCTATTATGGAAGTGATCAATGCTTTCAATAATAACAATGCACCTCGTGTTGAACAAAAGTTTCAGGAGAATGATTTTGTAACAGATCAAACTGGACCAACGAATAATGTTCAGGATGAGACAATTGGTGAAGCGGTTAAGCGTGTGCTTGATACACCTGTTGTGACGAATTTAATTGGCGACAAAGCAGATATCGATATGATGAAGAATTTAATTGATGAAACTGCAGAAGTTGAAAAATTAATTCGTGGATGGTTCAATTAATTTAGATTAAATTTATATTTTCTTATAAAAACCGTAAAAACGATAGCTTATGAATATTTATTTCATTAATCGTTATTTACGGTTTTTTGTGTTTATAATATTAATTCATAAATATATTGTTCACCAAGCGGTCCTTCAATACGACGGCCTGTATCTTCAAAATCAACACGTTCATATAGTTTTTGTGCAGGAATATTGGCATGGTTCACACCGAGTACAATCTTTTTGATATGTTTAAAATGTTTTTGAATGTAAAATGGAAGTTGCAGCATGGCATGTTTACCGTGTCCTTTACCGCTATAGGCTTGATCCATAATTAAGCCGCTTAGCAACAATGATTGAACTTCGTCCGTATACTCAAATCTTCGTTCCGTTGTTTGCAGCATGAAAAAACCGATGGGTAGATGATTATTGATAATAACGACACCATGGATATCATTATTTAATTGTTCGATACTTTTAGCTGGAGTTTGGGTGTACTGCAGTGCAATTTCTGGTTGATAAAATTGCTCGAGTCGTTCTTTGTATTGTTCTTCATAAGGCACTAGTTGAATCATTGGGACACCTCGAATAATTATTTTTAAGTAAATTGTAAGCTATATTATTAATATAACAGAATCATAGATGAGGTGAAAACATGTTTATCAAAAGTATTTCATCAAATTTTAAACAGCATGAGGCAACGCCTTACTATATGAAAATTCCTGCGATTAAAAATTTAGAGCGTATTGATTTAAAGCGTCCTGTCACAATCATTGTAGGTGAGAACGGCACAGGTAAGTCGACGTTGATTGAAGCAATAGCAGTTAATTTTGGACTTAATCCGGAAGGTGGGAGTAAAAATTTTAACTTCCAAACAAAAAATTCACATGCGGGTCTCCATGAAGAAATAAGGCTCGGTAAGATGGGTGTCCCTGGTGATTCATTTTTTCTGCGTGCAGAAGGTTTTTATAATGTTGCAACAGAGATTGAAAGATTAAATGAATCAGGACTGGGTGGTAATTTATATAGTAGTTACGGTGGGAAGAGCTTACATGCTCAGTCACATGGAGAATCTTTTTTAGCGTTATTAAAATATCGCTTTAGGGGAAAGGGATTGTACATATTAGATGAGCCGGAAAGTGCACTTTCTCCAATGCGACAGATGTCCATGATTGTAAGGATCAATGATTTAGTAAAGCGCGGTGCTCAGTTTATTATCGCTACACATTCACCGATTATTATGGCTTATCCAGATGCAGATATTATTCAGTTAAATGATGATGGCTATGAAAGAATTGATTATCGTGAGACTGAACATTATATTGTTACGAAAGCTTTTATTGATAAACCTGAAAAGATGATTGAGACATTACTGGAATGAGCTCAATCATCTTTATAATTGTATGATTTCTTCTTTTAAAGTCACATCATGACTTGTAAATATCTTTTTGCACTTTGGGTCTTTACTTGTTGTATTGATCCATTTTAATGCTTTTTTCAAAGCGTCTCTATTCATTACATGGGTTGGTACCATGACTTCTTCAAACGAATGATTGATAAGTGCAGCATCACTGGTAAGCAATACATACTCACCCGACGTATTACTGATCTTAACCATATAGAGCCCAGGACTATGTCCAGGTGCATGTATCAATTCAATTGAACCGTCCCCAAACAAATCATAGGATAAGCCGTTTGGGCCAACACCGGTTTCATTGAACTCAAAACAAGTTAAGTCCACCCCTTCCCATAATTTTTGGATGTATCGGATAACTCTTTTATTTGATTCCAGTATTTCATCGCGACTGGCAAAGATATATTTAGCATCTTTCACTTGTCTTAATCCACTCACGTGATCACTGTGTAGATGCGTGAGCAATACATAGTCTAGATCGGTTGGTACGATACCACGTTTTAGTAGTTGCTCATCAATAGCATGTCCTTTAGGTAAGTGGGCACGATGGATAAGTCGCTGCATACCTAATTCTTTACGTTCATTCAGGCGAACATTCTTATGCCAGCCCGTATCAACGAGAATTAACCCTTTAGGGTGTTCGATGAGAAAGCATACAACAGGGTAGCGTTTACGATTCTTTTTGTATGAGATGAACCCGAGTCTTGTCAAAGGATTTAGTGACTTCGTATGCATCGTCACGGCCCGGTCAACAGTAATATGTCCAGTTTGAATAACATGTATATTTATTTTTGACACGTGACCACCTCCGCTAAGTTTACTGATTTATCTTACCATATTTTTCATAATGATTCGTTGCAGAATTGTAAATTTCTTTCCAAAATAAAAAGACACTCTGGTGAGAGTATCCTATTTTAATGCACCATCTACATCCTTAAAGTTGTCAATCCCAAAAGGAAATACATTATTCTTAATATTATTCTTTAATTCCTGTAAAGAGACTAACGCGAAATTAGTCAATTGCAGCGGATAATGATATTGTTTCGTACTTTCTAAGAACATATCATTATTTCTTAAGAACCATTGACCGGTATTGGACTTTACGTAGTCCATATCGAGATCGATATAAGTGATATTTCCTGCATCATCCATCGAGCATGGTGTAGAAATATTACAAAATATCTTCACGGGCTGATCATTTTCATCGATAGAGATTGAAACTGTATATCCATGATACTTCGAAAGGAAATGAAGTGTTTTATGTTCTAATTGATAGGCTTCATCTTTTATGTAATGTTTAAGCAATGTATTTTTCTCACACGCCACAAAATAATAATGAGGCGTTTCAGAGAGTAACGTACCTTGTATTTCAATATGAGGTCTATCGGGATATTTATGTGATTTAATTATAACAGATTGCAATATCGTGACCTCCTTAAGTAATTGTAGATTCATTATAATATGAAATCGTTTTCTATGCATTTAATTTAATTATTTCTTAAAAGATTGTCACAAATTATAACAGGTTTTTACTATAGATTCCTTACACAATCTTTAAAGAGTTGTAACATATCTGTGTGTTGTTTTCGGTATGATGAAAATAATCATACGATTGAGGTGAACTATGGGACGTTTATTGGAGATATTTCTTACAGCTTTGAAGCTTGGCGTAACAAGTTTCGGAGGTCCGACTGCACATTTAGGTTACTTTAGGGCAGAATACGTAGAAAGACGTAAGTGGCTGACGGATAAAATGTATCAGGATCTTGTGAGCCTTTGTCAGTTCCTGCCTGGACCGGCATCAAGTCAGGTAGGCATCGGTATAGGGTTAATGCGTGGCGGGATAGCAGGTGCTATATTAGCATTTTTAGGATTTACATTACCTTCAGTCATTGCTTTGATTCTTGCAGTATATTTTCTGAACACACTAGATATTGAACTTAATTTCTTAAAAGGCCTTTTGATTGTGGCAATTGCTGTTGTGTTACAAGCATTAATTGGTATGGGTAAGAATACTTTAAGAAATCTTACAGCCGTCATGATTTTCATCTTTTGCTTTCTTGTTGCCTTGCTTTTTCCAACGGCATACACACAAATACTGATTATTATTGCATCAGGTATCGCAGGCATGGTGTTATATAAAGTAGAAACAAAAAAAGAGCCGTTAATGACTGTCAATGTTTCTAAGCGCATGAGTATTCTTTCACTTATCTTATTGTTTATTTTAATGGTCGGCTTACCGATTATCGCACAGATTGCAGATAATGATTTCATACATATGATCGATAGATTGTTTAGAGGAGGTCTACTCGTCTTTGGTGGTGGGCACGTAGTCTTACCGTTACTACAAAGTGCCTTTGTACCAGATTTGCTGGATCTAGAAACGTTTCTTTCGGGTTATGGCCTAACACAGGCAATGCCGGGTCCACTGTTTACGTTCGGTTCATTTATCGGTGCAAGTTTATTTGGAGTAGTAGGGGGACTTGCTGCTATGATTGCAATCTTCCTGCCAGCATTTTTACTGGTCATTGGGACATTGCCTTTCTGGGCTACAATGCGTGAGCATCGTTTGATGAAACAAGCCTTAAAAGGTATCAATGCCGGGGTTTTAGGTATCCTTGCCGCTGCATGGGTTAATCCGATGATTATGCACACAGTAACCAACGTGAAAGATGGTTTGTTCAGTGTTATATTATTTAGCTTATTACACTTTCTAAAATGTCCACCATGGGTTATTGTCTTGTTGGGCATCGTGATAGGTGTCATATTTTATAGATAGTATTTTTCCTTAAATGTAAATGAAGTGAGCCTCCAACTTAAGATGAGTTGGGGGCGTGTTACTTTTGTGATTTAGTTATCAATATGAATGCCCTTTTTATGGTAGTAGAACATGTCTTAAAGTGGTACAATAAGTAAGTAATTCTTGCAGTGTGGTGATAAAATGAGATTTTCCTGGGCAGATAGCCATCCTTTAATGAGCGACTATTATGAGTGTGAATGGGGCAAGCCTTCTCATGATGACACGTATCTGTTTGAAATGTTGATTCTGGAAGGTATGCAGGCTGGACTTTCGTGGCTAACGATATTAAAACGACGTGAAGGCATACGTCAAGCTCTCGATCAATTTGATTATCATAAGATTGCTGCGTATAGTGAGGACGATATCAATCGTCTGTTGCATACAGATGAGATGATTAAAAATAAACTAAAGATAAATAGTATCATTAATAATGCACAAAGATTTCTAGAGGTGCAAAATGAATATGGTAGCTTTGATCAATATATTTGGTCTTTTACTGACGATGAGCCAGTCGTAACATATTTTGACGATGAGTCTTATGTTCCTGCTCAGAACTTACTGTCACAACGAATAAGTAAAGATTTGAAACGACGAGGTTTCAAATTTGTCGGACCGGTGATAGTATACGGTTTTTTAAGTGCGATCGGCATGATACAGGACCGACTAAAATAAAGAGGTGTCAAATGGACAGCAAAGAAATTTTTACTGAGAAAGTAGAATTATACCGAAACTCAAGGCCTAAATATGCCTGTCAATTAATCGAATTTATGAAAGAATCATTTTCAATTGATGAATCAACGACAGTGGCAGATATTGGTGCAGGGACAGGTATATTCACTGAACTGTTATTAGATTTAGGTGCAAAAGTAATTGCGATAGAACCTAACGCTGCAATGGCTGCACAACTTAGGCTGGCATTGCAGTGTAAGGAACTGGAAATCCATGAGCGTCCTGCGGAAAGTACAGAGATAGAATCTAATACGATTGATATTATTACGGCAGCACAAAGTTTTCACTGGTTCCATCACAATGAATTCAAAACCGAGTGTAAGCGTATTTTAAATGGCAATGGACCTGTGTGCTTAATCTGGAATACGCGTATTGAAGATGCACCAATAAACGTTAAGATAGCAGAAATCTATACTGCATTTTGTCCGGAATTTAAAGGTGCGATTGGTTATGGTGGAGGCGTAAAATTTTCTGAAGAAAGTATACTTGAGTTCTTTGAAGGTGAATTTGATAGACGTGCCTATGAATTCCCGTTAACTTACGATAAACAAGGGTTTATAGAGCGCATTTTATCTGCTTCTTATGCATTGGTTGAAGGTGATAGACAGTATGAAACAATGATCAAAACCTTTGAAACGCTATTTGACACTTATGCTGAAGGTGGCAAGCTCGTGATACCGAACGAATCAGTAGTGTATTATGGCTATATTTAAAAATAGAAATTATATTATAAATGAAACCGACCGTAAATCATCGTACTGATGATTGCCGGTCGGTTATATTTTGGGTTTTATTATAGGAGACTTTTTTAATCTCTCTTGATAGAAAGTGCGAGAAGTAAACATATGACTGCAAATACGGTTGAGAGATAAGGTGCTGTTGATTGAGAAAAAGCTTCTACTACGATGCCACCGATTAAAGCCCCAAAGCCAATACCGGCATTTAATGCAGACATGTTCCATGCCATGATTGAACTAGAGTCGCCTTCTACTTGTTTGATAATACCAATTTGAATGGCAGGGTTTGTGCCCCACTCAAAGATATTCCAGATTAGCATGATAAATAAAAGTGGCAGATAGAACGGTAATGCGATGTTAAATAGGACCAATGATAAGGTGAATACTGAAAGTGCGATGATTAACCATCGTTTGCTGCCTATTTTATCGCTCATGACACCGCCAAGACTTGTACCGGCAATACTTCCTAATCCACAAACAAATAATAGGATAGAGACGTGTTCTAACGTATATCCTTGTTTAATCATCATCGGACTTATATAGGTAAAGACGATGTAATTTGATGCCAGGATAAAGAAAGTAATACCGATATATTTTGCTGCTTCTTTAGGATAAAGTAGCTTTGAATATTTATCTTTTGAGTCATCACTGATTTTAATTTTACTTGGTAACTGGAACATTAATAGAATCGTGGCGACAATACTGACAACAACAATCATCCAGAACGTTGCACGCCATCCAAACATTTCTCCGATTTTAGTACCGATGGGTACACCGAATACATTTGCACCGCTGAACCCGATATAAACGAGTCCAAGCATCTTCCCACGTTCCTCCGGATTACTTAAAACGACAGTAAGTGCGAGTAACTTAACGACTATAATGCTGGAAGCAGCAGATGCAATAATACGCCCGATGACGATAACGGTAAATGTTTCGCCTGTAGCATTGATAGTATTACCGATGATAAATGTCACCATACTGACTAGTAAGACCCATTTTGGATTATATTTTTCAGTGAGCTTTACGAGAATAGGCCCGCATATTGCCACAGTAAATGCATAGATAGTAACAAGTTGACCGGTTAAAGATTGTTTAATGCCCAAGTCATCACTCATTAATGTTAATATTCCTGCAACAACAAGCTCTACCATACCGACAACGAAAATACTCAATATAAAAGTGAATAGTTTAAGTTTTGTCATATTTTATCCTTTCTTTTTTAGTGTATTAAAGATTATAACAGTTACAATAAAAAACTTCATCATAATGTTATCAGGTGAATATTTATAGTAAACGATATACAATGAGAGTAAGAAGGATGTTGTATGAATTCTTAAATGAAAAGGAGCAGGACAATGAATTATAATGAACAGATTGATGCGATATTTGAACAGTTTGAAAACGGGGATATTGAAGAGGCAACGAAAGCACTTCAGGAATTAGGACATGCGATCCAACCGGGAGATGAGAATTTTTCAGATTATCAATTGAATGCAGCCTATATTTATGCTGCTAATCATCACTTTGATAAAGCACGTACAGCGTTACAGTTATTACTTGAATCAACTGATGTTGAAGATAAACAATTAGCTTTTCACCAATTAGGATTGGTTGAGAGGATGGATGCTGAGTTTGATCAATCGATAAATTATTTTAAACAGGAATCAGACATAATTAAAACTCATTTTGCTGATGATACGATTAAGCAATCTGTTAATCTATATGAATTAGGTTATGTACAATTATTGAATAATCAATATGACGATGGCAAGGCATCACTGGAAGCTTCACTTAAACTGGCTGAGCAGTCAGATGATGATTTAAGTATTGCGATTTCTAACCGTGCATTAGGTGAATTATATGCTGCTCAGGAAGAAATGGATCAATCTAAAGTATATTTCACAGAGGCGAAGCGCTACTTCAAAAAAGCTGGCGATGAGATGGGTGTAGCAGAAATCGAAGCATTAGAAGATGCAATTTTCTAAAAATTATTGTCAAAAGGTTGAGAAAAGGTCATAATAGATTATGAAAAGGTTTTCATAAAGTGTTAAGAGGAGTGATTGGCATGATTCAGGAACTAACAAAAGAAGAACTACATGATGCTGTGGATCGTATTGCTGAGATTTATTTAACCAACTTTGATGATGCTAGAAGTCATAAAGATATGGTCGCAAATATTTTGAAGTTAAGTGAAACACCAGGCTTTAAAGCTTTCATCAGTCATCAATTTGGTAATATCAATGGCTATTTATACGGGTATACAAGTGAGAGTAATCAATTTTATCGCGATCTATTGAATGGTTATCTAACAGCTGATGAGTCTGAAAAGTTAAACGGAGCTTTTGAAGTTTTATCTCTTGCGGTAGATAAGAGTCATAAACACACAGGTATCGGAAGCAAATTACTGAAGGCGTTACCTGCCGGCAAATATTATTTAACAAGTGACGTGCATAATATTGCGGCTAATACTTTTTATTATAAGAATGACTGGCAGCTGTTAAAAGGCAATATGCATCTGCACCCAAACATTCCGAATAAAAATCTCTATTATAAAGAAATTTAATCCAAAAAATCCAATCGATAATAACTATTGATTGGATTTTTTGATGTATGAAGATTCGCAATATAATGTGATTTTTAGGAAATGTTTATTTAATAGATAATTGTGATATAATGTATAAATATTATTTTTATTGCATAAAAAAAGGAGATAAACATGGAACAATACGATTCGAAGACATGGAAGATAGGTCGATTGAAGTTTATTATATTAAGTCTTTTTGGTATATTTTTATTTTTAACACCTCTGGAAGTGAATGGTGAAACAAGTCTTCCGGTAGCAGTGCTGGCACAGTGGCTGCTAAAAATACTCGGTAAGGCAACACCAACATTAATTTATAGTGTCATAATGATATCTATCGTTCTGACATTTTACTGTAGCTTTATCAGTAAGCCGAAAACTTCTTACTTTAATACGCTATTTAATGTCAATATTATCTGGTTTATTGTCCGATTAATTGGAGCAGTATTTGCGACAATCGTGTATTTCAACACAAATATTCCATTTGTAGATACTAAAGAGACCGGTCAGTTAATATACGGCGGATTACTACCGACTTTGATTGCCGTATTTTTATTTGCAGGACTTTTCCTGCCGTTTTTAATGGATTATGGTTTATTAGAGTTTTTAGGACCAATGTTCTCAAAAGTCATGCGCCCGTTGTTTACTTTACCAGGTCGTTCTGCAGTGGATAACTTAGCATCGTTTATCGGGGATGGCACGGTAGGGGTAATGATTACATCCAAACAATACGAAGGGAATTTTTTTACACGACGAGAAGCAACTGTTATAGCAACTTCATTTTCAGTTGTATCGATTACATTTGCGATTATTGTGTGTAAACAAGTTGATCTGATGAATCACTTCTTTGCATTTTATGGAACGGTCATCGTTTCATGTTTAATTGCAGCAATGATTATGCCACGTATCTGGCCTTTATCTAAAGTACCTGATCATTATGCAGATGGCAGTACAGAAGTGATTGATGAAACAACGCCTGATGGACACACTATTATTAGTTATGGATTGCATAATGCAACTGTTAAAGCTATAAAAGCACCAGGCTGGAAGTTATTCTGGTTATCTGGTGTGAAAACGGTTGGAGATATGTGGTTTGCCGTGTTACCTGTAGTAATGGCGATAGGCACACTCGCAACAATTGTTGCTGAACATACGGATTTCTTTTCTATTATCGGCTTACCATTTGTGCCGTTATTTGATTTGCTGCATATTCCTGACGCTAAAGCTGCCTCCGAAACTGTGCTCATTGGATTTGCAGACATGTTCTTACCCTCTATACTGATTTCTGATGTTAAATCAGAATTAACGCGTTTTGTTATTGGTGCGCTCAGTATTTCTCAATTAATCTATCTATCAGAAGTTGGAGGGGTTATTTTAGGCTCGAAGATTCCTGTTAGTTTACCGAAATTATTTGTAATCTTTCTGATGCGAACAATCATTTGTTTACCGATTATTACACTGATTGGACATTTAATTTTTTAAATAAATATGATAAAAGGCTTGGCTGATGACATTGAATGCATCAGTCAAGCCTCTATTTTTATTTAACTTCCGTCTCAAGTTTGGCAATTACAATTTCAGAACCGAGCATTGGTGATTCTTTTTTCTCCGCATCTGACTTGTTTGCACGTTCGCCGTGTGCTTTTTTGAATGCATCGCTTGTCTTCCATGCTTCAAAGTCTTCTAATGTTTCCCACCATGTGTTCACGTGTAGTTCATCATATTCAGGTAAGTTTTGAATTGACCATGTTTCAATCTTATGGAATCCTTTTAACTGCGTAATGTCGCCACCTTTTGTAAACATAGGTGCCATCTTTTCTGCAAATCCTTTTTTCATCTTAATTCTGTTCGTTACGATATACATGAATATCCTCCTTATTTTTGAACGGGGTTCGTTGCCCATATTTGATTTTGTTTTACAAATGTACGACGATTCAATTTTAATTGACTGATGATGACCTCAGCGATATCTTCTGGGTGTGTCATCGTTTCAGGTTCAAGTGTAGGTTCACCGATTAAATCAGTAAGTACAGCTGATGGATGAATGAGGAAAGTACGAATGTTGTGCGGACGCATTTCTCTCATAAAGCTATCAGACATACCTGACAAGGCAAACTTCGTTGCTGAATATGCACTTGAGTTTGCAGTTGCATTCACTGCTGACATGGAACTCATATTAACGATGTCGCCACTTTTTTGTTTGATCATGATGGGTGCGACTTCCTGCATAAATCTAAACGGGCCATATACATTTGTCTGCATTAGTTCATCAAGTATAGTCTCACTAGTATCAAGGAATGGTGCATTTTTCATGATGCCTGCATTATTGACTAATATATCTATACGTTCAAATGTTTCCATCGTGTGTGCAACACAAGCTTTTATATCTTCGATATTCTTGCTGTCACATACGATTGCTGTTGTCTCGACATCATATACATCGAGTGCAGTTATCGCAGCTTCGAGCTTTTCGAAATTACGGCCGGTAATAGCGATATGAACGCCTTCTTGCGCCAGTGATTTTGCAATCGCTAAGCCAATGCCACTTGAGCCACCGGTAATTAGAGCAACTTTATCTTTTAATCGTTCCATTGACATACCTCCTTAGTGTTCATGATTATAGTATCAAATCAGCAGGTTTAGACATAATGATAACCTTTGAGTCTATATAAAAAAACACCACACTCTGCTAAGTGTGGTGACTATTCATTACTTATTTAATTCGTTAATAATTTTTTTATCGTTATGCGTATAGATGATATATTTTTTATCTTTAGTTTCTAAAAGGATACGATTAGTTTTACCGAAAGTTGAACCGATACGTACTACTTTTTCGTCGTTATTTTCATCTGCACCTGCGTAAATATTAGTATCTTCTTTTACGCTTAAGATGTCTTCGTTCGGAATTGTGATGTCAGCAACACGCCATTTGATGTTTACTTCTTTATCATTTTTAGTAATTCTCATTGCCATTTTTAATACACATCCTTATTTATTTGATACCATAAATATACCCCTTTTTTTAACGACTTACAATTAAACTGATGTTTTTTCACGAAAAAAGATGAAAAATACGTGTTATGATTGAATTGAAAATATTGGAGTAAATATAAGTGAAAAGGAAGATTTATGTGAATAAAAAAACTCAGTTATTCCTCTTGTTGGCAGGTGTTATTGTTGTGGCTTCAACACTGCGCGCACCACTAACTGCAATTGGTCCGATGATTTCAGATATTGGACATGCTTTAAGTCTACCCAATGCATTGCTGGGTATGCTGACAACCATCCCATTAATTATGTTTGGATTGATTTCTCCGTTTGTGGCACGTATATCACGTTACCTAGGCATGAGTATGACGTTATTGATTAGTATGTTAATTTTATTACTCGGTCTATTCATTAGAATTATACCGAATGTTTATATGTTATTTACTGGTACGGTACTTATTGGTATAGGTATTGCAGTGGGGAATGTGATTTTACCAAGTTTTATCAAGTGGCGCTTTCCATTACAGATGGGTCTTATGACAGGTGTATTTGCCGCAACGATGAACATGACTGCAGGTCTTGGAGGAGGACTCAGTGTTCCTTTAAGTAAAATTAATAACGGAGGTTATCAATTTTCTTTAGGATTCTGGATTATATTTAGTGTCATTGGTATAGTGCTCTGGATCCCTCAGTTAAAGTTTAATCCAAAACTTGCAGTGAGTGAGCATCGTCGTCCAATTTATCGTTCAAAGCTTGCGATAGCCATCGCACTAATGATGGGCTTTCAATCTATGAATTTTTACTCGACAGTAACGTGGTTTCCGGATATCTTAATGTCTTATGGTGTTGATCAGCAGACCGCTGGCTACTATTTAATGCTCAATCAGTTTGCGCAGCTTCCTATGACTTTCTTAATGCCGATTATCGCGATGAAGATGCAGCATCAACGTCCGCTTGTTTTTATGTTTACAGGTTTATTTTTAATTGGTTTTAGTGCGTTGCTCTTTAAGCAGACCACCTTTATCGTCATTGCCATGATTGCTACAGGACTTGCAGGAGGTGCGGCATTTAGTTTATGTATGCTATTCTTCTCACTACGTGCAAAATCAACTGAGGATGCCATCGCGCTATCAGGGTTCAGTCAATCAATTGGTTATTTTGTTGCGGCACCAGGTCCAATGATAATGGGATATCTGCATGATATGTTTAATAGTCATGTGCCAAGTTTTATCATGTTTTTTATCATCACACTTACGATGTTTTACTTTGCCTACCGTTCAAGTGAAAATAAATATATTTTTGACTAAAAAATGCTCATGCCAATTTGGCTAGAGCATTTTTTTACGTTGCATGCTTTTAAATTGAATGAATTTGCTGTAACTATACAGAATAAGACCTAACCATATAAATAGAAAAGTTAAGAAATCTGTTAAATTAAAGGGTTCTCCAAATAAAAATACGCCTTGTAATAATATTAGTGTCGGTGAAATATACTGTAAAAAGCCAATGAGCGATAGCGGAATGCGTTTTGCCCCTGCTGTAAACAAAATGAGTGGAATTGCTGTAGCAGCACCGGCAAATAAAATAAGAAAACTTGTATGATTGATTCCGAAATGATTTTCACCTTGTTGAGCTAAAAAGCCGATACCTAAAAATGCAATTGGAAGTGTAATGATTGTTTCGAGTGCAATACTGTAAATAGCATCGATATGGACATACTTTTTCATCAGTCCATATAATGCGAAGCTTGCAGCTAAAATAATTGAAATATAAGGGAAAGTTCCTCCCTTTACAGTCATAAACAATACGCCAATTGCAGCAAGTATTATTGCGAGAATTTCAAGTTTATTAAAACGCTCTTTCATAAAGAGGAAGCCAAGTGCAATACTCATGAGCGGATTAATATAATAACCCAGACTTGCCTGCAAAACATGATGATTATTGATAGCCCAGATAAATATCCCCCAGTTAACCATGATCACAAGACTTGCGATAAATAGTGCGAGTAATTCTTTTTTTCGGTGAAATAACGCTTTTGTATCTGCACGAAAAGTTGACCATTTCTTTAGACAGATAATGAGTATCACCATAAATAGCGCTGACCAAACAACGCGATGGAAAAGTATTTCATAGGGGTTAAAGGTATTGACAGAACGCCAGTAAGTAGGGAGTATTCCCCACAAAAAATAAGCTAAAGCTGCATACCATATCCCTTTAGTGTTCTCCTGCATAGTATCTCTCCTTAAAATTTGGCATAAATCATTTTATCAGTACTACTATCTTATCAAATGAAGGATTAACTTTGCCTTTGAAGTGCTCTTCATTTGATGATTTATGGTACTTCTACACATTTAGCAGACATGTGGTATAATACTTACATTGTATGTATCATAATTCATACATTTAAGGAGAGAACAAATGAAAAAATGGATGAGTGTTCTATTTATTGCAGTCATTCTTTGTGCATGTGGTAAGGCGGAAGATAACGATTCTAAAGAGAAATCGCCTGATATTGAAGTGAAAATTAAACCACCAAAAGAAGAGCAACCTCAAAAAGAAAAGAAGAAAACATCTAAAAAACATGATAAGCAATCAAAACAGCCGAAAAAAGACAGCACTGCTACTGCTACGGCCTCACAAACGACAGCATCTTATGACACTGAACGTTATAACATGGCGCGTTTATGTTTAATTACCCCGGGCAAGGAACATACAGCAGATTGTCAGGAGATTGTGAATACAGCGGAATATTCTAAGGCATGGAATAACTTAACAAGTGAAGGTTACATTTGTCAGAGTGGCCAGTGCAATATTCAAAAAGAAGTGAATACGTCAGAAAAAGTGATTAAACAAAAAGAACCTGTTACCAACGAACAGGAGACTAACGTACCGATTGCCACAGAAGTAATTCCGGCGAAGCCTGCTAAGTCAACGGAACCTAAACCGAGTGTTGAACCACCAAAAACGACTGAAGCAGTAGATAATCAATCGATTGAAAATAATAAGTCTACTGAAACAAAGAGTAAGACCGATACGAAAGAAGTCTCTAATGCCAAGGTTCGATCTGCATCTCAGGAGACAACAAATGCTAACAATTGATCTGATTAAAGCGGCATATGAGCCAATGTGTAATGATGAAAACAGTCAAAAGATGGCAAGCTATATGAAAAATAATTTTCCGTTTCTCGGCATTCCCAAAAGCGTGACAGCACCCATCATGAAACAATTATTTAAGGTGGGGTTACCTGCAACGAAAGAAGCAACAAAAGTGTTAGTGAATGATTGCTTCAAACAAGCTGAACGTGAATATCATTATATCGGAATGATTATTCTGAATAAAAATGCCAGGTTTTTTGATGCAGGAGATCTGCCTTATCTTGAAAGTCTTATAACAACGCATAGCTGGTGGGATTCAATAGATACTATTGCACCAAATATTGTGGGTGATATCGTCCTGAAAGACCGCATCGCAGGAGAGCGCATAATGCGCGAGTGGAATCAATCAGATAACTTCTGGTTACAGAGAGCGAGTCTATTGCATCAGCTGAAATATAAGAACAAGATGAATGAAGCCTTACTTAAGGACTTGATAGTAAACACTAAAGATGAGTCGGAATTTTTTATACGCAAGGCCATTGGATGGGTCTTACGTGAGTACTCTAAGACGAATGCCCAATTTGTAATAGACTTTGTTAAGGAGAATAATTTGTCTCCGTTATCATCACGTGAAGCGCTGAAATGGTTGTCAAAATGATTAAATAAAGCACCCTCCATATTCAATATGGAGGGTGCTTTATTACATGCGATATGATTCACATGATTGATTTGAATGAGTTGGGCGAAATAAAGGGGGTTATTTCATTTATTTAATACTCATTAAGTTATAATATTAGTATAATTATATGTATTAAGAATTGCAATGAAATGTGATTGTTTTCACAAAAGTGTCAAATATGGAGGAGGTGTGTCATATGACAGGAAAAACGCATATTGCACTAGGCATTCTTATCGGCACAACATATGCGATGCGCGTTGCACATGATATTAGCACTTTTGCCGGCATATTAGGTACTTCTGCTTTATTTAGTATTATCCCTGATATTTGTCATGCCGGTAGTAAGATTGGTAAGAAAATATGGCCGCTAAGTACAATTATTGCACTTATATTTGGGCATCGTACGTTAACGCATTCTATATTTTTTATTCTGATAACAGGTATTGCATTAATTTTACTTGATGTGCAAACCATATATATTATTAGTGCGGTACTCGGTATAATCAGTCATCTTGTCTTAGACATGCTTACACCTCGCGGGGTCACGCTATTCTTTCCAATCAGCACAAAAATTGTGTTTCCCTTTACCTTTAAAACCGGTGGTATTTTAGATGTTTCACTGGCTACTACGTTTAGTGTACTTACAATGTACTTATTTTATACTGAAATGTTTCACAGAACGTTAGTATGGCTAAACTAATCGTGATAAAATATGAATAAATAACTCATAAGGAGCGCTCACATGTTCAATAAACTTAATCAATACGGTCACATAACTTTATCAAAACAATTCAATGAAATCGAACAGGACAAACAACAACAATTAGAAGGTGCATTATCAGCACAGGACTTTGATGCGATTAAAGATTTATATGAGCAAGTCTATGTTAATCGTGAAGTATCATTACCTCGTGGTGAGATTAAGGATGTAGAGACGATTATTAAAGATGAAATGTCTGACGAAATGTTAAATACATATAAAGAGAAAGGGATTGCAGCGATTAAGCAGCTTAAAGTTGCACCGATACTTATGGCAGGTGGACAAGGGACACGCTTAGAACACCCTGGTCCAAAAGGGACGTTTGAATTTGATGGTAAGAGTTTATTTGCAATGCAGGCAGAACAAATCATTGCTTATAACGAAGCATATCACATCAACATTCCATGGACGATTATGACAAGTGATATCAATCACGATGAAACAATTGCTTATTTTGAAGCACATCATTATTTTGGTATGCCTAAAGAGAACATCACATTCTTCAAGCAACCGAATGTTGTTGCATTAAGCGAAGCGGGAGAATTGTTACTTAATAAAGATCAGCAACTATTAACTACACCGAATGGTAACGGCGGTATATTTGAAGCGCTTGATAAGTCGGGTGTCAATGCTGCATTAAAAGCAAAAGGCGTAGAATATTTATATATCAATAATATTGATAATGTTTTAGTAAAAGTGTTAGATCCAATTCTTTGTGGTTTAGCTGTAGAAAGTGCAGCTGATGTAACGACTAAGACGATTGCTGCTAAAGATAACGAAAGTGTGGGCCGCGTTATTGAGGTTGACGGCGTTAAACAAGTAATGGAATATACGGAATTACCGGAAGGTGAAGAAAATACGTATCGTAATGCAAATATCGGTATTCATATCTTTAAACTTGATTATTTAATGAAACATGCTGAAAGTGAATTACCATATCACCTGGCTATTAAAAATTTAGAACAACTAGATGCAGATTTAAATCTTGTAAAACAGTCGACGTTAAAATTTGAGAAATTCTATTTTGATATCTTCCGTTACGGAAAGTCATTTAAGACGTTACAGGTGGATCGCGCAAGTGAATTCAGTCCACTTAAGAATAAGGTCGGTAAAGATAGTATTGAGACTGCACGCCAGGACTTAATCAATAATCATTTATTGTAGGAGGATTGCTGTGAAGTCGAAAACGCATATTTATGTCATTATCATGATGCTCGTATTAGTAGCGATTAATTTCTACCTGGCATTTTACTATATTATCGGGCCAGGACGCGGGGAAGTGAGCTGGATGGGGTTTGTTTCGTTATTTGCTGCATTTATGCTTGCTTTCTTAACATATAAATACTATCAATCTCAAAAGAAGATTGATATGAAAGATTTTAATGCACATATTAAATCAGATGAAGATCGCATTATAAAATAATAAGCAATAACAAGTTTTATTTTAGTGGTTGAAATATAATTATAGGGCGTGTGTGGAAGATGAAAAAGAAGTGGTTTTTACCGTTGGTCTTATCACTGATTGTGTTGGGCTTAATCATAGCAAGTGGCATATTTTTATATTTAAATCATCAGGAAAAGAAGAATACAATTGAAATTGATAATCGTATAAAAACACACGTATTAAATCTGAACGGACGAGTAAAACAGAATTTATCGACGTATTATCAGAACGGTAGTCAGAAACAACCTGTTCAAGTACATGTAAAGTTAGGTGATACGGTTCAAAAAGGGGATCCTCTATTTACGTATGCAAATGAAGCACTCTTTTCTAAAGAGAAGGAAGTAGGACTGTCATTAGATAATAAAATGATTGATAAAGATCAGATTGAGGGCCAAATCATGGCGATGGAGATGATGCAGAATGAAACATCATCTGACAGTAAATTAAATGAGATTGAAGCACAGCTCAACTGGCTGGATTCTGAACTGACGAAAGCAGAAAACAACATAGATATCTTAAAGGAAAAGCAACAGCAGATTTCAAGTAAAATTGAGAATTTAACTGTAAAAGCAAGTACTGACGGCAAAGTCGTAAAACTTAATAAAGCACAAATCGAAAGATTCTCTGATAAGAGACAACAACAACCGATTATTATTGTATCTGACGACAAATATTTTGTTGAGGGTACAGTTGGACGCAAGCAGATTGATTTTCTGGAGCAGGATTTGAAGTTTGATGCAAAGCACGAACTGAACAAAGACAAGACATACAGTGGCACGATTGATGCATATGAACATATAGCTATTGATCCGGGTGCTAAAGAACAACGTTTCTTATATCAAGGTGGGCTTAATCAGTCGAAACATCTGTATGTAGGAGACAAGATGAAAGTTAAAGTGCATCTCTCTTATAAAAATCATGTATGGTTACCTGAACGTTATATTAAGAAGGAAGTTATCACCCATAAAGATAAGAAAAAATTAGCAGAACCTGAACATAAATATTATGTCAGAAAAGTATATGGGGATCAGCTCAATGAAGAAAAAGTCACAGTCAGCCGTCACGTGAGCGGCCAATACCTTGTGACAGAGGGTCTTTCTACAGTCGATGCAATTAGAGCTTTTAAATAATATTTATTTAAAATGATGATTGCAATGTATTAATTCTGGGTAATAAATATTAACTTATGAATTAAGAAATCTACCGATTAGGGGGAACATATATGCAGTGGCAAGGTCGAGAAGGTAGTTCAAATGTAGAAGATGCAAGAGGATCAGGTGGAGGATTCTCTGGCGGTAGTCCAATGGTAATTGGTGGCGGTGGTTTAGGATGCTTCGGTATCATTATTATGATCATCATTGCTTTAATGGGTGGTAATCCAATGGACTATATGGGTGGCGGACAGTCACCTGCACCACAGGAACAAACACAAGGTAACGGTTCTTCAAACGGTGGTTCTGGGTCACAGGATAATCCTTTTGATACTGGAAACGTGAAGAAAGAAGATCAGCAAGTGGACAGTAAGACTGAGAAATCTTTAGATGAACGTGGTCAGTTTGCTTCAGTTGTATTAAAGGATACTGAAGATGTATGGCATGAATTGTTCAAGAAATATGATAGAACATATACTGAGCCAAAATTAGTCCTTTATACAGGTGGTGTACGCTCAGGGTGTGGTAATGCAAGTGCTCAAATGGGACCTTTCTATTGCCCGAATGATCAGAAAGTATATATTGACTTATCATTTATGGATGAATTAGATCAGAAGTTTGATGTACCTGGTGATTTTGCGATGGCATACGTTATTGCGCATGAAGTTGGTCACCACGTTCAAAACGAATTAGGTATCTTACCGAAGTTCCATCAATTAAGAAATCAGCTGTCTGAAACTGAATACAATAAATATTCTGTAGCTGTTGAGTTACAAGCGGACTACTTTGCAGGTGTGTATGCAAAGCATGCACAAGAAATGGGTTACACTGATGAAGGTGACTTAGAGGAAGCGATTAAGGCTGCTCATGCTGTAGGTGACGATACAATTCAGGAGAAAGCAATCGGTAGAGCAAATCCTGATACATTTACTCATGGTTCAAGTGCAGATCGTATGAAGTGGTTTAAGAAAGGTTACGAAGCTGGTGACTTTAGTCAAGGCGATACGTTTAAAGCGTTAGGATTAGAATTTTAATGAATCGATATTAAGGATGAGGCTGGGCGAAATGTCCGCCCCATCTTTTTTATTATGGAGGGATTATTCTGGAGCTATATTTTAACGGTTGTATTTATACGATGAATTGTGAAGCGGAACGTGTTGAAGCAGTGCTTGTTGAAGGGAACAGAATTACTGCTGTATATGACTCTGTACCTGAGCTTGAAGGTGTACAATATATTGATCTTAAAGGGAAGACAATGTTTCCCGGTTTTGTGGACACACATCTCCATCTCGTAGGCACAGGTATTGCATTACGTAGTGTTAATTTTAAAGAAGACACAGACATTCGTGTTATTAAGGAGAAACTGCGTCAGGCGGCGTCACAACTGGATGACGATGCATTTTTGATTTGTGAAGGTTATAACGAGAATCAATTAGGTGGTTATAAGCTTACAAATAAAGAAATTGATGATATAACCCACAAAAAAGTAATCATTAAACGGGTGTGCAGACACGCAGCAGTGGTAAGTTCAAGTGTCTTTCAATATTTTAATATTACAGAAGATGTTGAAGATATTCCCGGTGGACATTACGAACGAACGGATGGGTTACTCAACGGATGGGTGCATGATAATGCGATAGAACGTATGCTGGATATCGCAAGTAGTGAAGATGAATCTTCACTGACACGCCACGTTGCATATGCAGTGAGTCAGTTGACGCAGGTAGGATTAACAGGAGTACATACCGAAGATTTAGCTTATTATCAAAGTTTTTCTGATGTACTGAATGCATATCGAAATGTTATCAATGAAGACAATCCTTTCAGGTTAAATATTTTACGTCATGCGGATGTGATTGATGATGTGTTAAAAAGTGATTTTCAATATAATGACTACTTCAGACCGGATGCTATGAAGTTTTATATGGACGGAGCATTGGGCGGGAGAACTGCTCTGTTTAGTGAACCATATAGTGATGATCCGTCAACGAATGGCCTGGCAATATTAACTGAGGATGAATTAGCAGCTAAAGTGCAGCACGCCCGTGATTTAAATGTGAATATTGCTGTTCACATGATAGGTGATAAAGCAGTCGAGATGGTGCTGGATGCAATAGAAGATAATCCGCCGACATCAGGCAGAGATCGTTTGATTCATGTGAGCTTTTTAAGAGCGGATTTGATTGACAGAATGCGTCGATTGAATGTTATTTGTGATATTCAGCCGATGTTTGTTGCATCAGATTTTCCGTGGGCGATTGATAGAGTAGGAATGCATCGAGTCCGATATAGTTATCCCTGGAAAACGCTTTTAAATAATAGCATTATATGCGGTGGTGGGTCAGACAGTCCGATTGAAAACTTTAGGCCGCTGTACGGGATAGCTGCAGCAGTTAACCGTAAATCAACAGATGATGAAAGTACCGGTTATAATATGGATGAAGCTTTAAGTGTTTATGAAGCAATCTCGTTGTATACGACAGAAGCAGCAAAGGTTGCGGGAGTGACAGATTTCGGAACAATTGAATCAGGTAAAATAGCAGACTTCACGATTCTAAAGGAAAATCCATTTGAAGTTGACAAGGGTGACATTCATCGAATTGAAGTTGCAATGACCGTGATAGACGGGAAAATTGTGTATCAAGCATAAAAGAACCCTAACCTTATCATTTCTTAATTGAAATAAGGTTAGGGTTAAGTTTTTTAAAATTATAATTTGTTACGCCAGTTGTAATCCGAAAGAATCATATCATCCAGTGTATATTCCGGCGTCCAGTTGAGTGTAGCGCGTGCTTTCGTCGCATCAGCTAGTACAAAATCAGGATCGCCGCCACGACGTTCTGATATTTTGTGATTTAAAGTTAAGCCTGTAACTTTTTGAGCTGCATCAACAACTTGCTTTACAGAATAACCTTGCTCAGTACCAAGATTAAAGACTGTTGAAGTTCCGTTATTAAATAAATAATCCATACCCAGCTGATGTGCCTTTGCTAAATCGAATACATGGATAAAGTCACGGATGCAAGTACCATCCTCTGTTTTATAATCATCTCCAAAAATTTCAAATACTTCTCGTTTACCTAGTAAAGTACTATTGATCGATGGAATAAGATGTGTAGGATTTTTTGTGCGTAATCCGTTTGAGCCATCAAGCATTGCACCTGCTACGTTAAAGTATCTGAAGATTACGTAATTGATACCATATCGTTCACTGATCCAGTGAATCATTTGTTCGCCGATATGCTTTGACTCTGCATAGGGATTGGTTGGTGCGATAGGTGTAGATTCCACAGCTTTAATATTGAAAGAATTATTACCATAAATAGAAGCTGTAGAAGAAAACATGAACTTATCTATACCTTTATTAGCAACCACACGTAATACATTATTTAAACCACATACATTATGTTCAAAATATTTTAATGGGTCCTTAACCGACTCGCTTACAACGATTTTTCCGGCACAATGTAAGACTGCGTCAATGTTTTCCAGATCAAAAATCTTAGAAAAAATTTTTTCATCACTAACGTCACATTGATAAAACTTTGCACGACTATCAACTGCTTCTCTGTGTCCTGTAGATAGGTCGTCCGCTACGATTACATTATAATTCGCATCAAGTAATTTCGTAACGGTATGTGAACCAATATAACCAGCACCACCAGTAACCAATATAGTGTTCATACGTAAATCTCCTTTAACGATTAAGTTATTCCTTTATTATACAATAAAATTGACTTTAACAAAGATTAAAAGTATAAATTTTACTGAAACGTAAAATAAAATTCTTATTTATTTTATTTTACACAATTTTTAAATACTTTGTTAATCTATATTAAGAATAATTAATTGATAAACGGGAATTGGAAATTTATAAGGAGGCCAGAAGATGAAACAATTTAAATTCCCTAAGGGTTCGCTACTGACAATTTTATTTGTTTTATCAGTTGTACTCATCTCTGGTGGGGCATTTATATTAATGCTGATATTTGGGATGTATGGATTAAGCAGAATCCTGATTTATCTTAAACTGGCTGAATTTACATATAACGAAAACGTAGTAGATAATAGCTTTTATTATGGTTCGTACATAGCTATCGGTTATTTTCTGCTTGTTGTGATTGAATATATTTTAGATGATGTAAAACGTATGTATCCGGAAAATAAATATTTTCAAGGGTGGTACTTTCATTTCTTAACTGTAGGATTATCGACAATTGTGTTTTATTTTGGAGTACATATTAATTACCAGCATATACGCATTAACTTTTTAGTTATTTTAGTAGTAATCAGTGTACTGTACTATTTAACAGAAATTTTTTATCCGGATAGTAAGGATTTGAATAAAGATTAAGGGGAATGAAAAAAATGATGACCGGTAAAAATCCATTTACCGGTCATCATTTTTTTATTTTATAATTCTTTCTCGCAATAGACGGAAACACTACCAGGATTAACTTTAAATACCCCGTTACCTTCTTCATCGATAATGATACCTTCTTCTATTGTATCAGTGTAATCATACCAGGTTTGACCTGCGCGCTCGATGCCAACATGCATCTGCTTTTCTGCAGGTTCTTCACTATTGTTGATAATCACTGCACATCCTGATTTGTCTTCAGCATAACCTCGTCTGACCCATCCTACAACATTTGGATGATCGAAATAGTCATCTTGCTGACCATACGCTTTTAAATCACGCACGTAAAGCAGTGGGTCGATGGCCATTTGTTTACCCTCGATCGGATGGTCACCGCCAATGCCGTAGTAATCTCCGTAAAATACACATGGATATCCATCTTCACGTAACAGAATAATGGCATAAGCTGATTGTTTAAACCAATCCTGTACAAATGACTCTAACGCTTCACCAGGTTGTGAGTCATGATTATCTACGAAGGTCACAGCATGTTCAGGATTTTCCTTAACAAGTGTGCCATCGAAGATTTGACGTAAGTCATAAGCAGCACCGCCTTCTGAAGCGGCTTTGAAATTGAAATGAAGTCTGACATCAAACAAGTCAAGGCTGTATTCAGCTTCATCCAGGAAGTTTTCATTAACCTCTAAATCTGGATTCCAGAATTCACCGACAAAATAAAAGTCCTCTCCTTTATGCTCACGCATCGCATGAACAAAGTCTCTAATGAAATAACTTTCAATATGTTTGACAGCATCCATACGCATACCATCAATATTTAATGTATCAATAAACCACTTACCCCATTCGATAGTTTCTTCTCTGACTTGCGGATGCTGATAATCAACATTGGTAAACATTAAATAATCGAAATTACCTTTTTCCTGGTCAACATATTCATTCCAGTCTTTATTTTCGCCTAAGATTTTAAAGATGCCTGAGCGTCCTGTCTTATGGTCGTAATCAGTACCGTTAAAGTGTGTATGATTCCATTCGAAATCATTATATTTCTTATTGCGTCCAGGAAAATAGAACTTTGTAAAAGCGTCAATTTCAAATGGTTCAGATATTTCGTGCGTACGGTCATTCGGATCAACTTCAACCACACTTACAGTTTCAGCTTCATCAGCGCCAGCTTTATGATTTAATACAACGTCTGCATAGACTTTAATGTCGTGTTTGTGTAGGGCTTCTATAGCAGCGATCAATTCTTCTTTCGTACCATATTTTGTTCTCACTTGTCCTTTTTGGTCGAATTCACCGAGGTCATATAAATCATAGACACTATAACCAGTATTCATCACATGATCAGCTTTTGTTGCTGGAGGAAGCCATATTGCATCGAAACCTTTTTCTTTTAATGAAGCGGCTTCCTCTTTAAGTCTGTTCCAGTGATTGCCATCACCATTAGAGTGCCATTCGAAGTATTGCATGATTGTGTAGTTTCTAGTCATAAGAGTCTCCTTTAAATTTTTTATTATCTATACCCATTAATTGATTTTACATTCAATATATATTTCGTTATAAAATTTGTATCATAAAATGATACCTTAAGAAATTAATTTATACAAAGTGCTCATCTTTTGTTAAACTATAGCTATTAGAGCAGAAGAAGGGGCGTTGAATGTGTTAACTAAAGAACAAGTAAGTGAATTAGTCGGTAATTTAAATGATCCAATTGTTAATGTACCATTAAAAGAAACAGGTGGCGTTAAAGAAGTCACAATAAAAGAAGAAAAAAATCACGTATCAGTGAAAGTGGCGATTGCTAAGACAGGCGGTCAGGAACAGCTTGATCTGCAAATGAAGATTGTTGAAGTGTTAAAAGAGAATGGTGCGAATACTGTAGGTTTACGCTTTGAACAATTAGACGATGCAGCATTAGAAAAGTTTCGTGGTGTATCAACGTCAGAAATTGAAAAATTACTTTCGCCAGAAAATAATGTGAACTTTATTGCAATTGCTTCTGGTAAAGGTGGGGTAGGGAAATCTACGGTATCAGTTAATTTAGCTGTTGCTTTAGCGCGATTAGGAAAACGTGTTGGATTAGTAGACGCAGATATATATGGCTTCAGCGTACCAGATATGATGGGGATTTCTGAGAAACCTGAAATTGAAGGAGACCGTATTAAACCAGTTGAACGCTTTGGGGTTAAAGTAATTTCTATGGCATTTTTCGTAGAAGAGAATACACCAGTTATCTGGCGTGGACCTATGTTAGGTAAGATGATTAATAACTTCTTCCAGGAAGTAAACTGGGGAGAGTTAGATTATATCCTATTAGACTTACCACCTGGAACAGGTGACGTGGCACTTGATGTCCATACAATGTTACCAAAAAGTAAAGAAATCATCGTAACGACTCCTCACCCAACAGCAGCATTTGTAGCAGCGCGTGCAGGTGCAATGGCTTTACATACAGACCACGAAATTTTAGGTGTTGTTGAGAATATGTCTTACTTTGAAAGTAAAGTAACAGGTGAGAAAGAATATGTATTTGGTAAAGGTGGCGGAGATAAGCTTGCATCTGAATTGAATACTGAATTATTAGGCCAACTACCACTTGCACAACCCGATTGGTCTGAAGAAGAATTCGCACCATCAGTATATGGTGAGGATCATCAGTTAGGACAAGCATATCTTGATATCGCGCAACGCATCATCAATAAAACAGAAGATAAATAAAGAGGTATAGCAGTGACTTTAAAGAATTTAGGTAAATTTTACGGTATAACTTTGTTGATTGGACTCATCTGCACAGTATTAGTGAGTTTAGTATTTGGTTACGATAAGCTTACGGTATATCTGGTGAAGGGTGAGATGGGTGAATTTTTCGCAGCACTTATCTGGTTTATGGGCTACGGATTACTCATCGCTTCTATTTCACAACTCGCATTTTTTGCGTACTTATTCATCCACCAAATGGGTCAAAGTATCTTCAAAAGTGGATGGAACGCTATTCAGGTAGTGATTATATTATTTGCGATTATTGATTTGGTTTATTTTAGATATTTACGTTTTGGCAAACAAGACGGAGATATTTTAAAGTTTATTTGGATTCCAATACTCATCGTAATCTTTGGTATAGCAGTCGCATTATATAAGAATAAACTGACAGGAAAGAATGTATTTATCCCGGCAATGTTCTTTATGGTTGTTATGACAACAGTCGAACTTATCCCGTTTTTGAAGGTTAAGGACATGATGTGGTTATACTGTACGATATTCAGCTTATTATTATGTAATGCATTTCAGCTATTGTCTTTACCAAAGTACAATCGTTTGTCATACGAGGAACGTAAGGCACGTAAGATTGCGCGTGGAACCTGGGAAGAACCAGCTGAACAAAAGACAATCACCAACAAGTCACCAAAAACGCAAGTAGTATCACGTAAGAAGAAACAAAAGAAAAGAAAGTAGTATAAAAGAATAGGTTTAAAGCAAGCTTATAATACAAAAATAAAAATTAGAAAATTATCATCAGATTAGACGTTTGTTTAATCTGATTTTTTAAATGGAGGAACAAAATGAAAAGAGGACTCATAAGTGCACTGGTCATCATTATGTTTATGAGTGCGATTGAGACATCGATTATTTCTCTTGCAACCCCTGCAATCGGAAAGGATTTAGATGCCTCGAAGTCGTTAGCGCTTATATTTACCACATATATGATATCTATAGTAATGATTACACCATTAGTTGGTGAATTAATGAAGCGGCTTGGTGCGAAGCGCTTAATGTTAACAGGCGTTGTGATATTTATTTTGGGAAGTATGTTATCGGGTTTATCGTTTACTTTCCCGATGCTTTTAATTTCAAGATTTATTCAAGGTGCGGGAGCGGGTATCATGATGACGATGGGGAACATTATTCCTAAAATAGCATTTGAAATTCCTTATCGATATAAAGTGATGGGGATTGTTGGATCTGTCTGGGGAATATCGAGTATCGTTGGTCCGATACTAGGTGGAGTTATCTTAACTTACTTGAATTGGAGCTTTTTATTCTATGTAAATGTTCCTTTAGCTATACTTGCAATTTATTTAGTCGTTAAATATTTTCAGTTCGAAGAAACAACGCATCATACACCTTTTGATTTTAAAGGATTAATGCTATTTTATGTGTTCCTTGCGATATTACTCTGTGCAATGTTACTTCAGATAAACTGGATGATGCACTTATTAATGTTTATCATAGCAGTAATACTATTAATCATATTTGTGAAATTTGAAAAAGGCCTGGAGCATCCATTTATACCGGTCAAAGCATTTACAAAGACAATCGGTATTGTCATGGGGACAGATATGCTGTATGCCATTATTATGATGGGAACAAATATCTTTTTACCAATCTATCTTCAAACAGAAAAGGGACTTACGCCTTTGCTTGCAGGCTTAACGACGTTTACCATCTCGATATTCTGGTTACTTTCAACGTTTATCCTTAAACATATCGAAACAAAGTTGCCGGTGAAGAGAATCTATCAATTAAGTTTCATCTATATGATAATAGGTAGCCTTATCATCTTCATTTTTGATTCAGCAATAGCTGTCACAATAGCATCAGCATTCCTGGGATTATCATTTGGAACAGTATTTACAAAAAATATTGTAACTATTCAGGAGAGTGCTGCACCGCATCAACTTGGAAGTATGATGAGTACATATAGTTTACTGAAGTTTATTGGTTCAACGACAGGATCGATTATTATGTCAATCATCTATTACAATGGTGGATTTAACGGTATCGATAATAATATGATATTTGGTGCTGCAGTTGCAGGCGGTCTAATCGTTATCTACGAGTTATACTTCAAGTCTAAACACGTTTAATACTAACCTTTATTTCAAGAAAACATCACTTGAAATAAAGGTTTTAATTTTTTTAAAAAAAGATTTAAAAAAGTGTTGACGAAAGACATGCATCTTGATAAGATATAAAAGTCGCTGAAAACAAGTGATACACAGCTTTAAATCATCCAAAAAGAATAAATGAAAAAGTGTAAAACTAATACTTGAAACTTTGTTCTTAACGGAGTAATATAATAAAGCAAGTTAAATTACTGCTTGTGATACTGAGTGAGTTGAAAGGCGAAACGAAGTAAACAACGAGTGTAAAACTTCTTTAAAATAAGTGTTGCAAAGAGATTTGAGTTATGTTATAATTAATTCTTGTAACGCGAAAAAAATGAACATTGAAAACTGAATGACAATATGTCAACGTTAATTCCAATAATTTGAGTGAACTTAGTTCACTCCCAAGAGTGATTGCCATAAGCAATTAAAGAGCATTATCAAACAAACTATTATGGAGAGTTTGATCCTGGCTCAGGATGAACGCTGGCGGCGTGCCTAATACATGCAAGTCGAGCGAACAGATGGAGTGCTTGCACTCCTGACGTTAGCGGCGGACGGGTGAGTAACACGTGGGTAACCTACCTATAAGACTGGGATAACTTCGGGAAACCGGAGCTAATACCGGATAATATTTAGCTTCGCATGAAGCAATAGTGAAAGACGGTTTTGCTGTCACTTATAGATGGACCTGCGGTGTATTAGCTAGTTGGTGAGGTAACGGCTCACCAAGGCAACGATACATAGCCGACCTGAGAGGGTGATCGGCCACACTGGGACTGAGACACGGCCCAGACTCCTACGGGAGGCAGCAGTAGGGAATCTTCCGCAATGGACGAAAGTCTGACGGAGCAACGCCGCGTGAGTGAAGAAGGTTTTCGGATCGTAAAACTCTGTTGTAAGGGAAGAACAAGTACGTTAGTAACTGAACGTACCTTGACGGTACCTTACCAGAAAGCCACGGCTAACTACGTGCCAGCAGCCGCGGTAATACGTAGGTGGCAAGCGTTATCCGGAATTATTGGGCGTAAAGCGCGCGTAGGCGGTCTCTTAAGTCTGATGTGAAAGCCCCCGGCTCAACCGGGGAGGGTCATTGGAAACTGGGAGACTTGAGTACAGAAGAGGAGAGTGGAATTCCATGTGTAGCGGTGAAATGCGCAGAGATATGGAGGAACACCAGTGGCGAAGGCGGCTCTCTGGTCTGTAACTGACGCTGAGGTGCGAAAGCGTGGGGATCAAACAGGATTAGATACCCTGGTAGTCCACGCCGTAAACGATGAGTGCTAAGTGTTGGGGGGTTTCCGCCCCTCAGTGCTGCAGCTAACGCATTAAGCACTCCGCCTGGGGAGTACGGTCGCAAGACTGAAACTCAAAGGAATTGACGGGGACCCGCACAAGCGGTGGAGCATGTGGTTTAATTCGAAGCAACGCGAAGAACCTTACCAAATCTTGACATCCTTTGACAACTCTAGAGATAGAGCTTTCCCCTTCGGGGGACAAAGTGACAGGTGGTGCATGGTTGTCGTCAGCTCGTGTCGTGAGATGTTGGGTTAAGTCCCGCAACGAGCGCAACCCTTATCTTTAGTTGCCATCATTAAGTTGGGCACTCTAGAGAGACTGCCGGTGACAAACCGGAGGAAGGTGGGGATGACGTCAAATCATCATGCCCCTTATGATTTGGGCTACACACGTGCTACAATGGTTGGTACAAAGGGCAGCAAAACCGCGAGGTCAAGCAAATCCCATAAAACCAATCTCAGTTCGGATTGTAGTCTGCAACTCGACTACATGAAGCTGGAATCGCTAGTAATCGTAGATCAGCATGCTACGGTGAATACGTTCCCGGGTCTTGTACACACCGCCCGTCACACCACGAGAGTTTGTAACACCCGAAGCCGGTGGAGTAACCTTTTAGGAGCTAGCCGTCGAAGGTGGGACAGATGATTGGGGTGAAGTCGTAACAAGGTAGCCGTATCGGAAGGTGCGGCTGGATCACCTCCTTTCTAAGGATATTACGGAAAAGGAATTCTTGAAATTCCTTCGGAATAACGTTTGACATATTGTATTCAGTTTTGAATGTTTATAGGACCGATGGTCCTTACATTCAATTGTACTTTGAAAACTAGATAAAGTAAGAAGAAATAAAAGATTTTACCAAGCAAAACCGAGTGAGTTCATTTTTGAATTCTTAAAAAAATCGCGCGTTTATACAGCAATGTATAAACATCACAATTATTAATAACAGATTAAGTTATTAAGGGCGCACGGTGGATGCCTTGGCACTAGAAGCCGACGAAGGACGTTACTAACGACGATATGCTTTGGGGAGCTGTAAGTAAGCTTTGATCCAGAGATTTCCGAATGGGGAAACCCAGCATGAGTTATGTCATGTTATCCATATATGAATACATAGTATATGAGAAGGCACACCCGGAGAACTGAAACATCTAAGTACCCGGAGGAAGAGAAAGAAAACTCGATTCCCTTAGTAGCGGCGAGCGAAACGGGAAGAGCCCAAACCAGAGTGCTTGCATTCTGGGGTTGTAGGACACTCAATACGGAGTTACAAAGGAACAGTTTAGACGAATGACTTTGGAAAAGTCAGCCATAGAAGGTAAAGGCCCTGTAGTCGAAAAGTTGTTCTCTCCTGAGTGGATCCTGAGTACGGCGGAACACGTGGAATTCCGTCGGAATCCGGGAGGACCATCTCCCAAGGCTAAATACTCTCTAGTGACCGATAGTGAACCAGTACCGTGAGGGAAAGGTGAAAAGCACCCCGGAAGGGGAGTGAAATAGAACCTGAAACCGTGTGCTTACAAGTAGTCAGAGCCCGTTAATGGGTGATGGCGTGCCTTTTGTAGAATGAACCGGCGAGTTACGATTTGATGCAAGGTTAAGCAGTATATGTGGAGCCGTAGCGAAAGCGAGTCTGAATAGGGCGAATGAGTATCAGGTCGTAGACCCGAAACCAGGTGATCTACCCATGTCCAGGTTGAAGTTCAGGTAACACTGAATGGAGGACCGAACCGACTTACGTTGAAAAGTGAGCGGATGAGGTGTGGGTAGCGGAGAAATTCCAATCGAACCTGGAGATAGCTGGTTCTCTCCGAAATAGCTTTAGGGCTAGCCTCGTGTGATGATTATTGGAGGTAGAGCACTGTTTGGACTAGGGGCCCCCCTCGGGTTACCGAATTCAGACAAACTCCGAATGCCAAATAATTTAACACGGGAGTCAGACTGCGGGTGATAAGGTCCGTAGTCGAGAGGGAAACAGCCCAGACCACCAGCTAAGGTCCCAAAATATATGTTAAGTGGAAAAGGATGTGGCGTTGCCCAGACAACTAGGATGTTGGCTTAGAAGCAGCCATCATTTAAAGAGTGCGTAATAGCTCACTAGTCGAGTGACGCTGCGCCGAAAATGTACCGGGGCTAAACATATTACCGAAGCTGTGGATTGTCCGTAGGACAATGGTAGGAGAGCGTTCTAAGCAGCGTCGAAGCATGATCGCAAGGACATGTGGAGCGCTTAGAAGTGAGAATGCCGGTGTGAGTAGCGAAAGACGGGTGAGAATCCCGTCCACCGATTGACTAAGGTTTCCAGAGGAAGGCTCGTCCGCTCTGGGTTAGTCGGGACCTAAGCCGAGGCCGAATGGCGTAGGCGATGGACAACAGGTAGATATTCCTGTACCACCTAAGATTGTTTGAACGATGGGGGGACGCAGTAGGATAGGCGAAGCGTACTGTTGGTTATGTACGTCCAAGCACTGAGACTGAGTATTAGGCAAATCCGGTACTCTTAAGGTCAAGGTGTGATGGGGAGCGAAATAATAGTAGCGAAGTCGTTGATTTCACACTGCCAAGAAAAGCCTCTAGTTAGAAATTAGGTGCCCGTACCGCAAACCGACACAGGTAGTCAAGATGAGAATTCTAAGGTGAGCGAGCGAACTCTCGTTAAGGAACTCGGCAAAATGACCCCGTAACTTCGGGAGAAGGGGTGCTTTTTAGGGTGCAAGCCTTGAAGAGCCGCAGTGAATAGGCCCAAGCGACTGTTTATCAAAAACACAGGTCTCTGCAAAACCGTAAGGTGACGTATAGGGGCTGACGCCTGCCCGGTGCTGGAAGGTTAAAAGGAGTGGTTAGCATTAGCGAAGCTACGAATTGAAGCCCCAGTAAACGGCGGCCGTAACTATAACGGTCCTAAGGTAGCGAAATTCCTTGTCGGGTAAGTTCCGACCCGCACGAAAGGCGTAACGATTTGGGCACTGTCTCAACGAGAGACTCGGTGAAATCATAGTACCTGTGAAGATGCAGGTTACCCGCGACAGGACGGAAAGACCCCGTGGAGCTTTACTGCAGCCTGATATTGAAATTCGGCACAGCTTGTACAGGATAGGTAGGAGCCTTTGAAACGTGAGCGTCAGCTTACGTGGAGGCGTTGGTGGGATACTACCCTGGCTGTGTTGACTTTCTAACCCGCGCCACTTATCGTGGCGGGAGACAGTGTCAGGCGGGCAGTTTGACTGGGGCGGTCGCCTCCTAAAGAGTAACGGAGGCGCTCAAAGGTTCCCTCAGAATGGTTGGAAATCATTCGCAGAGTGTAAAGGCACAAGGGAGCTTGACTGCGAGACCTACAAGTCGAGCAGGGTCGAAAGACGGACTTAGTGATCCGGTGGTTCCGCATGGAAGGGCCATCGCTCAACGGATAAAAGCTACCCCGGGGATAACAGGCTTATCTCCCCCAAGAGTTCACATCGACGGGGAGGTTTGGCACCTCGATGTCGGCTCATCGCATCCTGGGGCTGTAGTCGGTCCCAAGGGTTGGGCTGTTCGCCCATTAAAGCGGTACGCGAGCTGGGTTCAGAACGTCGTGAGACAGTTCGGTCCCTATCCGTCGTGGGCGTAGGAAATTTGAGAGGAGCTGTCCTTAGTACGAGAGGACCGGGATGGACATACCTCTGGTGTACCAGTTGTCGCGCCAGCGGCATAGCTGGGTAGCTATGTATGGACGGGATAAGTGCTGAAAGCATCTAAGCATGAAGCCCCCCTCAAGATGAGATTTCCCAACTTCGGTTATAAGATCCCTCAAAGATGATGAGGTTAATAGGTTCGAGGTGGAAGTACAGTAATGTATGGAGCTGACGAATACTAATCGATCGAAGACTTAATCAATTTTATAAGATTTTTTGCACGGTGATGTTTGGTACATCATATTTCTTCTTAAGTTTATCTAGTTTTGAAAGTATAATGTTAAAAGTGGAAACGAGCGTTATGGCTTGAGTCATTTTTGATAAGGCGATATAAAATCCGTCAGGATTTTATAGAGGCTTAGAAAATGATGAAAGACAGCGAGTTGAAACTGGATATCATATCTTTCATTTGTCTGGTGACGATGGCAGAGAGGTCACACCTGTTCCCATACCGAACACAGAAGTTAAGCTCTCTAGCGCCGATGGTAGTTGGTCTTACGATCCGCGAGAGTAGGACGTTGCCGGGCAATTTTTATATTTATCCACAGTAGCTCAGTGGTAGAGCTATCGGCTGTTAACCGATCGGTCGTAGGTTCGAGTCCTACCTGTGGAGCCATTTAGGCCCCTTGGTCAAGCGGTTAAGACACCGCCCTTTCACGGCGGTAACACGGGTTCGAATCCCGTAGGGGTCACCATTTGGAGGATTAGCTCAGCTGGGAGAGCATCTGCCTTACAAGCAGAGGGTCGGCGGTTCGAGCCCGTCATCCTCCACCATTTTTTTGAAACTTTTGAATTACATATACGGAGGGGTAGCGAAGTGGCTAAACGCGGCGGACTGTAAATCCGCTCCTTCGGGTTCGGCAGTTCGAATCTGCCCCCCTCCACCATCTATTGGGCTATAGCCAAGCGGTAAGGCAACGGACTTTGACTCCGTCACTCGTTGGTTCGAATCCAGCTAGCCCAGCCATTTTAGAGCCATTAGCTCAGTTGGTAGAGCATTTGACTTTTAATCAAAGGGTCAGAGGTTCGAATCCTCTATGGCTCATCATTAATTCACCCTACGGGGTGAATTTTTTTTGTTTTTTTTACATACTATTTTTTAATTTTTTATTTTTATCATCTATGAATACGTTTTCATTTAAATACATAAATATCCATTTTATTCATTTATGCATAAAAATATTGAATATTGATATAGAGTTCTATAGAATTATATTAGTCAGATAATTTAAAAACTTTGGAGTAAGGGGATAACATGATGAATAAAACTATTGAAATTATTGGTGCACCAAGTGCATTCGGACAACGTAAATTAGGAGTAAATATGGGACCTGATGCAATGCGTTATGCAGGTTTAGTTGAAAGAATTGAAAATATCGGTCATACGGTACTAGATAGAGGAAATGTTGAATCACCAGCTATTGATATGAAAAAATATAAATCTGAGCAAGGTGGTTTACGTAATTTAGAGGAAGTGACTGCTTTCTGTGAGGATCTATGTACAAAAGTTGATGAGGTTGTTCAAAAGGGTAATTATCCAGTAGTTATTGGTGGCGATCATTCTATCGCGATGGGTACTATCAGTGGGATTGCTAAGCATTACGATAACTTAGGTGTTATCTGGTATGATGCACATGGTGATTTAAATATCGATGAATCATCTCCATCAGGTAATATACATGGTATGCCATTACGTGCGTTAATTGGTGATGGTCATGAAGACTTAGTGAATATCGGTGGCTATAAAAATAAAGTTAAAGTAGAAAATATAGTTCTAATCGGTATGCGTGACTTAGATGAAGGTGAAAAAGAGTATATTAAAAAAGTTGGCATTAAAACATATACAATGGCTGATATCGATCGCTTAGGCATTGGGCAAGTTATAGATGAATCATTAGAGCATTTAAAAGGTTGTGATGGTATTCATCTATCTTTAGATGTTGATGCACTAGATCCAGTTGAAACGCCTGGAACAGGTACTACAGTACCAGGTGGTATCACTTATCGCGAAAGCCATTATGCTTTAGAGTTATTACATGACAGCGAAAGAATTACTTCATTTGAGATAGTAGAGGTTAATCCACTGATTGATATTTATAATAAAACGGCTGAACAAGCTGTTGGATTAGTAGGTTCATTCTTTGGTGAGAAATTATTATAGTATATATTGAATAAAAAAATTCCCTGCCATTAGTTCTGGTCAGGGAATATTTTTATTTGATAACTTGAATCACCATTTTTAGATGATGCTTTTTTAACATATTTTTTTAAGTCTTTTTTGAAGTCAGCAAAATCTTTTTCATCAATTTGAAGCTTGAATGATAGATTATCTTTCTTGCTATCTTCCTGTGAGAATTTTAGTAAATCTAAATTAGGAACAATCTGTTTAGCCACTGGTGCATAGAATTTTTGGATGATACTGTGCTTTTGTTCAGTTTTAACTAATTCAATGATACCTTGTTTTTCGAGTTCGGCTAAATGATAATGAATTTTTGCACGTGGGATTTCTAACTCGTCGGCGAGTTGCTGACCTGTTTTCGCTTCAATAGATAGTAGTTCTAAGAGCTTAATACGAAATGGATCACTAACACACTTTAATTGAGCAAGGTTTTCGATAACTAAAATATCTAACATTACGCTTCTCCTTAGTATTATTACATATTTTATTAAGATAATTATATTATCCTTG
Organism: Macrococcus equi; assembly: GCF_047426745.1. Classification (GTDB taxonomy): domain Bacteria; phylum Bacillota; class Bacilli; order Staphylococcales; family Staphylococcaceae; genus Macrococcoides; species Macrococcoides equi. The sequence goes on along the minus strand of NZ_CP179732.1, from coordinate 476,081 downwards.
TAAACTTCAATTATGTCAACGAATTACACTAAAAGATTAATTTTATTATTAGTGATAAAATTTTTCATTTATAAATAATTATTGATTATGAATTTTATATAACAAAACTGTATATTTGTAAAAAACTATTTCTAAATATTTAACATGATTATTTCTTAAATTCTTTAATTAATATTTCCGTAATGGAATGTTAACTAGAATTAGTTTATTATTATACTATATGGATAGGGGAGGTTTAACATGTTAGGTCAAAGAATTAAAGAGTTGCGTAACCAGGCAAATTTGACGCAACAGGAATTAGCTGATGGTATTATATCAAGAACATATTTGAGTTTAATCGAGAAAAATTCAGTCCATCCTTCAACCAATGTGTTAAAAAAGTTAAGTGTACGTCTAAATTGTACACTGGAGGACTTTACGAGTACGACAGAAGATAGAAATTTAAGTTTACTTGAAATTAAGAAAGAAATTAAATGGGCAGAAAACCATGTATTAATAAATGACTATAAAAAACTTGGAGATTTCATCAATAAAAATTATGAAACTTTAGAGAGTATAACTGAAGCAGAACGAGGCGCGATAAGCTGGGTGACTGCGAGTTATTACTTTAATGAAAAAAACTATGATAAAGCGCGTGAATTCGTCGAGAAGGCAATTATGATTGTCAAGAAGATGCGCGATGTAACGTTATATTTAAGATGCTTAGAATTACTCGGTCGTATTGAGTATGAAGTGGGTAATGTGATGGAAGCGATCAATCAGTTAACAAAAGCGAATAACATTACAATCGTTGAAAACGTTGTTAATATCACACGAGTGTCTATTCTATATTACCTAGGTAATTATTACTCACGCGTGGGTGAATTTTATGTCGCGATTAAGCTTTGCGAAGAGGCTATGGACTTAAACATGAAGTTAAACACCTATCACTTAGCATTAAATATTGAAAATACACTTGGTCGTGCATATCAGGCGACAAAAGATAATGAACAGGCAGAATATCACTATAGAAGAGCAATCAGCTATGCAGAATTACGTCCGACCTCATTTGATCTGGTAGGAAGCTTAAGCAATTTGGCAATGTTATTACTATCTTTAGAGCGTACTGATGAAGCATATGAAATTATTGTTAAGTGCAATGCAATGCTTGATGAACACAAGTTTGATCATCCTTATGCAGTACGTGTTCGTTTGCATTTAGCAGACATTATGATAGAGAAAGAGATGTATGAAGAAGCCCGTACGGTTATCGCGAAAAATATCAAAGCAGATACATCAGGGTACGGTGAAGAGTTGATGGGAGAACTTGAATATAGACTAGGAAACTATCAAGGTGCATTAACTTATTTCAAAGTTGCATTAAACGGTAATGAACATGTTTACTTCTTTGGTCGAATCACTAAAAAGATTGCACAAATCTATGAAAAATTAGGCGATCTCGAACAATCGAATGAATATTATAAAAAATGCATCAATCTATACGAAGATTCTCTGCCATACATGGTATAATTATTTTTAGCATGAACATGGAGGAGATACAATGCAGCTCTTTAGTGTACTTGACAATTTAAGTACTATTAAGATTTTTACAGGCATCTTAGACCTGTTAATTGTATGGTATGTCATTTATTTAATGATAAACGCTATAAAAGGCACGAAAGCCATCCAATTATTAAAGGGTATCTTCTTTATTCTGATTGGTAGAACGGTGAGTCATCAACTGGATTTAACAACGACTACAAAAATGTTTGATATGGTTATGGAATGGGGTTTCTTAGCCATCATTGTTATCTTTCAACCAGAATTAAGAAGAGCTTTAGAACAGCTCGGACGAGGCAGTTTATTTAAACGTAATGCAGCGAACTTAAAGGTTAACCAGGCTAAGTTGACAGATGCGATGGTTAAATCAGTTCAATATATGGCAAAACGCCGTATCGGTGCATTAATTGTTTTTGAGAAGGAAACAGGATTACAAGATTATATAGAAACAGGTATACCTATCAATGCAGATATATCATCTGAATTGTTAATCAATATATTTATTCCAAATACACCACTCCATGATGGGGCTATGATTGTTCAGGGAGAGAAAATTGCAGTAGCAGCAAGTTACTTACCATTGTCAGATAGTGCAAAGATTCAAAAGAGTCTTGGAACGAGACACCGTGCTGCTGTGGGTATTTCCGAAGTTTCAGATGCATTTACAGTAGTTGTATCTGAAGAGACAGGTGATATCTCAGTGACGTATAATGGCAGGTTACGTAAAGATGTTTCTCTTGAAGTATTTGAAGCCTTACTTACTGAGCATTGGTTTAGTACACATGTCTCAAAGAAAGGTGTTGAATAATAATGCTTGAGAATAAATGGGGACTTAGATTTGTTGCATTGATTCTTGCTTTATTCTTATTCTTATCTGTTAACGATGTATTCGCCTTATTTGGTGATAATCAGTTTAATCAAAATGATCAGATGATTATCGAAGATGTTCCTGTTAAAGTCATCTATGACGATAAAAATTTGTATTTAACAGGTGCACCTAAAACTGTGAATGTTAAAGTTAGCGGACCTCAGTCCATTGTGAAAAAGACAGAGAGTATGCGTGACTTTACGGTAACACTTGATTTATCGAACTCTAAAGTTGGTGAATACAAGAAAAAGTTTAATGTGAAAGGTATTTCGGATAAACTAAATTATGAAGTTATACCGAAGTTTGCTAATATAACCTTATCAGAGAAAATAAAAGACACACGCCAAGTTGAAGCGGAAATTAGTAATTCCCGTATTGCAACAGGATATGAACTTGTAGGGAAAGAAGTGGACCCGTCTCAAGTAACGATTATTGGTGGAGAAGAAGAAATCAGTAAGATTGCATATGTCAAAGCAACATTGAAAGATACGACGAAACTTTCTAAGACAACAGCTGAAGAAGCAGAAGTGAACGTATTCGATTCTAACCTGAATAAACTTGATGTATCGGTGAAACCTGCAACAGTTAAAGTAAATATTAAAGTTGCACCAACTTCTAAAACAGTCGCAATTAGTCCAAAGAAATCAGGCAAACTGCCTTCAGATTTAAAACTCAATAGTTTAGAAATATCTGAAGAGGAAGTTGAATTATTCGGTAAGCGATCAGTACTTGATGGTATCGGAAGTTTAGCGATAGAAGTGGACTTGTCAAAAGTCACAAAAGATACGGTAGTTAAAGAGAATATTCCTTTACCGAAAGATGTATCGAGTGCAAATCCAAAACAAGTTGAAATTAAGATTGATGTATCAAAAAAATAACGATATGAATAAAGGAGTTATTAATAATGGGTAAATATTTTGGGACAGACGGAGTAAGAGGAGTAGCTAACAGTGAGTTAACACCGGAATTAGCTTTTGAATTAGGTCGTTATGGTGGATATGTATTAGCACATGGTGGAACTGAGAAACCTACAGTTGTTGTAGGACGTGACACACGCGTTTCAGGAGTTATGTTAGAATCTGCGCTTGTTGCAGGATTACTTTCTACAGGTGCAGAAGTTATGCGCTTAGGTGTTATTACAACACCTGGTGTAGCATACCTGACTCGTGAATTAAATGCACAAGCAGGTGTAATGATTTCAGCAAGTCATAACCCGGTACAAGATAACGGTATAAAGTTCTTTGGAGCTGATGGTTTCAAATTAAGCGATGCACAGGAAGCTGAAATCGAGAGCTTACTTGACGCAAAAGAAGATACTGTACCACGTCCAACAGGTGTTGATTTAGGACACACTTCTGATTACTTTGAAGGTGGACAAAAATATTTAAGCTTCATTAAATCAACAATTGATGGCGACTTAGAAGGATTAAAAATTGCATTAGACGGTGCACACGGATCAACATATTCTTTAGCACCATATTTATTTGGTGATTTAGAAGCAGATACAGTAACAATCGGCTGTAATCCAGATGGCAATAACATTAACGACGGTGTAGGATCTACTCATCCAGAAGGATTAGCAGAATTAGTCGTAGAATCAGGCAGTGATTTTGGATTAGCATTTGATGGTGACGGAGACCGTATTATCGCAGTAGATGAAAAAGGACAAATCGTCGACGGTGACCAAATCATGTTTATCTTAGCTCAAAGCATGCATAACGAAGGCAGCTTAAAAGATAACATGGTTGTATCTACAGTGATGAGTAACTTAGGATTCTACAAAGCATTAGATGAATTTGATATTCGTTCAAATAAAACTAAAGTTGGAGACCGTTATGTTGTTGAAGAAATGCGTAATGGAAAATACAACCTAGGTGGAGAACAATCTGGTCACATCGTAATGATGGATTATAATACTACAGGTGACGGATTATTAACTGGTGTACATTTAGCGAGCATCATTAAAAAATCTGGCAAAACATTAAGCGAACTTGCCGGTCAAATGAAGAAATACCCACAACGATTAGTTAATATCCGTGTATCAGATAAACATGCAGTTGAAGAGAACTCAGCAGTAGCTGAATCAATTGCAAAAGTGGAAGCGGAAATGAACGGTGAAGGTCGTGTATTAGTTAGACCATCAGGAACTGAGCCATTAGTACGTGTTATGGTTGAGGCGAAAACTGATGAAGATGCAGAACGATTCGTTAACAGCATCGCTGATGTTGTACGTGAACATATGGGCATCTAATATATAAAATAAGAGCATCGCCGGATACTTTGAGTATCTGGCGATGTTTTTTTGTTTGGGAGTGAGAGGAGTTGTGGTGTGAGCGATGTGAGCATTGAGTTAGTTCGCAAAAAAGTGAGATATGCGAACTAACCCGTGTGAACGAATGTCATATAATTCTAGAAAGAGTGAAAATCGACGAGTTAGTTCGCAAAAAAGCAAGATATGCGAACTAACCAGAGTGAACGAATGTCATCTAAGTATAGAAAGAGTGAAAATTGACGAGTTAGTTCGCAAAAATGTGAGATATGCGAACTAACCAGAGTGAACAATTGTCATATAAGTATAGAAAGAGTGAAAATTGACGAGTTAGTTCGCAAAAATGTGAGATATGCGAACTAACCTAAATCAACTAAGGTAATATAAGACGGCAAAGCTCTAAAATAATTGAGTTAGTTCGCAAAAATGAAAGATATGCGAACTAACCCGTGTGAACGAATGTCATATAAGTCTAGAAAGAGTGAAATTGACGAGTTAGTTCGCAAAAATGTGAGATATGCGAACTAACTTAGATCAACTAAGGTAATATAAGACGGCAAAGCTCTAGAATAATTGAGTTAGTTCGCAAAAACGAGATTAATACGAACTAACAATAACCATAATATTACAATCAATTGATTTACACATTCCCCTACAATTTTAGAAAAATTTTCTACACAAAAAAATTACCTAACATTGGATTTATAGTATAATGAAAGTATATGATAAGAGTTGTATGGTTTAATATAGACAAGTTATATATTACTTCTATTTCCGAAAGATATAATCTTCAAATACTTGTCTAAATTATGATAAATATAGTACAATTACATAAGTTTAATCGAAAGTGAGGGCCGTTTAAAACTGAATATACAGCGCCAGAACAGGGAACTGTTGACGAGGAAGATGGTTATCGAAAATTCGGCGGATGCCATCACGGATTATAGCGATTCGTTAGTTGATGTAACAAACCATCTGGGTAACTGGATGAACAAAAATCATCAACACAGCACTTACAAAAAAACAGATTTTAAAATAATACAATCAATTTAATTTATATAGCGCATGTCGCTCGGGAGGAACTTACTATGTGTGGTATTGTTGGTTACATTGGAACACAAGATGCAAAAGAAATACTCTTAAAAGGTCTTGAAAAGTTAGAATATCGTGGTTATGATTCAGCAGGTATTGCTGTTCGTAACGGTGAAGATGTTCGTGTTTATAAAGAAAAAGGTCGTATTGCTGAGTTAAGAAAAGCAGTTGACGCTACATTTGAATCAAACACTGGTATCGGACATACACGTTGGGCAACACATGGTGTACCTAACCGTGAGAATTCACATCCACATCAATCTGAAAGTGAAAGATTCACTTTAGTGCACAACGGTGTTATTGAAAACTACGAACAATTAAAAGAAGAATTTTTATCAGGTGTAACATTTAAATCTGATACTGATACAGAAATTATCGTTCAACTCGTTGAGCATTTCTCAAAACAAGGACTAGATACTGAAAAGTCATTTACAGAAGTAGTAAAATTATTACATGGTTCTTATGCCTTAGGTTTATTAGATTCACAAAATCCAGACGTTATTTACGTTGCAAAAAACAAATCTCCTTTATTAGTAGGATTAGGTAAAGGTTTCAACGTTATTGCTTCAGATGCAATGGCAATGTTACAAGTTACTGACACGTATGTTGAATTAACAGACGGAGAAATCGTATTAGTTGAGAGAGATAAAGTTACAATCAAAGACTTAGACGGTAAAGAAGTTAAACGTAAGCCTTATAAAGCTGAAATTGACGCTTCAGATATCGAAAAAGGAACATTTGCTCATTACATGTTAAAAGAAATCCATGAACAACCTGCTGTAATGCGTAAAATTATTCAAGAGTACCAAGATGAAAAAGGTCAATTAAAAATCGATAAAGATATCGTCAAAGCTGTTCGTAAAGCTGATCGCATCTATATCGTAGCATGTGGAACTTCATACCACGCTGGTTTAGTGGGTAAAGAATACTTAGAAAAATGGTCTGGTGTACCAACTGAAGTACATGTTGCATCAGAATTCGTTTACAATATGCCATTACTATCTAAGAAACCATTATTTATCTTCATTTCACAATCAGGTGAAACAGCAGATAGCCGTGCAGTACTTGTTGAAGTTAAGAAATTAGGTCACACTGCATTAACAGTTACGAATGTACCAGGATCTACTTTATCTCGTGAAGCAGATCATACATTAATTTTACATGCCGGACCTGAAATTGCTGTTGCCTCTACTAAAGCTTACACTGCACAAATCGCAGTATTAGCTATTTTAGCGCAAGTTGTAGCGAAAGATGCTGGTATTGAGACTGATGTTGATTTATTACCAGAACTTGCAAAAGTTACTTCAGCAATTGTATCGATTGTTGACGATGCTGATAAAATGGAAGACTTAGCACGTAAATTCTTAGAAACTACGCGTAACGCATTCTTTATTGGTCGTACAATGGATTTCTATGTGGGTCTTGAAGGTGCTTTAAAACTTAAAGAAATTTCTTATATTCAAGCTGAAGGATTTGCCGGTGGAGAATTAAAACACGGTACAATCGCTTTAATTGAAGATGGAACACCTGTTATCGCATTAGCAACTCAAGAAGCAGTTAACTTATCAATTCGCGGTAACGTGAAAGAGGTTGTAGCACGTGGTGCTAACCCATGTATTATCTCTATGTCAGGATTAGAGCAAGATGGCGATGCTTATGTTATTCCTGCAATCCATGATATGCTTACACCTTTAGTATCTGTAGTTACTTTACAGTTAATTTCATACTACGCAGCTTTACACCGTGGTTGTGACGTTGATAAACCACGTAACTTAGCAAAATCAGTTACAGTTGAATAATATGTTGAAGACACTTTATCTCATGATAGAGTGTCTTTTTTTGTAACAAAAATCACTTAAACACTTCAATAATGTTAATGATGTGAACTTCAAAATAATGTTTGATATTGTAAATATATAGGATTATGATGGACTTGAAAGAAGAATAGAAGGAGAGTGGAAAAAATGAATGAAGTATTGAAAACTGCTACTACATTTGCCATTGCATCTTCACTATTACTCGTCTCTGTACCAAGCGAAACACATGCTGTAACTAAGCCTTATTACAGCTATAACGGTTACGTAAAAAACAATTCGAAGTTCCTGATCGATAAAGACTTTGTACGTGCATTAAAGTACGATAATTTTATAATGAATGGATATAAGTTAAACCTAAAAGGTAGAAATGGCTATGGTACAAAAGACTTTATGAAGTATGACACTTACTACTATAAAGACGCAAAAAATCGTGTGACAATGATTAGACCAATAGTTAGCCATGATAAAACGATTACTTTAAAGCAATTTCTTGCTGCACATAAAAATAATAAGCTCATTCATAAAGGTAAAGGTCCAAAAGTAGGCGTTTATGATTTACATTACCGTACAAACGGTGCAGATTACTTTGCCTCATTTTATAAAGGGTATCTGATTTACTTTGAGTATGGCGTATACGCATCTTAAAAGCATTCATCCTATGTACTTTGTACATAGGATTTTTTTATAAATTCATAATATATTTACTCAATTACGTATGTTTGTTATATAATGGAACTCATAAAGGGGTGAGAGCATGAAAAAAATAATAGCATGTTGTCTTGGATTATTACTATTCTTTACGGTGTCTTTTGATGCGAGTGCAGCGCTTAAAAAACCGGCAGTACCAAATTTAAAACACAAAACGACAATTCAAGCGATGAAAAAAGGAACACATAAAATAAATGGCATTAAGGTAGGTAATACATACAGTTATGTCAAACAGAAATGGGTCAAACCGTCATTTAAAGTAACATCGGTCTATCAGCGTTATGACTTTGAGTATCATTATCTGACAGAACGTGGGGATAACACGATACTTTACTTTACAGGGAAACGTGGACAAAAGCTTGATCAATATCGTCTACGCTCAATTAGTTTCTCAGGGATCCCTCAATTCTTCACAGTAGGTGATATGAATAAATACTGGGGAGAAGGAGATTTATATTATCCGCAGGCAGGTACAATTAACTATATTCAAGGGAATACATTATTATCATTCGATATTAATGGTAGCTTGACATATGTGGCACAACTACATCCAGATGATATTAAAGAAATACTGAAAAAATTTGCTGAATAAATATAATATGATAATAACCACCGATAAATCTTTATTTATTGGTGGTTATTATTTTGCTAAATATTGATTAGTTTGTGTTATCTGTTAAAAAATGTTGTTATTCATTACTAAATTCTAAAAAAGTATTATTCTAAGTTAGTTTTATTATTAAGTTGTTATTTTAATGTTATTTTTACAAGTTACAAAATTACAACAATATTACAATACTTCAATATAATAAGGTGTATACTTAAAATATAAAAATTAATTGGGGAGGTTATAAATGTTGAATACGATTGATATGTATTTAGCTTTAAATGATATTAATAAAAAATATCCGGAATTAAAATTAAATGATAAAGACCAGTTAATTTTAAGAACGCTAATTTATACAAATTATGCACTTGATTCAGTAGAGTATATTACTGGTCAGGATAAACAATCAATACTAGATGTATATCAGAAAATCATGACCTCTCAAGTACCGCTCAACTATGGACGTAATGATATACAACATAAAAAAACAGAGTCGACAAAACCACGTAGCTTTAAACGTATGGAAATGGTTGAATTTCTGAAACAGGAATTGCGTCAATCAAATCCAGGGATTGAATTTATCAATCTAAAGTATAATGTGTTAACCTGCCAGTTAGGTGAAAGATACTTCACAATCTATGTTAGTACATCAAGAGACTATGAATTCTTAAAAGACACAGAACTAATTATTAAAAAACGTGTTGCTGCATGGCATAAAGGTGATGAACAGATATTTAGTGATCACGACTACTATGCAATGATGGTAAAAGTTGATGCCGAATCAGAATATGTTACAGATAACGATAAAGGGATTGAATACATCATTCTGGATCAGGCAGAAATACAGGAATGGTTAAGTAAGAAGAGCAAGAATCAAAGTGGAATGATCAATTGCTATGTCCATTATATTCAAGAAAAAAATAATACAAATATACGTAAAATTGAAGATTCTAGAGAGACGCCGAAGATTTCCTTAATGAAATATCATCGTCGTGGCTATCAAATCAGTGAGTAGCATTCAAAATTTCTGGAAGGCGTATACTACCTATCCGGATAATACACCAGAAAATGTAGCAAATTTCGCTGCTTTTCATCCCTATGATTTAGCACATTTTCAAGAGAAATATCCACATTTCTTCGAAGAAATCACTCATCTAAAAGGTAGAAAACTGCAGGAACGTTTAAAGTTTGAACAACATCTCTACCAGGTCAATGGCATGTATGTGCTGGACGATAATAATAACTTAGTTAAAGATGAGAACCATATACATATCTGGGTGCCAGAGCCATACGCAGGTAATTTCGAGCAGGCGAAAATTTTAATTCTGCTCGTTAATCCGGCATTCAATCCTAAATATCATCCAATGGATCAAGAAAAACGCATAAAGTTTGATAATCTTCATCGGGACTTACCTGATTATTCCCCTTACGAATTTACTAATGGTCAGTTAAATAAAGATAATAAACTTAACTGGCATTATCATTATATGTATCAACATATTGAGCGTGACATAGGATATTTTCACCCAAATCAGCTATTTACACTGCAATATTATGCTTATCCGTCATACACTAGAGATGATATAACATTTTATAACGAGTTACTTCCGAGTCAGATAGCCGCAATTCAAACGGTTAAAGAAGCGATGGATAGAGAATTGACCATTATTGCACGCAGTACAGATAGAACTCGCTGGTTATCGCATATACCGGAACTCGCACAATACAAAAAGTTATTTGTATTTACAAACTTTAAACAGCCGGCATTACATCCAGATGAAGTCATTCACTATGATACATATCGTAAGAAAGAAATACTGACAATGAAAGGTATGCTGAAAGATGCACGGAAAAGAGACTGGAAGTTGTTAATTAAGGATATTGAACCAATGGGATGAGTAGTTGTTATTTTTTGTTGGGAATCAGGTTGTGTTAAGCGTAAAAGACTATAAAAAAATTTATGGTCATTTCCGTGCTTAAAATAAGTTTTGTCCTGGCGTAAAAGACTATAAAAAAGTTTTATGGTCATTTCCGTACTTAGAATAAGTTTTGTCCTGGCGTAAAAGACTATAAAAAAGTTTTATGGTCATTTCCGTACTTAGAATAAGTTTAAGTCTGGCGTAAAAGACTATAAAAAAGTTTTATGGTCATTTCCGTGCTTAAAATAAGTTTTAGTCGAGTGTAAAAGACTATAAAAAAAATTTATAGTCATTTCCCTACTAAGAATAAGTTTAAGTCTGGCGTAAAAGACTATAAAAAAGTTTTATAGACACTTTCGTAATCAAAAAAAAGATGTACCTCTTACCAAAGTAAAAGCGATAGCAGCAGCTATCGCTTTTATCATTTCAGTTGGTTGATACGTGAGCGTACTTCAAAGAAAATTGAAACAAGTAACATAAATTCAACAATCTTTGATAAAATGCCTAAGTTATAGATAAAGATGCAGACAAGCACAACTAACCCGTATATAAATAATGCGACTGCAGCATATAATTGCTGACGTACCATTATTGGGGTAATTACTTTACCAGACTGTGTCAACATCGCGTTATACAAATTAAATAACATGAATAACCCGATTGAAATTAAATATAAGCCACTAACCACCATCTGTGGATCATGGCGCGTAATGCCATCATAGACATTAAATAATTGTGCAGCAAAAAATAAAAATGCAAAAATAGTGATTAAAATATTACTGAACTTCATAAACTATCTCCTCTTGATTGCTTTAAAAAGACTGTATGCAATTAATAATAGCATAAATAATTGCATGGTTCTTGAAATCCAGCTGTAATCAAAATAGAACATTGCAATCAATGTGCCGGCTGCAAAAAAGCAAAAGAAAGTACAAAGTCCAATCAGTAATCCACGCTTTTCACCGTGTTTGCGATAATCATCACTCATCTCAAGAAAATAAATCGCAGTAAGTCCCAATAGAGATAGCTGATAGCATACTACCATTAAGTCATTATAGTTATGATGAACAATACCGCTATAAAGTAACATTAACCAACATATTATAGTAATCGGCAATACGATAAATAAAACAATTTTACGCCACAAAACAATCACTCCTCAATTACATTTTAACATAAGTTGGAATTTGAGGAGAAATCATAAAATTAACGTAATCCTACTTTTGAATTAGAAAGTGAATAAGCATACCATTTAGTACCAACTTTTTTGAAGTTGATGATTGTGTATGTATTACCTTTCGTCCATGTTACCATTCTGATGCTGCCACTCGTGCGGATATCTTTTGTTGCACCGAAGTTTTTCATAACAGTCTTATATTCATATTTTGTGTGAGATCTAGTACTCATCATAATATGATCCACTTTTACTTTATATTCAGAAACACTTCCACGAGCAGTTCCTTTAACTTTTAAATTACCGATTGGACCGTAGCTGTATTCCGGTATCGTGATTGAAGATTTATATACGCTTCTTTTAGTCGGTTTTCCCCATTTTTTCTTCACAACTGAAAAATTGTTACCGAGCTTTACACCGTAATAACTATATGTGCCTGATTTAATCTTTTGAGCTACTGATTTACTCGAAATATTTGGGATAGGTGTAGGGACAGGTGGTCTTTTAGCGTCTGCTAGTGGTGAAAAGATAGCTAATAACAATGATAACGTGATGACTAAACTCCAAATTTTCTTCATAAATAACTCTCCTTTTAATTAATGTTGTGATACATCTATATTATAAATAATTTATTGTAAAATAAAAATAAAAGTGTAATTAGTTGTAAAAAATTCTTGAGTACAAATTTATGTTCGAATTGAGGGGTCTAAATTGTATAATCGTCATCTTACAATAAAGATGATACGATAGAAAAAAACTGCTCAAAGAACAGGAGGGATAGCGATGAGGATTTTAATTGCGCCGGATTCTTATAAAGAGTGTTTGAGTGCGTTACGTGTGGCTGAGTATATGCGAGATGGGTTAGCATTGTCGTTACCTGATAGTGAATTTATCTTACGTCCTATGGCAGATGGGGGTGAGGGAACGGTTGATGCATTAGTGCATGGTTTGAATGGAAAGAAGGTCGAAATCAACACTGTTGATATGTTCCGTCGACCAATTACAACATATTATGGAGAGTTAGATAGTAAAACTGCTGTTATTGAAGTGGCTAATATTATTGGTATGGAAGTGTCACGTGAGCGTAATCCTTATATGGCTTCAAGTTTTGGAGTGGGGGATGTTATTTGCAAACTTTATGCACGTGGCTTCAGGAAGATTTATGTCGGATTAGGTGGCAGTCTGACGAATGATGGTGGCGCGGGCGTGCTTGAGGCATTGGGTTTGAATTTTGTAAATCATAATGGCTTCAGGTTTGATGTGAATGGTGGTAACTTATCTGACATTTCTGCAATAGAAGGTTCTTTAATGGATGGTATCCATGATCTTGATATTCAATTAATCTGTGATGTGGATAATCCTTTATGTGGCAAGAGTGGTGCGACTTATACATACGGTAAGCAAAAGGGTGTGACTGAACAGGCAATGCCCGAGTTTGAGGCAGCGATTAATGATTTTGCGTTGATAGTATCAGATTATCTCAAGATCGATATGAAAAATACCCCAGGCGCTGGTGCTGCGGGTGGTATAGGTTTTGGCTTATTATGTTCAGGTAGTACGCTCGTGCCTGGTGCAGAATTTGTTGCAGATATTGTACTCAGTGATTTGGATCTTACTACAATTGATTATGTGATTACAGGTGAAGGGAGGAGCGACTTTCAAACGAAATTCGGTAAGTTACCGGTGTGTGTTGCAAAGCGTATCAATAAGAATGGCGGAAAATCTATACTTATCTCGGGTGGTCTCGGTACAGACTACCAGGAGTTATATGAATATTTTTTAAGTATGCACTCAATTACAGATGGACCGATGTCACTTGATGATGCGATAACAAATGCACCATCGTTAATCATGAATACATGTCGTAATATCGGACGATTAGTGCAATAAAAAAAGAGCCTAGGCTCTTTTTTTCGTTCCGTATTTCTTAAGACATAGATTGAGCAGAATGCAGATAATGATGATGGATAAAACGGTTACTATTAATCCGCCTTCCAATCCAAACATACCTCCATTTATCAGTGACATGTCAGTGTTTGATTGAGTATTTAATATTGTCGCAGGGAGTGATGTACCACTCACTTCATTCCCTAATAAGACACCTAACGTAATATTCCAGAAACTATGTGCAGCACCAGTGAGCCAGATGTTATCTGACCAGTAGAATAATAAAGAGAACACTACACCAGCTAGAAACAGATTAATAAAGCTAAGTAAACTCGTATTAGGATTTAAAAAATGAAGCAGTGAAAAGAATGCTGAGTTAATAATGATGCCTGCAGGGATACCGATCTGATGGCTTACTTTATTCATCAGAAATCCTCGTGCAACAACTTCTTCTGTTAATCCTTGAATCATGAATAAAGCGATAACCCATACTAAAGTAAACATTTGAATATGATGATTCACTGTACTATGCATGGCACCTGTCAGGAGATTGATGATATAGACAATGAGTATAATCGCTATCCCAAAAGTCATGCCTAACAGATACCTTGGAATTAATCGTTCTTTAAAGAAACCCAGTGCCTGGATCGGGTGACGGTACAAGAATTTGTTCGTTAAGATAAATGAGAATAGCAAAAACGGAAAAGTGAGTAAGCTAAATAATGTATTGAGTGGTTCTTTCATAAGATCATTCAGTGTAGCCGTCGGATTCAATGCAAGTAATACAGGTACCAGTACTAATGAAGCAACGATTTGCATGATGATAAAGAGTACAATCGAAATAATGATTGTGACTGACCAATGGATATTTCGAGGAGATTTGGTTGATAAGGCGATACTTTTGTTGAAATTCATGCGTATGTCCTCCGTAATTTTTACCATGATTATATCATATAATTAATTTACATTATCTTGAGATAATGTAGTATTATATAATTTAGGGGAAAAATAGAACGGAGATGAACACATGAACGTAAAGAAGATGAGTATTGTCGTATCAACTGCCTTGTTACTTGTAGCATGTGGTAAAGATGAAGTGGTTCCTGAGAAGGTTAAGGAAGAACAAAAGGCAAGTGCAGCAGATATTGCAAGAAAGCAAATTAAAGCAAGTCGCGAAAAGAAATTATCTGCTGATAAAAAAGCTGATAGCACGACTGAAGAGAAGACGCAGGAAGTTGTAACAACTGAAGCGGTTCAAAAAGAGAATGTGAATAACATAACGAATCGTAATACGTTAAGTCAGATTATATACAGTAATAACTATACAGCTGCTGAGAAGATGGCAGCTTATCAGAGTGGTGTAGCAAATGGCGTGATTCCTCAAGGAACTAATACCTCATCACCAGCAGCAGCTTTTGAAAGTGCATTACAAGTCGAGCTTAATGGTGCACAAACACAAGCTACAACTGAAACACCAGCGATTGATCCGAATACAGGATTACCTGTACAGCAGTAAGAGTACTCTTTAACATTGAGATATATAGCAGGAAAACATAGTAATGAGCAATAAATACATAACCTCTTTAGAAAGAAGGTCACCAGATGAAACGGCTAGTTCAAATAATGATTATTTTAGTGATTATGTTAAATATAAGTGATGTTGCTGAAGCAAAGTCAGTTAATTCATTAACACAGTTACCGAGGATGGTAGATAGTTATTCTGCAGTAGCTTTGAAAAATATAAAAGGATATGATAAGGATACATTTAGTCCAGTTCAAATAAGAAAAGGTCAAAAGATTATTATTGTTGAACGAGAATATTTTGCAGGTTATGACTACATCATTTTGAAAGGTAATATTTATATTCCTTTTGATAATTCAAGCATTAAAATTATCAAGCATGTTAACGGAAAAGCTGATTATGATAAATATCATATGTCTCAAGTACTATACAAAGAATTACAATACATAGGTAAAAACAATTATTATTATAATCGTTATAAAACTGCAGCGATAAATTATGAAAAACAGCATCAAGAAGATGTGAAATATTTATTTATGGAAATGTTAGCAAATACGTTACATAATCAACCGATATACGGGAGAGGCATAGAAAGCCCAGGTGAAGTAACCTTTGATCAGTGGTTGCAAGAAGGGAAACCTACATATGATTATGGAGAATGGAAATGTACTAACCAGAATAAATATAAAATTGACATAATGAATCCTAAGTTTCACAGCGAATATTTCTATACTAATAACAGAAATATTTCAGATATAAAAATTGGTATGAACGATCCATCGTTCACTGAAAGAATCAATCTATGCGACCGATTAGGAACAGCATATGACTTTGTTCAATATGGAACAAATGTTGGTTATACAATTGATTCAAAACATAAGATTAAAAATATTTTTATCATACCAGATCGTAAATATTCATTTGCACAAACTATTAAAGTATTTGGTACACCGTCTTCATATAAATATATAACTAAGGGTGTCCATGAATACCATGCGATTTATGACCAAAATAAAAGAAATGGATTTAAAGTTATTGTAGCCTTTGATCAATTTAAAGGAAACTTAAAATATATTGTTAAAGTGGATGAATAATTTGAGTTTTATTTCGATTATAAGAGTATTTCAAACTCATACTATGTAAAAACATTATTATTTCATTTATAATTGAGAAATCGGTTTTAAGCACCGGTTTCTTTTTATTGCTTTAAAGGGAGAGTTTCAATGGATTTAATTAAAAACGGTGTATTTCTTCAGACACTGACAAATAAAAATAACTATACGGATATTGAATTATCTACAATGCATGACACGATTTCAAATTTAATGAATACCTCAACAAATGAAAACAAACCAGGCATGCTACTTGGTCGCATACAGTCTGGAAAGACGCGTAGTTTCATGGGCTCTATGGCGCTTGGTTTTGATAATGGGTATGAAGTGGTTATTCTTCTGACAAAGAACTCCAATGCTTTGGCTCGTCAGACGTATGAACGTGTGTCAGAGGAGTACGCATCACTGATTGATGAGGACTATGTATCGGTCTATGATATTATGCATCTACCTGACGATTTACGTAAGTATGAACTGAATAAGAAGTTTGTAGTGATTGTGAAAAAAGAGAAGAAGAATGTTGAGCGTTTAACAAAAGCTTTATTTGATACATATCCGGTATTATCAGAAAGACAGATGTTGATTATTGATGATGAAGCGGACTATGCATCAGTCGTCTATGATAAAGACCGTGATAAGAATCTAACTGAATTGAAAGTAATCGCAACGGAGCTTGATCATATTAAACGTCGTATCCCAAGTGCAAGTTATCTTCAAGTTACAGCGACGCCTTATTCACTCTATTTGCAACCGGATAGTAAGACGTTGCAAGCACGTGGTTATCAACCGAAACGTCCGGCGTTTACGGTACTTGTTCCGACGTTTGATGCTTATGTAGGTGGTAAATTCTATTTCGAACAGTCAAAACTAAACCATCCGGCAAGCTATGTCTATCAGCCGATAACGGATACAGAGCTTGAGATTTTACGCAAAGAGGATAATCGTCGAGCGAAGGATAGCTATCTACTGACATCGAAGAATTTTAATGGCTTGCGCAGTGCGATCGTTAACTTTGTTGTAGGTGGGAAGATACGTCATCTACAGGCATTAAATGATAACAAACGTCCTAAAAAATACGCATTTATAATGCATACAATTACTACGAAGAAAGCACATGAGTGGCAGTACAAATTAGTTCTAAAGATTGAACAGAAATTAGTGGATTTAATACGGGAGGATGAACCAGCATTTAAGAGACTAATACAAACGGCATACGATGGATTTAAACAATCCACTAAGGCTGAATATTTCCCGGGAATTAAGGAGGTATATGCGTCAGTAAAGGGTGCATTTTTAGATGAGGAACTACTCACTACAATCGTTAATTCTGAAAATGATGTGAATCAGTTATTAAATAAGTCAGGTGAACTGAAATTACGTGCACCGTTAAATTTCTTTATAGGTGGTCAAATATTGGATCGAGGTATTACCATAGGGAATTTAATCGGCTTTTATTACGGGCGTGATCCAAAGAAATTCCAGCAGGATACCGTCTTACAGCACTCAAGGATGTACGGTGCCCGCCCTAAGGAAGATTTGTATGTGACGCGCTTTTATACAACGCCGCGTATATATGACGTGATGGAAAGGATGCATACCTTTGATGAAGATTTAAGACGCGCATTTGAATCTGGACGCAATGCCGGTGAAGTGGTCTTTATGATGCATGACACCAATCGTGACATCGTACCTTGTAATCCGAATAAGATATTACTGTCAAAAGTAATCACCATTAAAGGTAAGAAGCGTTTCTTACCAGTAGGTTTCCAGACGAAAAGTAGAAGTGAAATGAAGCGATGTATGAAGAAAATCGATTTAATGATAGAAGAGCTTCGAATCGTTGCTATCAAACAAAATGCGAATGATACACGCCATATACTGGTACCTGTAGAAAGTGTGATTGCGATTATGAATGAAATCGCTGATACACTTGTTATGGAAGAAGGATACGAGTGGAATACTGAAACATATACTTCAATTCTGAATTACTTATCCAGATTATCTGTAAATGATACGGGATACGTTTGGGTCATCACGCGTGACAATCGTAATATCTCACGCTTTAGACAGGACGGCGTGAGATTTGCGGATAGACCCGATAATGGTCAAGATGAGTTGAAACAAAGTTACCGTTATGGAACGACACATCCAACAGTGATGCTGCTCAGACAAAATGGGGAGGAGATGCATGGATGGCGTGGTGCACCCTTCTACTGGCCGGTTATCATTGCACAGACAAAGTTAAATACGATCGTTTATGAATGATAGACTGACAGTATATGTCGGTCTTTTCTTTATATATAAATTTTTTTAAATAAATCGTTTTCAACAATATGTGAAATATTACAATAGTATAAAAATGTTATATAATTAAACTAGAGATAGAAAGATAAACCATTTTGAACATGCTGTTTTGAAATTACTTCATTTCACGGGAGGCATCTATGATTTGTCTTAATCCAGGAAAGAACACATTCTTTTTATCGGTTGTAACGATTATCAGTATTACGGTTCTATCTTTACTTTTATTGTTGTCTTATATCTTCTTTACAATGAAGCATTCACCCCTCTGGCTCACTTTCTTTGGTATATTACTGCTTGTTTTTATGTTGTTCTTAAATACTTTCTTTGTGTCAGGACCTATCAATTTAATACTGAGTACCATTAATAAGGAGAAGCTCTACGCATCAAATCAAGGTATTCATTTTCGTGCCGGGAATTATCACAAAACATTACCAGCTAAAGAAGTAGGGTGCATCGTAGTGCAGAATGATGTAATGACCGTGTATAACAAAAATGGTGATATCTTTGCGCAAGTAAGTTGTAACCATTATCAGCATGTTTTAACGAGCGTTAAACAATTTGGTTACCGCTATTATACGAGTGACCCATATGAATATATTCCTGTTGATCAGACAAATATCAGTCACGCGCTTAAAAGCGAAGCATTCTTTAGATACTTTGCATATTTGTATCGTGCGTATATGCAGAATGTCGACCCGAAGGCGAGTAATCTATACTTACTTCAAAACGGTGTACTTTTCAAACAGGGTAAAGAAGGTCCGATGGTACGCAGGGCACATCACCTGCTATTTGATACCACGGACCATTACGATGAATATAGACGAGGAAGATTTTCTATAGCGCATCCTTTGTTCTTAATGATTGTACTCATCACTATCATATTGATGGAAATAGTTTATTTTCTCATATGGGGACAAGTTGATAAGCCGCATATTAACCAAACAGCCACAGCACTTGGGTATGTCATCTATCCTGCGCTTGTAATGTTCTCAGTAGTACTTTCATATCGCATTTTCTATCCGAAGAAAACTTTTGAAATAACTGAAAATCATATACTTATAAAATATAAAAAGAAATTAAAATATATGAAACGTCAGGATATTCAGTCGATCCAGATTGATATTAAGAAGTTAACGTTTATTCTAAAATCTGAACCTCCTATTTCAATCTTTATGCCACAAGAATATGGTATTATCTATGATCTTGAAAAATATCACTACCCGTTTGTTGCTCAAAGTACAATACCTGACAAAATTAAGTGGTATCCAGGTATAAAAGACATTTCTGCAGAAGCCAATGGATACGCAAAAGCCTATCTTCATATTGTGACGGATGATGAAGTATCAGGATATAATGCGGAGTTCATCAAGCAATCAAAACAAAGATTAAAAGATTATGGTATTACACCTGTGACCGAAGAAATTATCCATGAAGCACTCTACATTGATTAAGGAGAAGTGTGATGGGAACGTATATCTATAAGCATCATTTAGGCAAACGTACACTCAGTTTAATTCAGAACTTATTTACATCACTTGGAATAAGTCTTATGACAGCATTAATCTTTATGATTTATACCGGCGGAGAAATGTCCTTAGAATATAGGAGTTTTACTGATCATCAAGCAAAGACAGGTGCAATGATAGCCCTTGTGAGTGTATTTACAGTGCTATTTTTAGTATTAATGTTTATACCAGTGAAAAATACGATTAGACAAATATCATATTTCTATGTAGATAAAAATACATTTATACACTATTACGACGGAGATCAACGCACATTTGATTACAACGTAATAGGTGCAGTGCAGGTCAACAAGAATCATATTGTACTATATGATCACCAACAAATAGAGATGTATATTGCAAAGTTTGATGGAAATCCTAGTGAAATGTATAGTGCATTGAGTAGTTATAACTTTCCATTAAGTAATTAATAAGTGTAAAAAGTTTATTTTTTATTAAATCTGTCTATAATGATAAGTGTAAAATACTTTTTATATGAGGTGATTGATATGGCAGGCAAGAACCAGCACGTTGTTCCTAATCCAAATGGAGGCTGGGATGTTAAGGGTGAAGGTAATACGAATGCAACAAGTCATCATGAAACTCAGGCAGAAGCAATTGACGCAGCAAAGACAATAGCTCAAAACCAAAAATCAGAATTATTAATACATGGTAAGGACGGACAAATCCGTAAACGCGATTCATTTGGTAACGATCCATCAGATATAAAAGGATAATCATTAAACCTGCTTATGTGCAGGTTTATTTTTTCTCTAAAAGACAAGAATACCTCTTAAATTACAGAATATAAAATTTGATTATTCATTCCGCGGTCTAACGTTTGATAAAGTTGAAAGTCTTGTCGGAAAACCAAATAAAAGTGTTCAAGGTAAACCAGAAGTAACGACGGTTGATAATAAAGAAGTGAAAGTACCAACACGTACAAACACATACGGTCATTTAACAGTTAAGGGTGAGCTTGTTAAAGGTAAATATCGTGTGTTAAACATTGAATATAAATAATCACTATATAATAATTTACAAAAAGGGCTCTCGGTAGAGTCCTTTTTTCTTTAACATATTGTATATACTAACAAATTAAGTTAAATTTATTATAAGAATAAATATTTTAAGGAGATTTACATGAAAAAGACGATCATCAGCGCATTATTATTAACATCATTCATTAGCTACACACATCCTGCAGAAGCAAAATCGGTTAATCTTTGTGCAGCACCAGCTAAGACATATATGTCTACATCAATCTCTAAACCTTCGACTTTAAAGTCGATTCAGGCAGGTAGTTACGCCTTTCGTGGTGTGAAAATTAACCACACGTATAAATCAGTTATCGCAAAACTAGGTAAACCGGAGACGATGGAAATCAGACGTGATAAAAAGGGGACAACTGTATACGCTGATTATAGTGATTACGTATATACATTCCATTCTCCAAAACGCTATGCTAAGCAGGACGATCTTCCGGTGAAAGGCATTACGATGATACTGAATGGTAAGCAGCGCATCTTACAGACGGAACTAAAGAAGACATTAGGTGAATCAACACACAAAACACCTGTATTAGATGAAGTGATGACAGAAAGCTTTAACTATCTTCACGCAGAATATACAGAAATCTCAAATGGTTTCTTAGCAGAGAGTGTGACGATGGCAAGCCCTAAGTACTTAGATATCATTGATGCATATTACGGTGAAGAAGAGCATATCCCGTATACGAAACTTACTACGACAGCACTATCAACGAAAGACTTGGTTGCAATGAAGAAAGGGACATACACTTATAAAGGTGTGAAATTAGGAGATACGAATATCACTGTTAAGAAAAAGTTAGGAACGTCAAACAGAGAAGTGATAACGACTGAAAATATGGACGATGATGGCTATCAGTCACTTGATGCATATTACGGATCAAATGACTGGGTTACGCTAACTTATGATGCAGAGAACTGTGACAGTAGGTTCAAACTAGGGAGTATGTCATTTACGTATTATCAGGTGAAAGTAACAGAAGCGAAAATGCGACAAATCCTTGGTAAACCACTTGATGTATACTCAGAAAATTATATAGATGAAGAAACAGGTCATATGGTTTATGACAAGACATTAAGCTATAATAATATGGAAATCTATCTGACAAAAGTTGGTAAGACATATTTTGTAGATAGTATTGATTATACGAAGGAATAATATTAAAAGTGGTGATAACATTCACCACTTTTTTTATATATCAATATGTATATTTTAGTAATTATATGTAAAATATTTGATGATTATCAATGAAGTATCAAGTATAATAAAATTGAAAATATAGATCATACTAAGGAGTGCTAAAAAATGAAAAAATTATTAAGTACTATCGTTGCAGGAGGACTATTACTTACATCAACACCTGCTAATGCAGCAGTACCAAAAGCAACAGACTTACCGCGTGCAGTTAAAAGTTACGAAGCTTCAATGCTTAAGACAGTAAAAGCATATGACCGTGATGGATGGAAACCTGTTACGTTATACAAAGGACAGAAAGTAACTATCGTTCAACGTAAATACATCAATGGTTATGACTTTCTGATCACTAAAGGAAACGTATACTTCCCGATTTCAAACAGTACGGTAAAAATCATTAAACCAGTAAGCGGTAAAGTGAATTACGATGCATATCATATGACACCACAACTCAAACAAGAACTTAAAAAATTAGGAACAAGTCATAGAGATTATCAGGCATATAAAAAAGCCGCAGTGAACTACGAACGTGGATATAAAAAAACAGAAGGATACATGTTTGTTGATTTACTGGCAAGAACATTACACCATAATGAAATTATTCCAGGTGGTCTGGAAGCACCACCATATGTGACCTATAAATCTTGGATCGCTGAAAAAAGACCAAGCTACGACTATTCAGGATATAAGTGTAACGTCGCATCAAAATACAAAATCAATGTATTAAGCAATGCGTTTGTGAAAGAGTATATGAATAATAACTTCAATTTACGTGGTATGTATCCAGGTAAAGCTTGGAACTATAAAATGGGCATATGTAAATTAACAGGAACGAAATACGGTTACTTCTATTCTCAAGGGAATGTAGGTTATACATTTAAAGCAGGATATAAAATGAAAAACGTCGGTGTCATTCCAACGCAAAAAGTGACATACAAACAAGCAATTAATTTCTACGGGAAACCATCATCAGTACAATACGTAACAAATGGCGTACATGAAACTATTGCGACTTACAATGCTGATAAATATAATGGTTACAAAGTCGTTATGGGATTTGATAAGTACAAAGGCAATATGAAATATATGATTAAGTTTAAAGATTAATTTTTAAAGCACACGGCAGAATACTGTCGTGTGCTTATTTTTCGAGAATAATAAATAATAACTCAAACTAATCAACATTAGTGTATAAAGTTTTCTAAGATGTAAAATAACCTTTAAATACGTGATATTCCAATATATACTTAAATAGTAAATGGAAATTAAAATACTATTTTAAGAGGAGAAAATCATGAAAAAATTATTAGTAGCAGGATTATCTACAGCAGTATTATTAAGTTCTACATTTGTAGCAACTCCAAAAGCAGAAGCGGCAGAAGCTAACATTAACTATTTAAGCAGCTCGGTTGTAGCGAAAGCGAAAGCAGGGAAATTAACGAAGGATGGTATCCAAATAGGGAAATTGGCTTCTTACTATAATAAGTCATCTCGTTATTATAAAGAAGGTACACGTGAATTTGGAAAAGAAGATCCATGGTATTCAAGTCACGATAGAGCATTTGTGGACTTTCAAGTTAAAGTTGCATCATCGAAGCGTAAAGTGACGCGTATTGTAGATAGAGAGATTGATGACAAACGAACAATCGAGCAAGGTGAAATTGAAGGGAAATATGGCAAGCCTTTAAAAACTGATACTGTAATTGATAACAGAGGATATGCAATGAGAGTTGATATGTATAAATATATTACTTTCTTCTATAAATGGGATACTGATGAGCAAAAAGCTCCAATTTTAGATGGAGTAGTTATTATGCATAATACGACAAAGACTGCGCAACAAAAATGGTTTGATTATGCTACTAATGAAGCGGATTATAATGTTAATAATATGAATGAATATATCACTTCTAGCGAATGGGCTGGACTATAAGAATAATTTAAGGACTCTCTTTAATGAGGGTCCTTTTTTGTGCGTTGATTATTTAGTTTGATTTATATTTTTCTTATATGCCATAAATTGAACATACATGAGTAATAAGCTTGCTGGGATAAACACAGCGTATAATACTGTATCAAATAAACTTGTACTAATTGTAATACCGTAAATACTGAGTAGCAAGATAGAGATATAGAGTATGAATTTAAAGATTATTGAAATAATCAAATGTCTTCTACCATAAACTAATTCAATCAGTTCATCTACAACGTTACTTAATAGTGTTAAGGCGATAATACCATATATAAGATAGTCAGAAGCGGGTGCTCCGGTTGAGATATGTTTGTATATGTTTACTGCCAGGAACGTCACGATTAATACATACACATAAAAGAATAATTTGTTGTTCATGATTCACTGCCTTTCTTGAGTTTGTTCTATTATAACATTTAATAATATGGGTAAACATAAGGAAAATCCTTAATGGAGTGAGTATATGGAGATATCGATTCAGGAATTATATGATATTTTATTTGAAAACTTAGGACCACAAGGGTGGTGGCCGGCGGATAATCCGTATGAGATCATTGTAGGTGCGATTCTTGTACAGAACACAAATTGGCGGAATGTTGAGCGTTCGCTGGATAATTTACGTGGCGCAACCGAGTTTGATCCAGATAAGATTTTATCACTGGATATGGAGACATTACAGCAGTGTATTCAGCCGAGTGGTTTCTATAAGAATAAGTCGAAAGCGGTGCATCATATCTTTAGGTGGTTGAAAGAGCATGATTATGATTTTGATAATATCGATAAGATGTATGTAGATACGTTACGTCATGAGTTACTCGCATTACCTGGCATCGGACCGGAAACAGCAGATGTTCTGCTTGTCTATGTATTTGACAAAGTCATCTTTATCGCTGATACGTATACGCGTCGTCTATTTAAGTTGCTCGGAGTTGATAGCAAGAATTATAAAGAATTACAAGATGTCATTCAATTACCTTCAAGTTTCACACCGGCACATGCTCAAGAATTTCACGGGTTACTGGATGAATTCGGCAAGTGCTACTTGTCACCGAAAGGCGTTAAGGGTGAGACTTTCCTCGACGCTTATTTTAAATAATTTGTCATAAATATAGGCTCTCAAATATTTTAAAATTGTATATAATAAAGAAAATATACAATATTAAGGAGAACAGCATGAAACTTTTAAAACATTTAATGATTACACTCGTTACATTTGTAGTCCTTTCAACAGTTACGTCAACAGCTGATGCAGCAGGCTACTACTACAAATGGAAAGGCTATAGCGGAAACAGTGGAGGATACGTTACATCTAAACCATTCGTCAATGCCGTTAAGAAAGGCAAAGTTACGGTGAATGGCTATACGGTATCAAGCAAAGTAAGCGAGAAGTCACTCACAAAATCATCTCAAGTCATGATGAAATATGCACTTGGTAATCACAACTTAAAATCAAAATATTTAAAGCGTAAATACGATTCAGTGATCTTACTGAATGACAATCTAAAAACATTTGGTATTGAAATGCCAGTGAAAAAAGGAAAAATCACAAAACAACAATTTAAGAAAATTTACGGTAGTAATTATGCTGAAGCGCAAATAATCGAGAATGAAACAAGTGTTTATTACAAATTTAAAAATCACTACTTTGAAGGTGTGTTCGATAAAAAGAATCGTCTCATCCGTGTATCAATCAGTTCATTTGTCAGTGGAGAGTTTGGCAAAGAAATCGATGATATCTTATTTAACGGCTAATTGCATATCGAATAAGTAAGCCCCTCTTACACAAGAGGGGTATTTTTATTACATTTTAGTAATATCTTCGTAACACAATAGAAACAACAGTAATATATTTGTAATATAAAAAGAATCGTGGTAATATTATTTTTGCAACACCAACCATATTTAAAGGAGAATTTTTATGAACAAGAAAATTATTTTAACATCATTACTAGCAACGTCTTTAGTCGTACCAGCAACAATTACACACAACGCTGAAGCAACATCACAAACTGGTAACGTTGAAAAAGTGAACTTTAAAGTGGCTACAGCACAATTACCAGATGTATCTCAAGATACATTAAATGCATTAACAACTGGCGGTTTCAAATACAATGGTATCGGATTTGATCAAACTTACGCTGAAGTTGTTAAAGCTCAAGGAAAATTCAATAAAACAGAAAAATTTAATAAAAAGAATAGCACAACAGTTGTAGGATACTACGGTAAGAATAATGAATTAGTATTAGAATTTGCGAAGAATAAGAAGAACGCGAAAGTGGATGATTTAACATTAAAGCACATGACATTCGTAACTGAAGGTCAAAATTTCACACAACAAGCTATTGAAAATTACGCAGGTAAAGGGAAAGTCGTAGATTCAGGAGAAGGTTTCCTAATTAAAGATTATGGCAAAAACTTAACAGTACATTATGAAAAAGTGAATAACCAATTCGTAGCTTACACAGTAACAGAACACTTTACAGGTAAATAATGAAAGCTGTCCTATCTCATTAGAGGTAGGACTTTTTATATGTAATAACTATAAAATGTCATTTGTAATTATTGCTATTATTTTAAATAAATTAACTCTCGTGATAGACATTACATGATATAATTGTAAAAAAATACTAAGGAGTCATTATGATGAAAAAAGTGGTATTATCAGCAGTATTGTTAACTGGATTGGTTAGTCAAGTAGGTGTAGCAGATGCACAAGCACAGGTGAAACCATGTTATACAGCAAGTAACGTTCAAACTAACCAAGTGAATATGTTAGACAGTAAGACGATTAGTGCATTAAAGTCAGGAAAATACAGCTTTAATGGTGTCAAAATTGATATGACTTATAACCAGGTATTGAAGTTACTCGGAAAACCAAATAGAGAAATTATTGAACAAAACCAGTT
The DNA here is from genome assembly GCF_047426745.1 of Macrococcus equi. Lineage (GTDB taxonomy): Bacteria > Bacillota > Bacilli > Staphylococcales > Staphylococcaceae > Macrococcoides > Macrococcoides equi. Next base: position 448,636 of record NZ_CP179732.1, on the reverse strand, counting down.
CGGTAAAATGATTAACTTAAAATATAACAACCTAACAATCGCATTGTTCTCAAATAACCGCTATGCCAAAAAAGAAGCAGTGAAAGTGTATGATGTTGACTACCATTTTAAGAAAAAAGACAGACTTGATCTTAAGCAAGTTCAATCAAAATATGGTAAACCAAGTGAAATTGATTCAGGTGTTGATGTAAAGCAACTAAGATATAAAAACTTTACATTACAATTTGATAAATCAGGTAAGGCATGGAAGTTAGGCTCATTAAATGTGACGACAACAAAAGAACCTGTGATCAATGAAAAAACAATGGGAAAAAATAATCTCAAATCTAAAATAGCTAAAAACGGTGAATATACATTAACAAATTCTGATATTAAAAATATGGCAAAGGGTACATTTGCATTAAAAGGAGCAAAGCTAAATATGACAGCAGCTCAAACAGCGAAAGCAATGGGACAATCGCTTCAAGATCAAACAGTGATTACTCCATTTGGCGAAACGATTAATCAAGATCATGCATTTGGATCAGTGAACTTATTATATATTGGTAAAGATTGTACGAAACCGTCAAGTCTAAAAGAAATGACATTCGACTATCAAATGCGCGGATTAACGTTTAGTAAGATTGAGAGCCTGGTAGGTAAAGCAGATAAAAGCGTTAATGGTAAAAATGATACAACATATATAGATGGTATAGAACATAAAGTGAAAACAAGAACAAATACGTATGGTCATTTAATTGCTAAAGGTGAATACTACAGAGGACAGTGGCATGTGACGGAAGTAAAGTATAAATAGCACTAATTACTATAAGAAAAATTAAAACCGTTCTGTCTCTGAGATAGGGCGGTTTAATCATTTAGAGGAGGATGAAGTAATGATTTATTTACCGGATATACTAGATAAGAAGACGATAAAAAGGTTAAAAAAAGGAAAGTTTCATTATAATGGTGCGAAACTAACGATGACATATAAGAAAGTAAAGAATATATTAGGTGATGCACTAAATGACAAGCCAAGTTCTAATTACCCTGGAAATAAAACATACGATGCCACACAATTTCCTGAAGTTATTAGTTTTGCATTTGCGGGGAAGCCGAAATGGAAAAAGAAAAGGTTGAAGCTTGTATCAATTGACTATAATCATCTGGTAAGTCTTTATAATTTATCTTCAAAGGATATTAAGAAGACCTGGGGCAAGCCTGATAAAATTAAAAAGAACTCTTTTGATTGGGACATTGATGGTGAATTTGATACATACACTTATCGTTATGGCCATACATGGTTATGGTTTGATAATGATGACAAACTTTTTGCGATGACATACCTCGATAGAAAGTTACAGAAAAAGTGGGGAGAAATATAAGGTTGCCGGCGGATTTGCGATTAAAGGCGCTGTTAGAAATTATATAACTAGGCACAATAGATAAAAAGAGAAGTATAAAACAAAATCGTCCTATCTCACTAGAGGTAGGACGGTTATTTTATTGGAAACTATATCTATGAAGATTTAATGTATCTACATACCATTTAGATCCAACTTTTGTGAATGTTATATTAACATAATTGCCATAGTCATTTACTTTATAGTTACCACTTGTAGTAGTAGAAGTTGGTTTACCAAAGTATTTATTTACTTTAGATAACTCATACTTTGAGTGATTTATTTTAGAGATTGTAAAACTATCAATGATGAATCTACTTGAACTAGCTTTTTCTCCTTTAGCCATCGTTGAAACGAGCACACTGTTATCCAGTCCGTAAAAATAACTTCCAGCAGTGTATCCAAAACTACGTGTCACAGTAGAACTAGAAGGTTTACCCCATTGTTTAATCATTGCTGGATAATTTTGTCGTAACTTTAATCCGTAATATTTAAATGAAGCAGATTTCATTGCTTTAGCATTTGAATAGCTATAAAGATTAGGGAATACTGGATACTTACTTTTTAAAGCGTATGTGCTGGCTTGTGATTGAGGCGTAACGATAAGAAGTGAAAATAACATTATTAAAGACAAACTAATAATTTTTTTCATATAACGGCTCCTTTTGGTATTTGAAAATATTGTACTATATGTAAAAATAAATAGATAGTGTGGAATTACTAATTTAAAAATAATTATTACAAGGAGATAAAAATGAAAAAATTATATTTTAGCCTCATTGCATTAGTCGTTATTCCCTTTTTCATTGAAAGTAAAAGTGTAGAAGCAACAACTCATCCAGACACGTTCTGGCTAAACAAAAGTGTGGTTGATAAAGTAAAGAAAGGTAAATTCTCAATCGACGGCTTAAATTTAGGAACAAAACTTTCTGATTATTATTATCAGGGATATGATGTTATGGAAGATGACTATTTGCATCCTAAGAAAACCTTAAATGCTCTGAATTTAGTAAGATCTAATAGAGTTATAGGCTATACTCACTTTCAGGAGAAAATTCCTTTTTCAAAAAAGAGAGTGAACGAAATATATTATGACTTTAATGCTGGAGAGACAAATCACTTTAAAGTTACACGAAAACAATTTCTGGAGAAGTACGGTAAACCCATATACACTAGAAAAGTTTTATTAATGAAAGAATTTAACGCTTACTTTATATACGATTTTTATCCGAATTTGATTGTACAGAGTGGCAGAAGTAATAGCTATCCAAATGATTCAAGAATCAATGATCCAACATTTTTAGTATATGATATTCATTTAGTCAAGAGTCCCACGAAGTCTGATGTGTACAAATGGAAAAAGCTCTATGAAAAATATAAATATGTTTATGGACCTTTACCAGTATTAAAAAAGAATGAGTGGAAGTAGTGGAGATGAAATATTAGAATATCGAAGATAAAAAATCATGAGATTAGAGACATGTCTCTAATCCCATGATTTATTTTTTCCTAATATAGTTTGCATGATCGTCAAAGGCGCTATTTTTGACTTCCTTTGCCGTTTTATATACACCATCAGTATCTTGTACACCTAATACTTCAACCTCATTATTTTTATTGATAAAAAACTCGTACTCCCTAGGATCATTGTACAGTCTGACAGAAACGTTATATTTCATAGGCTCCTGTAATTTAAAGTCACGATGTCCAGTATAATCAAATGCTTCGACACCTTCTTTCTTTAAATGACTATATACTTTCTCCTCAATTTCATGAATCTTATTATTGATATGATGTTTATATGCAAACTGTGAAATAAATAATATATTTAGCAGGACACTGATGACTAGAACAATTTTTAAAAGTTTCAAGCTACTTTCACCTCATTCACAAGTTTAATTATAGTTTTATTATAATATGAAATAACTGTTATAAAAACGAATATTTGTATTTTAATAATTTAAAGTTTCTGAATAACATTTAGTACTTACCATTACGACTCCTAGCTTAGGCTGGAGTCTTTTTTTATTTCAAAAATAATATTAAACAAATATAGATTTATAAAAAATAAAAAATAATAACGTAGACTTTAATGCGAGATTGGCATAATGACAAGAAATAAATATATTTACACAAGAAATCGTGTAATAATTAATTCAAATAAAAGTTATTTTTGGAGGATTATTATGAAAAAATATTGGCTAGTTCAATCGCATTAACGATATTAATGTCAGGTGCACAAAATGTAACACAGGAACAGACCGCTCATGCTGCACAAAGCAAAACAACGTATAAAACGATTACGAAGAAGAAATATTTGAAATTTAATACTGTTGAAGAGAAAACAGATACTTTACCAGTTGGTAAAACAGAAGTAAAAGTTAAAGGTAAGAAAGGCTACAAAGTTCTTGCCTACAAACAAACGATAGTCAACGGTAAAGTTATTAAAACAAAGTACTACAAGACAATTAAAAAAGTAAATCCGGTTAATCAAGTTGTGTTGGTGGGAACGAAAAAAATAGCACCAGTTGAAAGAACAGAAGTATTGGTTATTAAAGAACCGCTTGATTACCAAACAGAATATAGAAATGATCCTACTCTTCCAAATGGTGAAATTATTGAAATTAGAGCAGGAGAAAAAGGTGTACGTGAGAAAGCCTATAATCAAAGAATTATTGATGGAGAAGGTGCTTTATTCTCACCTGCTTATGTTAGGTTAGTCAAAGAACCAGTAAGTAGAATTGTAAGAATCGGAACGAGAATAGAAAGTATGATTACATCTGGAATCGATACTAAGCATCAAGATGGTCGATTTAATGTAGATACGCTTGGAAGTTATCACGGTTATCTTGTAGGAAAAACAACATTCAGAGGCGATAAAATTACAAAAGTTAATTTAAAAGTTGATAAGCCCCTTAATGAACTTGCTTTAGAATCAGATGATGCAAAAGCTCAAAAAGCCGCAGATATAAATTTAATTAATAAAGTTAATATTAATAGCAATAATTTATTAATATGGATGGAAGCAAATCATCGAGCAATTCAAGCATTTAATAATAATGAAATCTTTAATAATCAAAAGTTTAATGATGAGATGGTCAGATTGATTAATATAGATCGCACAGCGAAAGGATTAAATCCGATAGCATACCGTAGTTTTATGCAAGCAGGTGCTGATATTCGTGCGAATGAACTGGCTCAATATGGTGATATTTATGTAAATGGTAAAGCGCATGTAAGGCTTAATGGTGATTTATATAAAACAGCATTTGAACCTGAAATAACAAATAGGGTATTTGGAGAAAACACTTTGGCACGATTTTATAGTGGAAATCCTTATGAGCTTGTTTATGAAAAATATCTGGCGAAGCAATGCTTTGAGCAATGGAAGGGATCTGCTGGACATTATGCTTCAATGATGGCACCTGATTTTAAAGGTGTTACAACATCTATCAAATTAGGTGTAGGTAATGATAGAGCTACTTACATAGTTGCTAACCAAAACTTTTCAAGAGAGTAATAATTGGTAGTCAATTTTTATAAAGAACTTTTTAATTACGGAGGTGACAATATGGCGAGTATAGGTGATGCAGAACGTTATTTACGTGATCAAGGATATAAGGATGTCAGATTTGTTCGCATGGATGGGAAGTACTTTATCTTTGATGCAGAATCGACTTGGAATGGTCGTGTGACAGTAGAGGTTGAAGAAGAAATTTTTGGGTTCTCAAAACGAGAGATATAAGTAATTAGAAGGTAATCACTAATTGGACTACGTCAGATAGTGAAGGATTAGAGTATTCAATTAGCCGGTGACAAAAGGATAAAATCTTAAATTTCAAAATTATAAAATAAAAGGAGAATAAAATATGAATCAACAGATGGTACAAAAATTGACCATAGGATTGTAGATTTTTATAAGAATGCGGCTTTCTTTTATGAACGTGATTCAAATGGTGGAGGCAACTATTTAATGGCGGTAGTTCATTATGGAGATTTCTTTAAACAAAAGAAAAATGCTGATATTTATAAAAAAGTAGTAAAAAAAATCAATAAGGGTTATTACCATGAGCCATCAGGTGATTATGATATAACTCAGGAAACATGGGATAGAGTTAAATAATTAAATACTTCCTGGACAATGTTCAGGAAGTATTTTTTTGTTTAAATATTGAAATAACAAAAAAGTAAAATATACTAATTATAGAACTAGTTATCCAATATCATACATATACATAAGAAAATTTATTGAAAGTTGGTATAATAATGAAAAGGCTTCCATTAATTATATTGTTTATTTTATTAATTTTAGGATGTAGCAATCACAAAATTACAAAGCAAGATGTTAAAAAGGAAGAGAAAATAGAAAGCTTTATCAAAAAAATAACAAGAAAATATGGGAATTTGGAGTAGGTTAATATGGTACTGAATCCAAAAAAGTTCTTCAATAAAATACAGAGTAATAGAATAAATCAGCAAAAATATTTATTTGAGATTGACCGATATATTGAAAGATTATTAAATGATAATGAAGCTAAATATGATTATAATGACCTTTTAAAACTCAAGCAGAAATATAATATTGAAAATGATGATTTATTTTATCAAAGATTAGAAAAAGATACATTCTTGAAATACGGTCATCTTGTTGATAATAATTTAGTCAACTATGTTTTTAAAGATACAGAATCTATACAGGAGTTTGATAGATTAGAAACAGTCATTAATATTTTACCGGATGAGCGAAAAGAGAAAGGTATGATGAATACTTTAAAAAAAGTACGACATAATTCAAGATTAGTCTATGCACCATTAGAAACAATTAGAAGTAATTTTTCTCTTATGAATCTTCAAAAGAATGAATTTGTATATCTACATGAAGATTATGCGAGTTGGAATGAAACAAGGATACAAACTGTAAGACATTCATCTGGTGGAGGAATGAGTTTTGGTATTGGCTACGGTATTAGATTAGGAAGTGGATCTGGACGTAGCTACTACAGTAGTAAAGAAGTGTTAAAGGAAATTATTAGCGGTCATTTGATCATTACAAATAAAAGAATAATAATTTATTCTAATCGTGCTTCGAAACAAATATTACTTAATAAAATAATATTGATGGATTTATATAAAGATGCATTGGTCATTCATAAAGGAACACAACATTCCGTAATATTAAAGTCAAATTTAAGTACTGTCGCGTTGTACGAATTTATTATGCGAATATTTAACGAATATTCTTGAAATAAATGATATATGTATCAATAAATACTTTTAGTTATACTATTATTAAATATAGGTGGTAAAAATATGAATAGTGAAATTGAAATTTGGTTTTCAAAAGTTCAAGCTATGCCGAATATTCCTAATTCAGATACAGAAGATGGTTTCATTGACTCTTTAAAATTAATTTTAGATGCATTGGAAAATGATGTTAACCCAAATACTATATTACAATTTAAAGGAAGTAAAAGTAAAAGAACGCTTAATGAGTTATGTATTTATCTTAAGCCCGTAGGTATAGTCAAAAAAGAATCTTCAAATGGAAAGTGGATTATTGATGAAACATGTAAAGATTGGAAATTTACTATATTTAAAGAAAAATTAGCTGTTTTATTTAGTGAAAGAATTAAATACTTTTCAGAATTGCTTGATTTCCTGAAAACTCCAAGAAATAAACATGAAATTCTTGAGGATTCTAGAACATATAATTTGTATTGGAAAGAACATTCCCAAATATACTCGCGATTACTTTGGATGAGAGATTTAAAATTAGTTGAACCTATTGTTTATGAAAATAAATTTATCATAACAGAAAAAGGTTTAAAATTTCTATCGAACAATCCAGCAATAGATAGAAATATTATTATAGATATTAACTTTGATGAAACAGAAAAAGAAAATGATTTTGAATTTAAAGAATGGGAATATAATTTAATTAATTTTAACTGGAAAGATAAAGAAAGAATTCATTCAATTTCATATATACCAGGCGGTTATAAAACGGCAGTTTATACTATATTAGACGTTTTAAATTCATGTAGGAATGTCAGCAATGATGAAATTTTGAGGGATTATATTGAGAAGACATTTGATGTAAAGGGGAAATTTGTATCACACTTATTTACATTTTTAACAAGAATGCAATTATTAGATAGATTAGGTATTAAAACTTATAAAACAAGTGAAATTGGCGTTAAAATATTAGAATCATTTAAACCTGATTTAAGTTTAGTTTTTATTTTGCACAACACATTTTATTATGTATTGGAAATACTAGTGGAGTTAGATAATCAACCAAGATCAGTTAAAGAACTTACTTCACTAAGTGTTACAAAGTATAGTATGGAAAAAGAGTCGATAGATCAAATAAGAAAAAGGTTATCTTTTCTTAGAAATGCTAAATTGATTATGGATGATAAAGGTAAAAAGATTTGTCTTACAAAAAGAGGAGAACTCTTAGTCAAAAAAATTTATGAATTAGATATTGATACCACTGAACAAACAGATAATAACAAAGAAAGTACGGATATCTCTATCTTGAGTGAGTTAAGAATTAGCTCGGTAGACTCATCGCACCCAAAGCAGTTTGAGAAAATAGTTAATGACTACTTTACAATGTTAGGCTTTGAAACAAAATATTACGGGAAAAGTGGAACAACAGATATTCTTTTAACTGCTCCTACCGTTCCTAAATTTTCTTTTAAGGTTGCAGTAGAAGTAAAAACAAATTGGGAAGGAAAAATCACAGAGAAAATCATCAATTTTGATACATTAAAAGAACATAAAAGAAAACATGGTGCAGACTATATGGTTGTGATTGGCAAAGAATTTGTAGGGGACAGGGTTTTGGAAAGAGCAGTAACCAATAAAATATTATTCATTGATATAAAAGCCTTGGAAGAACTATATAAAAATCATAGTCGATATCCTCTTCAACCTGTTGAATATAAACCTATTTTTGAACAATATGGTTTAGTGGATTTATCTGTTTTAACACCTGAATACATCGAACAAGATAGAAGAAGGAAATTATTTCAGTCAATAATAAAAGTATTAATTGATAATAGCAATGATTCATATTCTAAAGGATTGCTTTCAAGAGATAATATATACTTCTTAATAAAATCAAATGAAATATTTAAAGATATACCTTTAGAAGAAGATGAATTAATAAACATGTTAAATCTTTTATCAAATCCTCTAATAGGATGTGTAGGAATTGATAAAACTTCAAAAAAATATTATGCCAAAGGATCTATAGATGACGCTGCTCTTAAGTTTAGCATTTATTATAATACAAATTATTAAAAACGAGGGTATTCCTCGTTTTTATATTTAATAATCTTCAAAATCCTCTGCTACGTACATTTTTTGACTAAATAATTGATAAGTGTTCTGCATTTGTTTAATTTTTGACTGTATATATTGACTGAGTGCTTGATCTGTACAATAGATAAAGCATCCTTTTTGTCCTCTTGTGAGTAAGGTTCGATATGTATTTCTAATAATATCGTCAGCTGCTTTTGTATAGTATTCTTTATCTTTTTTTATACCACTTTTGATACCGTTAAGTGATTTATCTGTTCTAGCACGTTTTGTGAAATCAGTAATGACTTTACCATCTTCAAATCTTAAATCATCTCCAATGATTACACCAACGTAATCAAACTCTAGGCCTTGTGTGGTATGGATACATCCGATTTCATGTACTGAATTTTTCCCGATTGCCCATGGTTCTTTACTAGATAAGTTCCAACTCATTTCGAAATTGAATTCTGGAATTTCTATATCTTTAACATTTGAGTTATCTTTACCTTCTTTTTTCCATTCCCAACAATATCCTGCTAACATTCTTGCTTTATTATTTATTAAATTAAGTTTTTGAATTTCTTCATACATTTGTTGTGGATTATCAAATACTCTTAAATCATAATCAAATCCTTCAAAGCCATTATCATTTGCCGTTTTTCTGATTTCAAGTAAATTATCAATCCATGCTAAATATCCATCTGAGCCATTGCATCTAAATTGTGAGTGTAATTCCATTTCTGTGATTTCACTGTTTAATTCTTCTGTATACTTTTTAATGTTATCTATTGAACCGATATCTTTTAGTGTAACTTTTTGATGTTCATCTATAAAGAAGAGTGAGAATTTGGATGAAAAGATGATTTCTTTTATTTGATTTTCACCTAGATTTGAAAATAGGCCAGATTTTGCATTTAATCGATGTGATTCATCTACTATCAAAGCATCAAATTCGCTTTCTGGTGCATTGTAGTAACTGCCACTACCTTTGAATAAGTTGTCTATTTGTGTTTTTCGATAATCACCTTTTAATTTTATTGAATATACATCCCTAGGTGCTGAGTTTTTTGTAACATATTGTACGACCATTGATCTGCGAGTTAATTCTACTAGTAAATTAATTGCTAATACTGACTTACCTGTACCTGGGCCACCTTTAACAACTAATGTTTGTCTTGTATTCGTTCTAACAGCTTTATTTGCTAGTTGTAAAGCAGTTTCATATATTAACTTTTGGTCATCAATCATAATAAACTCTTGATTACCTTTTAACATGCTAGATAAAGTATCTTGAAGGGATTTTGATGGCTTGATTTTCCCATTTTCTATTTTATAAATACCTTCTTTATTATCTCCATATTTAATATATTTTTTAATAAAATTTCTTAATTTCGCAGATTGCCCTTTTGTGAAAATAGGTGCTTTATCGACATAGAATGAATAACTTTTATCTAATAACGGGTCACCTTTTTCAATGTCAGATATATAGTTATGTAGATAAGCAGATGGTATTAGTTTTATATTTTCATTCTGTACAGTTTGGTTATAGTCTTCAATCAATGAAGCATAAGACCAAGCTTGATACGAGGGATGTGTTGTTTCAGCATAACCATGTTGGAATCTAGTACGGACGATACCTTCTTTATCAACCTTTTCAACACTATTCCATTGTTTTAATTCCACAACTACTACATTAGCATTGATATCATCTTTGCCGCTGATTAAAAAATCGACACGTTTAGATGTATAAGGGATTTTGAATTCAATTGCTACACCCGAGTCTTCAGGAATTTCAGGATCCATCATAACATTGTGCATATATTGCATTGAATTATCCCATGAACGTATTTCACGTTCATTTATATTACCAATTTTTGCTTTGTAGTTATTGATAATATTATTTACAAGTGTTTCATCATAAACATCTTTTAAGAACTCTTTCTTTGTTGCTTCATAGACTATCATTCAATCACTCCTGTAAATTTCAGTTAAAAATATTATATAATATTCTAAAAGGATGTGCAGATAATGAATAAAGAAATTATTGATTTAATCAATAAATTTAGAGCAGAAAGAAACTGGAATCAATATCATAACCCAAAAGATTTATCATTATCATTGTCGTTAGAAGCAGCTGAATTATTGGAAAATTTTCAATGGATATCAAGTGAAGAAGCTGTTGAAAAGAATAAAGAAAACATTGCAGAAGAATTAGCAGATGTATTTATCTATGGTATTCAACTAGCAGAAGAAATGGGATTTGATATTGAGGAGATAATTAGAGAGAAAGTAAAGAAGAATGGGGAGAAGTATTCCATTTAGATATTATATAATTTCTTTTAATATTGCAAAAAACTAAAAGAATAATATTTTTTATCTAAGTTTTACTTTCAAAATTATTTTGAACCAAGAATACAGTATAATTGAAATTCATAATTAGTTGTAAAATTTTTAAAATAGAGAAAGGCAAAATTTACTTATAAAAATAATTGATAATATATTGGAGTCTTTTATGCAAAAAAAGAAATTATTTATTTATAATTGTTTACTTTTATTTTTGGGAATGATATTACCATTTATTTATAGTTCTATAGAAAATCTTATTCCTAACATTTTATTAATACAACAAAAAGATATTTCAAGTTTTATAAATACTATTTTTCAAGTACAAGCTACATTAGCCACGCTCTCGTTACCAATAATTTCATTATTGCTTATTTTTTTTAATCAGCGAGTTTATGGTGTTGATATCCTTGGTTTTACTTTTCAAAATAGAAAAAAGTATTTATTTAATCTCAATGAAAAAGCAATTGCTTTATTAATATTTGTTTTAATAGAATATTTTTTTGTTGCTACATGTAATATTCAAGGCACCATTTTAATTTTAATTACAACGATAATAGAAATTATCTCAATATTATATTTCACATTAGAAATAATCACAAATATCCAAAAAGTTAAAAATAATATTCGAAACAATGTAAAAGTAAATTTAACCATTGGGATAAGACGTGATCATAATCAATTTAATGAGATTTCAAATCAACTTTTTTATGATACTAGGAAAAGAATATTAGAGAATGATATTACATTTCAAGAAAATCTAAATTTGTATATTGATATTTTATTGACTAAAAATAGTGATTACAATAAGAAAAACTTTATCAAAGTTCAAAATGAAATTAATGATATCGTTAATTTTATGGTTAATAATAATTTGTTTGAAGAAGCGGTATTGTTTATTAGAGACATATATCAAAGATTAATTACTACGAATAGTAAAACACCTCTCGTGTTAGACAAAGGATATATATCATTAATGGAGTATTTGAGGAATGCTCCTGATTCTCTGATGCTATATAGAACACCAATAAGAACGACATTAAGAAATTTGTTTGAATATGAAGAGAAAATAAATCAAAATTTATTTTTTAATAGTGTTCTTTTATTATTTTATAATTCATTGAAAGAAGATTCGAAGAGTGAAGTTAAAAGAAATATGCTTATTACCTTTTTTAGGGAATTGAATTTTATTTTACCTAAAGAGATAGGAAATAAGTATGAAAAGTCTAAGAGACTAATATATTTTGTAAAAAACTTAATTGATAATCATGAAAAAGAAGATTTAATATTATTATTAAAGTATATGGATTCATACTATAACTTAGATGAGGAGGAGAAAGGACACTTCTATCTTGCAGTAATAATTTATTATTATTATTTAATTCATTATGAAATTTTAGTAAGTAATGAGCAGAAATTTAATTTTCAATTAGACTTTGATGATCTTTTTAAATATTTAGAAGAAGTATTACCCTACCAGCTAACTGATTTTTATCCAATATTGCTGAGAGATTTATCAGATTTTGAATGGTGGGAAGAAATGAAAGGAAAAGAAGTGATGATTCATAATGTTATATTTGAATTTTTACTGTTTTTTGCCGTCGATAGAAGGTTAGGAATGTTAAATGCGATATTTACCACTAAAAAATCAGATGATTTTATCTACTTTATGAATAATAAAAATATTAAAGAAAAATATCAAAAGTATAAATTTTTTATGAAGTCGGACGAAAATTTTGATGATTTTAGAAAAAATTTATTCAATTTAGTTGAAAATAAATAGTAATTAAAATAGAGGTGAAAATCGCATGTTAGACCATATAGCGTACGTCGAAGCTTTTAAAAATGCCATCACTTTTAGGGGAAAAACAATTTGTGATTTAACTGAAGAAGTTGATTTAGTATTAAAAGAATTTTATACAACATTTCCAAAAGAAAATATTAAACATCTGACATTTGAACAATATGCACTCGGTTTGCCAAATAGTAAAGATTCATATTCTTACTGTTTAGAATTTAAAACAAGAGATAATGTTGGATCAATTTCTGGTGGAAGTGCTGAAAAGTTTGGTATTTATTATTCTAAGAAGAATAGTAAACCTGAAATTGTGAGAAAGTATAATAAAGGTTCAGTCGAAGCTTCCATGAACTATTTAGTTTCTTTACTTGAAGATTTACTATATTATGCAGAAAATGATTATTTTGATGCGATTGATAAATCGATAGTTTCTCCAAATTTGAAATTCAAGTCCTTATTCATGTATTATCCTATGAAATTTATGCCGATATTTTCTGAGGATCATTATGATTATTTACTTAAAAAGTTAGGTTTGTATAATAAATCGATTAAAGGCATAGCAAAGAAGCAAAGACAGCTAATAAATTATAAATTGAGTATTAAAGAACTAAAAGATATGTCGAATTACGAATTCGCACATTATTTATATTATTTATTTGGGGTACCAAGTTATATCAAAGGCGAAATAAAGATTAATTCACCAGGAATTTTGGCAGATAAAGCAATTCAAGACAAAACTAGAGTTGTTAAAGTAAGGGAAGTTAATACAAGTCCATCAAATAATGATTCGCATAACCAACGAAACGTTATAAAGAAAGATTATGTAAAAGAATCACTAGTTAAAATAAAAACTGGGTTTAGCGGTGAACAACTGGTGATGGATTACGAAGTGACACGTCTCAAAAAATCTGGTTACTCAACGAAAATACAACATGTTTCATTAACTGATGATTCTAAAGGATATGATATTTTATCTTTTGAAGAAGATGGATCTGAAAGATATATAGAAGTGAAATCAACAAAGAATCAAACAATGAATAAAGGTTCATTCTATATTAGTGAGAATGAAAGAAAGTGTGCTGAAGGAAAGAATTATTGGATTTATTACGTGACGGGTGTTGATGGGGACTGTCCGGTAATCAATTTAATAGAAAATCCGTTTGAAGAACAACGTTTGCAATTAACATCAGTAAGTTACAGAGCAACTTTTGAGATTGAGGAAAAAGAGTAACTAATTAAGAGGTGTATAAAATGAAAAAATCCTTAATCATCGGCTCTACAGTTTGCGATATTATGATTTATGTTGATAAGTTACCAACCACGGCTGGGGATGTTCATGTTAAAGAACAGTTAATGAGTGTCGGTGGTTGTGCATATAATGTGGCGAATGTTCTGCATCGATTGGATTTACCACATACTTTTATTTCTCCTGTTGGTACAGGAATTTATGGTGAGTTTGTAAAGTCTGAGTTATTGAAACAGGGAATGACGCCTGAAATAATGGTTGAAGCGGAAAATGGTTGTTGTTACTGTTTCGTTGAGCAATCTGGTGAGCGTACGTTTATATCGCATCATGGGGTAGAATATACATTCAATCCGGATTGGTTAAATCATTTAGACATTGATGATTTTGATTATATTTATATTTGTGGTCTGGAGATTGAAGAACGCGATGGTCCGTTGATTATTGATACATTGAATAATGTGAAAGGAACAGTTATCTTTTGTCCGGGACCTCGAGGGACTTTGATTGATAGTAAGAGATTAGAAGCGGTATATGGTCTACATCCAATTATTCATTGCAACGAAGAAGAGATTAAAGCTTTAACAAATGAACAGGATTTAGAAACAGCAATTATAAAGATGCATAACACAACGAATAACATCGTTATAACGACGCTTGGTGATAAAGGATCTTGTTTCTATGATGGTGCGTTTCACTATATTGAAGGCGTAAAGGCTAAAGTCGTTGATACGGTTGGCGCAGGAGATAGTCATATCGGTGGGGTGATAGCAGCTTTAACTATCGACTATGATTTATCAGATGCGATTCGTTTCGGAAATCATGTATCAAGTAAGATTGTTAGCCGTAATGGTGTGAATTTAAATGAAGCAGATGTTAATGAATTACGTCAGTTATTGCAAGATAGTTGAATAGGAAATATTAACCCAGCACTTTAGCTATCTTGCTTAAGTGCTTTTTACGTTGAAATCATGCGATGTTTAGCTTATACTTTATAAATAGTAATTATTACGATTTATGGAGATGAGTGAATGATTGCAATTATTGGTGGAGGTCCTACAGGAATTGGACTGGGCTATGCATTAGAGCAATTAGGTTATCAGGATTACATGATATATGAGAAAGATGAAGTCGGTGCTACTTTCTATAATTGGCCGAAAGAGACGAAACTCATTACGCCGAGTTTTAATGGTCACGGCTTTGGCTTACTTGATTTAAATGCAATTATGCCGGATAGTTCACCTGCTTATACTTTAAATCAGGAACATCTAAGTGGTGAGCTATACGGAGAATATTTAACGCAAATTGAGGAGCAGTTTGAGTTAAATGTCACTGTGGGTTGCGAAGTTCAAGAGATTATCCCTGCAGACAAAGGCATTACTTTAAAGACGACGATAGGGGATATTGAAGCGGATGCTGTGATATTAGCATGTGGGGAGTTTAATGCGCCGAAGCGTTTATTTGATTATGGAATACACTATAGTGATGTCACAACTTGGCAGGATATTGAAGGCGAACGTATTATTATTGGTAATGGCGAGAGTGCGATGGATGCTTTGATCAATTTAAATCGTCAAGGTGAGCGTGTGCTACTAATTCATCCTGATGAAAAGTTATTGCTTCATCATCATGATCCAAGTCAGACGATTAGTCCTTATACGAAGGAACGTTTACTTACGCTAAATAGTAATTTAATTCGAGTAATGAATAATAGACGTGTTGAATCTATTGATATGGATAATGAACGATTCAAAGTTGTCCTGGATAACGGGGAAACCATTATGTCTAAAAATGAACCGATTGTGTGTACTGGTTTTCATACTGTACCGCCTGTGTTTCACCATTTATTTGAAATGAAGGATGGTTTAGCTCAACTCACAGCTGTAGATCAATCGACAAAACATAACAATATTTATTTATGTGGTCCGGGTGTTAGACAATCTGATGTGATATTCTGTTTTATTTATAAGTTTAGACAACGATTCATGGTGGTGCTTGAAGACATATTAACACGTGAAGGTTTTGAGATAGATGAATCAGTCAAGCAGGATTACATCCGCCAAAATATGTATTTAACGGATTTATCATGTTGTAATGCGGAGTGTCAGTGCTGATGAAACCAGTCCTTTTGTTAGGTTTAGAATCAAGCGGAAAAACTTCTTTAGCGCAACGTTTACAAGGTTTAGATGATGTATCAGTTAATGTGAGAGGTTCTACGAAATCATATAAACAATATGCGACAAATCATTATGTCATTGTGGATACACCGGGTTTTAGAATTGGTGATGATATCGCTGTACATGATATACTGCCAAAGCATATCGCTCAGGCTGAAGAAATCTGGCTTGTTGCACGTGGCCCTCATCTATATGAAGAAATGCAGACACTTTATAAGATTATTGAGCGTTATCAATTGAAACATAAGCTGTTTAGAATCTTTATAACGTTCAAGGATAAAATGACAGAACAGCAACTTAAGCAGACGATTTATGATGAACGATTGCCTATCGAATTAGTAGATTTAAGGCATGAAACACCAACGTTATCCAATCAAGTCATGACGTATAAAGAAATGCAGCTGATACAGTTTCCGAAAGGTGATTCAAAGCCGCAACAAATACCATACTTCATACGAGTGATGATTGCAATGCTCGCTGTAATGATGATGTTTGTTGTACCGGTTTGGCTCGCTTATCAGCTGTCCAGCGTAATGGAGGGCTGGTACGATGCTTATGTGTTATCACGAATAAATACGCAGATATCATCTGTCTTTCAGCAATTATTATTTGGTCATTATGGATTATTATCGATTGGCATATTCTCTATTATCTGGGCGTTCCCAGTGGTTATTCTGTTGACGATAGCGACAGAAATCTATAATGAAATCGGCATTAAAGACTGGATTACAGATACGCTGGATCCACTCATGCGTCATATCGGTTTAACAGGCTCAGACCTATTACCAGTCATCACGGGATTTGGTTGTAATGTCGTAGCATTAAATGAAACGAAGTCATGCTTTTCATGTACAAAACAGCAATGTGTATCAATAATCGCATTCGGTTCGGCATGTTCTTATCAAATCGGCGCAACTTTATCAGTATTATCTAAGAACCATCATATGCATTTAATTATGCCGTATGTTTTTATTTTGATCGTAGGCACAATCTTTCATGCGAAGTTATTTAAAAATAACAACAAAGTACCTCGTTTAACACCGAGAAAAGTCTATTTAAAAATGCCGTCACTACGCGGTGTGATAGTCAGAAGTTTACCGAGTTTTAAAAATGTTCTTTACGCAAGCCTTACCGATATTCTTTCTTATTTGTATCATCGCAAGTGTGATGGAAGTGACAGGTCTTATCAATCATCTCAATCATTGGGTGTCACCTTTACTCGGATTAATTGGTCTTGGTAGTGATTATGCACCAGCCGTTGTTGCAAGTATGATTCGCAAAGACGGCATATTACTGTTAAATAGTATACCGCATGAATCTTTACAGGGGGATATTACGATACTAATTGCATTATTGGTATGTAGTACTTTAACACCGTGCTTAGTTACAATGATAAAAATCGGGCAAACGTTAGGGGTAAAAAATGCTTTGATATTACTTTCAAAACAAGCAACAACGACAATTATCTTAGTATGCATATTAAAAGGTATGAGTTGGTTGGTTTAATCACTGAGTATAATCACAAAAAAATTATAGTAATAAAGATAACTTAGCTGGCATAGAGTGGTATTAAAATAACATTCTAGCTGATATGAAGTCATAAAAAGAAAATCATGTGAATATGAGTTAAACGAAGCCCATCTCTGAGGTGTTTCAGATTAAATATTTTAAAGCCTCGATTAATAAAAATCTGGGCTTTTCGTATGAATTAATTTAATACTTATCCAGTAATTTTTACTAACCAATTTTTGTCCACTCTATTTGATATACTCTTCTCAAATAGGAGGGGATTTATATGAAAAAAGTTTATTCAGGGATTCAAAGTGCGATTTATAACAAAACATACGATATAGAAGAAGCAATAGCATTAAGGATGGGAAAGATTTATATTAGGGATGAGTACGTATTAATCAATAAACCGATTGAATTAACGCGCGATATTTATTTTGAAAATTGTGTTGTAATATTAGGTGAGAGTGGCAGAGTATTAATGAATGATTGTAAAATGAGATTCACTTTTTGTGATATTATTTCTTTTAATAAGCACTGCTTTTTCCATTCTGAGCGTTTTTTTGTAGATATATTTAATTCCAATATATTGAGCATGGATACTTTTATTCAAAACCCTAATGTGATTCTAAATATTTATGATTCAAAAATATTTATATTATCAGATAATGAGCACAAGATTAATCGATTATTTTTATATAATACACAAGTGTTTATTCATGTATGTCATAATCAATATAGAGTAACAGAGCCTAAATTAGCAAAGAAATTTAAGAAGAGAGATTGCTTATTTTCGTTTGTAGAACTCAACTGGCAATATATATTTAATATGTTTAATCAGGATCGTAAAATATTAGTGTTGAAAAACTCTCATTTAATGGGCTATTTAGAAATATGGTGCAACGAGCATTTTACGAATCAACTATTACAGCAGGTGAGGTAATGAATGACTAAATCATTGAAGGTACTAAAGTTATTTTATGCGTTATTGAATAAAGGTACTGTTTCCATCGATGAAGCAAAAACAATTATTGATGATAATCATCAATATTTTAATAAGTATATTAAACGATATGTGGCAACTATTGCTGAATTTACTGAAGAATTTCATGGCTTATCTATTGATATGAATGATCAGGAGATTCGTTTAGTTAGGGAGGGTTCATTAACCGGTGAATTAGTGTATACAATTTTGTTGGTACTTATAGGTTCTAAAGCATTGAGTAAAGCAGAATTAAATGAGAGTATGCACGTATTAACCTCACTACTGAATGAGGAACATAAAACACAAATTCAGTCATTATTTAATAAAATGATTGAATCATATGAAACAACTGCGATGAATCGAGATTACTTTGAGATATTATTTTCTTTAAGTAAAATGATTGAAACGAAAAACAGTGTGAAAATCGAGTATGTGAATACATTTAATGAATTTAAGACGCATGTTATATTGCCTAAACATATTGTATTTCATCATTATTATTTTTATTTAATCGGAATTAATGAACGTGGTTTTGTTACGAATATGAGAATAGATAGAATTAATCATTATGAAGCGGTAGATATCAAGGTTGATACAACTGGGTTTGAACAAGTTTCATTTACTAATTATGTCGCAAAGATGAACAATATGTATAACGGTGAGCATCATCGCGTTCAATTTCAACTGTATTATCCATTTACAGAATATATTTTTGATGAATTTCCAGATGCAAAAGTGATAAGTAAGGACTACAGTAATCATATTTACACTTTTGAAGTTGAGACATTCGGTTATGGCATCGTATATTGGTTACTTTCACAAGGGAATCGCGTAAAGGTATTATCACCTAAATCAATTGTTGATGCATACAAGAAAGAACTAAAAGAAATGTTGGATTATTATATTTAATAAAAATCATAAATGGAAAAGGGGATTAAATATGTATTTAATGCACAGGGTTTCACATCATTCAGAAGAGTTGAATCAGATGCTGAAAGAAGGATATTTACCAATAGGTTGGGGAGATATCAGAAAACATAGTGAAGAATTAGCTGATAAAATCATTAGAAAAGCGAGAGATAAAGAATTAAGTAAATATAATTTTGGTCAGTACTTTAAAGGTTTGTCTGAGGAAACAAAATTGAATTGGTTAACAGCAAGACAAGGATACTTTATTTATAACTTCCTAAATTTAAATATCGATTCAATAGTTATTGTACCTAAAGCTCAAGTATTTTCTATTTATAGAGTGATAGAAACACCTGAAGTATTTTCGGCGACAAAAACAGGTGTCGATGAAAAATATGATATTGGATTTATGGTAAAAGTTGAATTGTTATATGGAGATGTATCAAGATATGATTATTTAGACAGTACATTAAATAGCAAATTAAAATTTAGAGGAACAAATTTGGTATTTAATGATGAAGATAAAAAGTTAATAGATAACATGATTCAATCAATTGAAAACAAAACGCCTATTGATGATTTCAGTGAAACAAAAAAATCAATTTTAAAAGAGATTAATCAATATATCACAAGTATAGGACATGATAAATTTGAAAGATTAGTCGTTGCCTATTTAAAACATATTGGTGCAGATAAAGTTGTTATACCTCCAAAGAACCAAAATGGAAATAATGATGCTCGTGCAGATATAGACGTCAAAGCAGCTTTTAATAAGTTAGGCATAGTGATCTATGTTCAAGCTAAGTGTCATAAAGGAACATCAGATACTACAGGAATACAACAACTATTAGCTTATGAAAGTGAAGAGGATAGCGACTTTATCCAATTAGTACCCGTTAAATGGTTTATCACTTCTGGAGAGTTAGTTAATAATTATGAAGATCTTTTACCGGAAAAATATAAAGATAAAGCTGATGAACTTAAATATATAAAAATCATAAATGGTACAGATTTCGCAGAACTCCTATTTGATTCTGGATTTGTATTTGATTCTAAAATTTATAAGAAATAAATTTTATTGTGGTTATTTCAATGTCTAAATTTACGACTAAGAATATGCTTGGTAAATAATTATTTATATATAATATGACTCAAGTCAATTGGTGACTTGAGCTTTTTTAGTAATGTAAAAAATTTAAATATCATAAAGAATATGCTACTTATTTGAAAAGTGACAAAAATTACTATCACAAATGGTTGAATGGAAAAGAAGATTTATTAACGCTTGGGTTAATTGGTAAAGGCGATGGTCTCACAGAGGAAGCTATGCTCCCTGCATCTTATTATAATTGGAATAAAAATATAAAGAATAGTATAGAAATTAAAGATATAACTAAAGTTGATGTACTTTCAGATAAATTTAAAGATGGTTTTGTCGATAGCAATAAAAATATTATAGCTAATCATAAAATTGGTGAGAATGCTAGAAAAGTTTATGCTAATTTTAAATCATATAATAGAATGCAAACTACATATGGTGAGTTTAATGTTGGATCATATGCTGGATTTAAATCAGATAAATCATTTGAAAAAGTGACAAAGTTAATGTATACGAGTCCAGATAACGTCACATATAATGAATGGTTAAAAGTTTATGGTGAACCTGACGACTATACTTTCAAAGTTGATAAGAATATAGAACATATTTTAACCTATAATAAAGTAAACACTGGTTACAAAGTTATTGTGGGTTTTGATAGTTATAAAGGACATTTGAAATATATTATCAAAGAGAGAATTAAATAGTAATGTTTTTATTATTAATTAAAAATAAAGATAAAAGTAAGTAATCACATAATAATGGTTATTATAACAGATGTTCTAATATTTAGGCTTCTGTTTTTTATTGTTATTGACAGATCAATTATAAGAAAAAAATTATTAGAGTAGGATGTAAAAACTCAATAAGATGTCAATTTACAACATCATTGACAAATTACTCGTAAATGATTAGTATTTTATTTAATAAATACTAATTTAAGGGATGGAAAATTTAATGAAAAAAATTCTGTTATCAGGGATGATTGCTTTAACAACAGTAACAGTATTTCAACCGGTTCAAAATGAATCGGAAGCTGCACGAGTAAATAAATCAAATATTAATTATACGAGTCCATCAGTCGTGAAAAAAATTAAAAGAGGTACATTAACTTTTGATGGTGTAAAATTAGGAACAAAAGTTTCGACACTACTAAAGAATAAAGACTTTAAATATGATAGTAAACGTGAAAAGTTCAGTTTAAGAAGTTCGAGAGATTCATTGTATATGGATTTACAGGAAGATCTTCAGTTAAAGCAAAGAAAAATTAATAGAATAGAGGATGAATATCCTTCAGTAAATCAAACTTTTAGTAGAACAAAAATGTTGAAAACTTATGGGAAACCAGAAGTAACTAAAAAAATTAAGAGTGCAATTGCAGGTAGTAATACGGTTTATTATATCGACTTTTATAAAAATGTAACTTTTATTTATAACTATGATACTCAAAAAAAGATTTATTTAGACGAAGTACAATTTAAGAAATATAAAAATAAAATTGAGTTTGTGAAGTGGCAAAACTTTGTTGTTGATAATTTTTATAATATAGTTGGTTATTTAGATTACAACAGGAGTATCAATATCGATTATTGGGATAAATATTAGTTATCATGATGCATATATTAATTTTAATAATATGTTAAAAATCTAATATGTCGTCATTTTAATAATAAATATAATTTATAAAGGGGTAAAGATATGAAGAAATTATTATCTGTATTAGCTTTGAGTTCAGTTGTATTAAGTGGAATTTCAATGAATGAAGCACATGCTGCTAATATCAATTGGTTCAACAAAACAACAGCTTCAAAAGTGAAAGCTGGAAAATTCCAACCTAATGGTTTTAAAGTTGGAAGGAATTTTAGTTATTATAAAGGAAAGAAAAACTATTATGTGAGTAAAAAAAGTGGAATAATGACTAAAAATGATAGTCAAGCATATGCATATTTCCAAGCTAATAAACCTCTAAATACTAAGAAGATATCGGTTATTAGATCGCAAGTAATGTCAAATATCTCAAAGAAAACTGTGCGTAAATATTATGGCACACCTTTACTTGTAGTAAAAAATTTAGCAGCAGATGATGGTTATGCCTACGTAGAATTTTATCGTAATAGTGCATTATTCTATTACAGAAACTTAGAGTGGAATTCATATCGACTTACTGAAATTCATGTGTTAAATAACCCGAATAAAGACGTTTCTAAGAAATGGGCGAAAATTTATAAACAATACAGACCATATTTAAATAATCCTAATCCGGTTAAGTAATACGTCGATAGTAAGTTCATATTAAAGCTCGGAACATTTTCGGTTCTGAGTTTTTTTAAATTCTTATTTAACTTTTCCTTTGTTATACTGAACTTGAATACAATCATTAACCACGGAGTGATCATATGTCAGAGAAAAAATTAGATCAGATTCTAAAGAACCAGGAACGTATTGAAAAGCGACTAGAAAATATTGAAATGTTACTTGTAAATCTTGTAGCCTCTGAAGATAAGCTTGAAGGTTTGTTTGATATTGATAATATTTTAGAAACATTGGAACGTCATTATAAGAAGCTAAAGTCTGAAGTGAATATCGATAAGATTGAAGCGTATGTTGAGAAGAACAACATGAAACAAGTTCAAAATTTTGTTCGTTATGCTTTTCCGATTAAGGAAGGACTTTCTATATTAATTGATATTACATCTGAAGAAACATTTGAAGAACTGCCCATTGAAAAATATTTAGACGTAGTCATTGAGCTTGATGAGATAGAATTAAAATATGAAGACAATGATCTTTTCCAGAAGTTCTATCAATCATTACAAGAAGAAAACGAAGAAATACCCTTTTAAGTAAAGTAACTTAAAAGGGTAACCGATCTATTCATCCTTATTATGCGCAATCACCTGTGCGTTCTTGTTCGTAGCAATCTCCTTTGCTCGAGCAAGGGCGTCTTTTTTTGTCTTGAAAGTTGCTGTAGCACGTTTTGCACCTTTCGTTTTAACCTTCCATTCCTCATCTTCGAAATACACTTCAACATCATTATCAATTAAATCCGGATTTACGCTATCATTTTTCTTATGCAAAGTAATCTTCTTATGCTTTAATGTCTCTAATTCCTCATCGGTTGCATCTTTATACCAATCCTGCGCTTGTTTCGTCGCAATCGGAATTAAATCTGATTCTTGATAATCTTGTTTAAGCATCGCATTCCCAATATCAATCGCTTTCTTGCGCTCAAGCTCATCGAAATTCTTCCAGCTATTCGGATAATCATCCATCGTCCACATAATAGAACCTCCTTGAAGATATCGTTACTTATTATATAACCGAAATATGAATAAGGAATCATAGGAGATTGATATTTTAAATTACAATATTTATAAATAATTATCTTTAAATCCAATTTATATAAAATTAGATGGAATGCAATCGAGTTTTATATTATTATAAAATTGTAAAACTACTTTTAAATGATTAATGTTCAATCGTAAGTAAAACAGCAATAAAAAATATATAGATAACTAAGGAGACTTTCCATGAAAAAGATTTTATCAGGTTTAGTAGTGCTTTCTGTTGTCCTATCAGCATGTTCATCAGAACAAGAAAAAATTAAAACTAAAGCGTCATCAGAACAAAGTGAGAAGAAAGACGAGACTTCTAAGAAGACAGAATCTAAAACTACTGAAACAGCATCAAAGCAAGAAGATAGTACTGAGAAATTAACAACTGAGGAGGTAACGACAGAGGTAACTTCTGAAGAAAAGAATACGACTGAAACTGTAGAATCTGAAGATGCTATCGATGAAAAAACAAAATTAGCATTAGCATTTTTGCATGAGGATGCTGAAAAATACATCATTTCTGGTAAAGAAATTTTAACTGGAACGTTTAAGTTACAACTCCCACCAGAACCACAACTTAAAAAGTTTCACCGATTAATATTATCACCTGTGACAGACAGTACTGTTCCAGAAGGTGTGAAGGTATATCAAGTTTATCCTGGCAAATCGAACTTTATTTCATTTATTGCTTTTACGGATACAGAGACAATCATAGGTGGAACACAAAATGGTTACCGAGATATATTAAAATCTAATAATTTAATTAAATACAATACGCAGGAAATGTATGATCAAAAGAAAAATCTTAGTTCGTTGAAAGAGTTATCTAATATTGTAGAAATCGGTAATCAACCAGAATATAATGCATTTGCGCAGGAAGAGACGATGACGAATCAAACTGCCAGAGAAAGATTTTATAATGAAATAATGGCGATGGAAGGTACTAATGAATTAGACCCTCAATATGTATGGGATGATATCAAGTTGGATGGAAATAATGAGTTTTATGTGAACTATCGCAATCAGGACTTAGAGATATTAGGAACGTATAAGATAGTAAATGGAAAGATGGTTAAGGAAGAGATTAAATAAAACAAAAGGGGATACGCAATGAAAAAGTTATTACTTTCTACTATTACTGCTGGTTTACTCGTTTCAAATTTTAATTCAGCTGATGCAGTTAATCTTAAGCCTAGTGATTTAAAGATTGGGATAAACACATATGAAGCGGTACTTACTAAGAGTACGAAAGCCTTATTAGGAAACGGTTCGAGTGATAATATGATTACTTTGCAAAAGGGAAAGAAGGTTACTGTTGTAGAGCGTAAGCAGTTACACGGTTATGACTACCTTGTACTTAAAGGTAATTATGTTATCCCGCTAAATGATTCTGGTATTAAAATTATAAAACCGTTACCTGGTAAAACGAACTATAGCAAGTTCGTACTATCTAAAGACGCAAAACAAAAAATAGCAAATGCTCCAAAATCGAGTGTATATTATGATGATTATAAGCGTTATGTTATTCGTTATGATAAATTTTTATTTACTGCTTTTCAATTGTCCTATTCTGAAATAACGCTTCAGCAGCAATTTCATATGAAACCTGAAGAACGTGGTGGTTTAGGTGGGTGGGCTGAACCGACAAAGACATTTAGTGAGTGGATGAAGAATAAAGATTATAGTAGTCATAAACCACGTAATCAGTTTAAATGTTATGCAAGTGATCCGGGAACAACAGTTAATATTTTATCTAAAGCATTTATAGATGGTTATTTTTATAACAATAATAGAAGTTACGGTAAGTTTATAGTAGGTAAGAGCATTCCTGAAAATTCATTCGGTTGTAGTATGTCAGCTTCAGATGAAGGGGTATTATCACGCTTTAAAGATATTTCTGTCAAATTAACTTCTAGATTTAATCCAAAAATTAAGAGTGTCTATATCACACCAATTAAAAACTATTCATATGCACAAATAATTCAAGCTTACGGTCAGCCAAGTAGTACACGCTTTATTGCAAACGGAAGAGTTGAACATCAATTGATTTATGATTATAACAAACACAATGGCTATAAAATTATCGTCGCATTGAATAATTACAAAGGTAATGTAAAGTATCTGAGAAAAATGAACGAGTAAAAGTACAATTATATCAATAAATGTAAGCTCATTTTCTATATTGGAGAATGAGCTTATTTTAATTTGAATCTATTAAAATGATTATATTACCTTGTATTTCTTTACATAATTATTTGTATTCTCCAGACAGTATCGATAGTATAGTATTATAAATTTATTTAACTGAATTTTCACTCAATTAAACAGGGGGAGATGTAATGAATGAAAACGTAAAGAAAAAGGGATTTATGGACAAGTTCCTGGACGGTATTGAACGTGCAGGTAATAAGCTACCAGATCCAGTCGTAATCTTTATTTCATTGTGTGGCTTAATACTTATTGCTTCATGGATTGCAAGTCTATTTGGAGTAAAAGCAAAGAATCCTGCTGATGGTAAGGTTGTTAAAGCGATTAATCTACTTACACCAGATGGCGTAGCGAAGATTATTTCTGAAGCGGTACCTAACTTTGCAGCATTCCCGCCACTCGGACTTGTACTTGTTGTAATGATCGGTGTCGGTATTGCTGAAAAGACGGGATATTTCGAAACGTTAATGAAATATACGATTGAGAAGACACCTAAGAAGATTATCATTCCAATTATTATATTCGTAGGTATTATGGGGAATGCTGCTGGGGATGCGGCGACAATTGTATTACCTCCAATTGCAGCGATGGTGTTTATTCGTTTAGGATATCATCCGATTGCAGGCCTTGCGATGGCTTATGCTGCAGCACTAGGAGGATTCTCAGCGAGTTTAGTCATTGGTATGACAGATGCTTTAGCAGTGTCATTCACAGAACCAGCGACGAAGTTAATTGACGGCAGCGTTAAAGTTAATGCTGCGATGAACTATTATTTCTTATGTGCTTCTACGTTTTTATTACTTGTCGTTGCATGGTTTGTGACAAGTAAGATTGTTATTCCGAGATTTGGAAAGTATGAGGGTACATACACGGATGAAGAAACAAATGAGCATGTTGCACCACAGGAACGTAAGGCAATGATTTGGGCGAATATTAGTATCTTGTTATTGATGGGATTACTCATATTACTTACTGTACCAGAGCATGCGCTACTAAGAAATGCTAAGACAGGATCGTTAATTGATGATTCTCCGTTAATGAATGGGATTGTACCCATTATTACATTGTTATTTTTAGTACCAGGATTAATCTATGGTTATATGGCCGGAACAATGCGTTCGACACGTAAGTTCTCTGAGATGCTGGCTGAATCGATGAGTTCTATGGGTGGTTTTATCGTTATTGTTTTCTTTGCAGCTCAGATGTTAGCCTTTTTCACTTGGAGTAATTTAGGTACGATTGTGGCGATCAAAGGTGCGGCTCTATTAAAGGGGCAAAATGGTGTCGTGTTAATTTTAGGTGTACTCATTTTATCAGCATTCATTAATATGTTAATTGGAAGTGCCTCAGCGAAATGGGCTATTCTAGCGCCTATTTTAGTACCGATGCTCATGCTTTTAGGCATTCATCCAGCTTTTACGCAAGTCATTTACCGTGTAGGTGATTCGATTACGAATCCCATCACACCGATGATGCCATATTTACCGTTATTACTTTCTTATGCACAAAAGTATGATAAGAATATTGGACTAGGTACAATGATTGCAGCACTTATGCCTTACTCTATTGCATTCGGTATCTTCTGGACGTTATTACTATTAGTTTGGTACTTCCTAGGTATTCCGGTTGGTCCAGGTGGTCCAATTCATTTAGGGGGTAAGTAGTATGTGTGATTATAATGAGTATAAAGATAAGATTATTGAGATAAGACGTTATCTACATCAATATCCTGAACCTTCTTTTAAAGAGTATGAGACTGCACAATATATTAGAGAACACTTAAATCAATTAGAGCATTGTGAAGTGGTTGAACTCACTGATACTGGAACAGTAGCGGTATTCAATAAAGGTGGTAAGAAAAAGATTGGATTACGCGCAGATATAGATGCACTGCCTGTCCAGGAAGAAAGAACGGATATTGATTTTGTATCTAAGAAAGACGGATTGATGCATGCATGTGGTCATGACGGACATACTGCACTATTATTAGGGTCAGCATTTTATTTCAATGATCATATAGATGAATTAGAGAATGAGATTCACTGTATCTTTCAGCATGCAGAAGAACTGATACCTGGCGGAGCAAGAGAACTTGTGGAAACAGGTTACTTTAAAGACTTTGACTTTATCTATGGCCAT
The DNA here is from genome assembly GCF_047426745.1 of Macrococcus equi. GTDB lineage: Bacteria > Bacillota > Bacilli > Staphylococcales > Staphylococcaceae > Macrococcoides > Macrococcoides equi. The sequence continues at coordinate 420,198 of NZ_CP179732.1, read as the reverse complement.
CATTTATGGGCAACATTACCATTAGGACATATTGATATTAAAGAAGGACCAGCAAGTGCGAATTCAGATATTTATACAATCACGATTCAAGGGAAAGGCGGACATGCAAGCCAGCCCCATAGAAGTATCGATCCAGTGGTTATAGGAAGTCAGTTTGTAACCCAATTACAGACACTCGTTTCGCGTAGATTAGATCCATTTGACCCGGTGGTTGTCTCTAATACAGTATTCCAGGCGGGAACAACAGGTGCTGAAAATGTCATACCAGATAAAGTTCTTCTTGGAGGATCAGTTAGAACAACCACTGAGGAGAATAGACAATTTGTAAAAGAGAACATTGAAAGACTATTAGAACATCTAACCCTTGCGAATGATGCTACATACACGATTGATTATACAATTGGATATGATGCAGTATATAATGATCCAGAGCATACACAATTCATAATGAATATTGCCAAAAGAGATTACGATAATATCGTAACTGAACCACCAATGCTCGGTGGAGAAGACTTTAGTGCCTATAACAAAGTCGCACCATGTGTGTACATATTCATAGGTACAGGCAGTGAAGGTTTTGATTATCCACACCACCATCCGAAATTTGGATTAAACGAAAATGGATTTAGTATAGGCTTTGAAATGTTTGTTAAAGTGGCGAGAGAGTATAAATAAGATAAAAACTGAGAAAAAGAGTAGATATGCTCTATTTCTCAGTTTTTTCATTACCGATAAATTATATAAAATTATTAATATTTTAATAATCGAACTTCGCGAGTTCTTCCTCCATTTGTTCTTCTGTAAACATGCCTGCGTCTATCCATGATTCATACTTTTGACGCATAATATCTTTTTCAGACATGCCATTTTGCATATTAACAGAGTCTCTATAACGCTCAGCTGCATATAATTCAGTCGCTGGAGCCATAGGAATAATACCTTTATCAACTGCGTATTGATAAGCTAATGTTTTCTCTCGTTCAGTATACAGATTACTATATATAATTGTTTCAAGTTGTTGTTGAGATTGTACATCAGTTGGATTAATTTTTGAATTTTGAACTTGAGCTAATTCAGAAGTAACCAATTCCGATGTAGCTACTTCTGTTGTTACTGTTTCCGTAGTAGTTACTTCAGTTGTAGGTGATTCCGTAGTACGTTTCTCTGAATTAGTTTTTTCTTTAACATTTTTCTTTTTAACTTTTTTATTTTCAGTTGTCTTACTTTCCTCTTTTTTTAACTTTGTTTCAGCCTGTTCTTCCTTATTTGATCCACAGCCGGCCAATAATATACTGAACGTTAATACACTTACGAATAATTTTTTCATATTTAGTCTCCTGATATTCTGAATTTATAAAATAAATATATCATGAAAAAGCTGATAGTTATGATATTTTTTTTGATGTGTTATATACAATATAAAAAATGAAAAGATTTATTAAAAAATATGTATACTACTATTAAGTAATGACAGCGCCAATTGTAATCATTTTGTTGTTTATCTCATTGTTACCAGCCAATATAGTCGTCTTCGTACTTATCTATTTAGTCACTCGTTTTGATATTTTAATATCGACGTTATTGAGTGTAAACATCGTGTTCATCTTAATTATGATGCTTTTTTTGACATTACCAAGTAAATATTAATGTATTAAATTGAATTTAATCTACTGACCCTTATTATGCTCAATCACTTTTGAATCTCTGTTATCAGCAATCTCTTTAGCACGTGCAACAGCTTCTTCCTTTGTATCGAAAGTTCCTGTTGCGCGTTTTGCATTTTTAGTTTTCACTTTCCATACATCGTCTTCGAAATATACTTCGACATCATTATCAATTAAGTCCGTATTTACTGAATCATCTTTTTTATGCAATGTGATCTTCTTATGCTTTAAATTTTCAAGTTCATCGTCAGTTGCATCTTTATACCAATCCTGCGCTTGTTTCGTCGCAATCGGAATTAAATCTGATTCTTGATAACCTTGTTTAAGCATCGCATTTCCGATATCAATCGCTTTTTTACGCTCTAGCTCATCAAAGTTCTTCCAGCTATTCGGATAATCATCCATCGTCCACATGTCTATACCTCCTATAAGATTTGTTTATATTACTATAGCCGAAATAGCAATTTGCAATCATAAAGAAATATATAAAATTTTTGTATACAGTAAGTATCACGATATAGACAGTTTCTGACCAGCAAGGATTGTATAATGCTGATAAGTACATAAAACTATGAGGTGATTTCCATGAAAAAAGTTATGACAATAATACTCGCAGGATCAATGTTAGTAGGAATGACAGCATCACATGAAGCTGAAGCGGTTAAATATAAGACTTTACCATTACTAAGTAAATCAACAATCAGTAAAGCTAAAGCTGGAAAACTAACTTTAGGTGGACTTAAGCTAGGTAATTCGATTGGCTATTATAAAGGTAAAAAAGGATATACATTTAGTACTTTAAGCAATATTAAAGAAAAAACATATGATGAAGCACTAGTTTACGGAGATGTTGGAGGAGGTTACGCACACTTTACATCACACCGTCCACTTAATAAACGTTATCTTACTCAATTGACGTATTCAGCACGAGAAAATCAAGAATATAGTCCAGCTACCATCAGAAAGTACTATGGAAAACCTTTAACAACATTAAATTTTGGACCAACACTTGATGGTTCTGAAGAATTAAAAGTTGAATATTATAAGAATGTACGTTTTCAATATTTAAGAAGAATAGATTATATAACAAGAAAGCCTAAATCAGGTTATAAATTATTCCAGATGCAATTAACAAAAAGTAATACGATGAATAAAGTGAATGGCTGGAAACGAATAGATAAGAAATGGGGAATTTTTGCAGGTGGACCCGTGGTACTTCTCAAAAGTGATTGGAAGTAATCCATCTTTATTAACATATTTTTATTTCCATTCTCAGAATATATTTTAAAGAGTCGTGCTATAATAATTAAAAATAATTATTAGGAGCACAACATGAAAAAAATAACCAAGATTATTGTTCTCTCTACAGTCTTACTCACACCGCTTACGTCAATCAATCATGAAGCAAGTGCAGCTACAAAATATAATCTAACTTCAAAATCAGTTGCGGACAAAATTAAAAAAAGTACATTTGCGCCGGACGGTATCAAAATTGGAAAGAAATTAAAGGGGTATCGTTTTAAAAAAGCATACACTTTAATGCAGTCAAGTCATGGCTCTTATTCGCCACCCAACCCATCGGTTACTAAGATTGATAAAGTCACTACATTAGGAGCTGCTGGTTATTCAGATTTACAGGATAAGATTGCGTTTATGAATCGTAAAGTGAAAAGAATTGAATTATTCAGTTATAAAAATACGAATATGAATGCGATTCGTAAAGTATATAAGAAGCCGGTTCTTTCAGTGACTAGTCGCTCGAATATGGGTGGGATCGATATTGTTCAGGATCACTATAAATTTGCAACATTCGTATATACTAAATACAATAAAAAGTTAATTATGGTTCATCTTAATAATTTTAAAACAGTAGCTGAAATTAAAAAGTTTAGTAAATTGTTGAAGACTAAAGAGTATTATCCTGCTATAAAGAAAAGTGAATGGAAATAAAATATTATAGTTCAGGATATATTAACGACGATAAATAATCCCCAAAAAGTTGAATGCTAAATTCAACTTTTGGGGATTTATTTTTATACTGTTTACTTTACTTTTGAATAAATCTGAAGCGCTACTAATGTACGGTCACTTTTGTCATACAGTGCAATGTAATGACCATGTTTAGTACTATAAGAATCAAACATATAATTTTTTCCTTTGTAAAAAGTCGTGTTATAAGTTTCAAATGGATCATTTCCATAAATTTTGATGAATTCATCTTGTGTGACCTTGTGACGTTTCACTGGAATGATAATTTCGTATATCTTCTTAGATTTTGTACGGAATGCAACAGTATCTTTATTGATAGAAAGACCTGAGATTTGTTTGTTGTATCTAGAATAATTATAGTTTGGTTTATATGTGGCTTTTCGTTCTTTTTCTGTTACAGATTTAGCTAGTTTAAAGCCGTTAACAGTTAGCGTATTATTCTGTAATGCGTTTGTGAAATTTGGATCGAAAAGAAATTTATACTTTACGTGCGTATTCCCTTGTAAATGATATGGTGCAACTTCTTGAGTATTTTGTACTGTTTTTTCTTCTGCAAAGGTAGTTAAAGTTGGAAGTAGCATGAAAGCAGAAAGAGAAGCAACTATTAATTTGTTTTTCACGGTAACACTCCGTTCTAATTTGATAAGTCTATTATACACCATAAAGTAACAAATTATGTTTTTATTTCTAATATGTGTAAATCGTCATTCTACAACAATGTCATCTTCATCTTTATCTAGAATAATACGTTTCCCAACCATAGAAGAAACTATTTTTATATTTTCAAATGAACCAGCTAACGTCAACATATAATTTGGTTCGAAATTTTCTATAGGATCTTCATAAATCATTACTGGCCAAACACTATACTTTTTTCTTAAAATTTTAATAACTTTATCAAAGGTCTCAAATGTTTCATTGGCTTCATGGACAGCTTCTATTGAAATACTATAATCGCCGATATTAATAAAACCGGTAGTAAACTTTATATTCTTATAAATTTTGTTTCCAATATGTTCATATACATCTGGATTATTATAATAACTTAAGTCGTAGTGTTTTGTGAAAAACATTTTTACTCATCCTTTATGAAAGTAATGTCATTATATTGTGATTATGCATTAAGAAAGTTTTTTAAATAACACTGATTTAAAATTATTTCCGAGCTATTTTAAATATTTTTTTAACCACCTTATTTATTAATTCTCTTTTTTTAGCTTGAATTACAATAATATTATTAGACTTCACTTTAACGACTCCAGTTATTTCATTAAATGAGATAACGATTAAATCATTACGCTCTTGCTCTTTTAGTGTCAACCATGCAAAGTCTAAATCTGAATCATCAAACTCATACATACGACCGGTATATGTTTCGCCGCTTTGCAAAGTGATTTTCACCAAATCCTGTCCATAATTCCATAATGAATATTCATTGTCCAGTCGATTATCGTATTCGATGTGTGACTTAATTTCATCTAGACGCAGCTTCATCTCTTTAATCCAATCAACTTCAAAATAATCTTCTATATTTATTTCGTATCCATATGATTCCATGATTAAATTTTCAAAAGCTGTATCGATTGTTGTATGCACCAGCCATAGCTCTTGGTGTAATAATTCTTTTAAATCTACAAGCTCCTGATCATATAAATAATCATAATCTTTTTCTCGATATGCTAACAATGTTGAAAACATTTCATCAATCCTTTTTATTATGACTTATTCTAATTTTGTAAAACTTCTTTACTAATGGATGTTCATCTTTTAAATCTAAATTTTGCAATCTTCTGCTGCCCAAACGACGATCAAACATTGCATATGCTCGTACTAGTTCAAAAGGTGAATTTAAGGCTTCCTCAATGGAAAGGTTAGGATATTCTCTGATGACTTCAAAAGCAGTGAAACCATAAAATCCTTTGCTTTCAGCGTAGAGAAAAGAAATATCCTGATAATGCTCCATGAGTTGCCCAAAGCCTTTACGATGCTGCATCTCAGTTTCAAATTTAGATTTTGCATCGTCCGATAGTTTGTAATGTTCATAACGCAGTATCTCGATCTTAATTGTATTCGTGGCAAAGATTTCTTCTTTATCAAGTGTAAGAGAAAGTCTGGCAGGTTGATCATGAGAATAACGATGAACAGCCTGATGCCACTGCAATCTTCCTTGTAAATGTTCGCATATAAAACTTTCTAATAATAGTTTCTCTTTAGACCATCTTTTAATCATTCGAACGCTTCTTTCTATTATTATGACTTATAATTTATTAGTTAAATTATATGGATGATTGAGGGTGAATACAATTACCTTAAAGAATTTAAATGGAGAAACAACTATAAAAAATCACCTGAAATCGTCAAAAACTGACTTTTCAAGTTGTTATGATGAATTTGTAAATATAAAAAACAAGGGAGATTAACGATGAAAAAATTATTACTGACTAGTGCTGCGGTATCATTATTAGCAAGTGGATTAGCATTTACAAACGAAGCGGATGCGGCGAAAGCCAACATTGATTATTCAAACCCGAGTGTTGCGAAAAAAGCCAAAGCTGGAAAACTATCAATGGATGGGTTTATTATTGGTGGGAAAGTTGCGAAATACTATAACAACAAAAGATACTATAATGAAGATGGTCGATTATTTTGGTTACAAGCTAATAGTGTTTGGTTTTATGAATCTAATAAAGACGTAGCATTTGCAGATTTTCAGTCATCTAATAAAATTAGTATTAAAAACAAAAAAATTACTAGAATTGTAGATAAAAATATTGATGATAAAAGAATCGTACCTAGAACAAAGATGCTAGCTGTTTATGGTAAGCCGTTGCGTACACAAACTACTGAAGCTTCTAATGAAAATTATGATTCAAAGATTGTGGATGTGTATAAAAATATTACATTCTTTTATACTTATAGGGTAGGTTATAATGAATCTCCTAAATTAGAGAGTGCTGTTATTTTCCATACTAAAAATAATAAAGAACTAGAGAAATGGTACTACTATGCTGCAAATGACGCTGGTTCTGATGGTAATGCAATGAACGAGTTTATTACTTCAAGTGAGTGGGCAAGTTATTAAAAACTTAATATGCAATATTCAGAGATAGCGAAATTAACGCTATCTCTTTTTGCATTTTTACGCTGAATCGGACAGTTTTTGTCAAAATGCTAATATATATTTAAAATATTAAATAAGTCACTAATCATGGGGTAGTCATTATGAATCAGCATATTACGAATAAATCGGCAGCGATGCTGGATTTATATTTTTTACTGAATAATAATAAATATGTTTCACTGGATTTTCTATTACATCGGTACAATCGTTCTGAGCGTTCTATTCATCGTTACATTGAAGCACTTGAGGATTTCATTAATGCAAGTGAGCGTGCGCTAGACGATAACGCTGAGTTAAGTAAGATAAATTACTTACGTCATAAGGGTGTGTACACGTTGATTACACCTCAAGTCGATGATCATACGGCAGGTTTACTGAGCATGCTGATTCAGATAAAAAGTTTAACACCTTATTTATCGAAGGAAACGATAGAGTTTATTAAAAGTACATATAAGACACATAATATTAAAACGCATTATGTGCAGTCATTTTTAAAGGACTTTGAGATTGATCAAGAGATATTTCCTGTATTGCTATTAGAGATTCAGGAGATTATCATGAATCAGTTAAGGATGAGTATTACATATTACGATGCTGAAGGGGACGAAATTGAGGAACGTGGTTTGACACCAATCAGAATTTCGTATCAGTATTATCATTTTTATCTACATTATTACTATAAGGGTGAAGTAAAGAGTTTAAGGCTGATTGATATTATTCAGGTGAAACAGTATGGGAATAAGGAAGCGGAGAAAGAGTTTAATACGAAGTCAAAATTGATTTTAGAGATTGACGCGGAATACTACAAGACATTTAAGGAAGAAAATCCTGTAATTAAGACTGAGTACGGACGTACGTCTAACGGAAATTATAAAGTTGCGGTGAATATGACAGAAGAGGATGTATATTTTCTATGTTACCGTGTATTCCCTCGCGTAAAGATACTTGAACCTATAGAATATGTGGAATGCTTTAAGAACAAGATGAAAGGTTTATATATGATGTACGAGGATGTTGAATAAGAAACAGTTGATTACCCGAATCATGGATTCGGGTTTTTTATTTTTATCTTTTTGTAAATTTTTAAGGAGAAAAATAGATTCCAATTTACATTTAAAATGGCTATAAACCTTTGTTTAGTCATAAAATACTTTTGTTTTGTAAAAAACAAAACAATAACAAAAACGATTTATTTACAATTGCTTAAATGTAAATTAAAACTATGTTGATATATTATGTATTGTTAATACATACATCGAGGTGGAGAAATGATTCAAATTGAACATTTGAACAAAACATTTGATAAGGACGTAAAAGCAGTTAGTGACTTTAATTTAGATGTCGCAGAAAAAGAATTCATTGTATTCGTTGGTCCATCAGGTTGCGGTAAATCTACAACACTTAGAATGATCGCAGGTTTAGAAACAATCACTTCAGGAACAATCAAGATTGACGGTAAAGTCATCAACGATTTACATCCGAAAGATCGTGAAATCGCGATGGTCTTTCAGAACTATGCATTGTATCCACATATGACTGTCTATCAGAATATGACATTTGGTCTAAAGATGAGAAAGATGAAGAAGTCTGAATACCACGATAAAATCGTAAACATCGCAAAAATTCTTGAAATTGAGCATTTATTAAAGCGTAAGCCGAAAGCTTTGTCAGGTGGTCAGCGTCAGCGTGTTGCTTTAGGTCGTGCCATTGTTCGAGATGCAAAACTTTTCTTGATGGATGAGCCGTTATCAAATTTAGATGCGAAACTGCGTACACAGATGCGTACTGAGATTATCAAGTTACATGAACGTGTAGGTGCTACGACGATTTATGTGACGCATGATCAGACAGAAGCGATGACGATGGCTTCAAGAATCGTTGTAATGAAGGATGGTTTAATTCAACAGATTGGTACACCAGAAGAAATTTACAATAATCCAGCAAATCGTTTTGTCGCAAGTTTCATTGGTTCCCCTAATATGAACTTTATTCATGTCGATAAGCAGGAGACTGGGTTTGCTGTTGCGAATGAACGTATTCAGTTTCCATTTGCATTAGATAGTCATGCCAATACGCTTGTAATGGGCTTCCGACCAGAAAATGCAGAAGTATGGAATGGTCAAACTGATGGTATTACGCTGAAAGATGTTGTAGTAGATGTTATCGAGATGACGGGTGCAGAGAAAATACTAACATGTCATAAAGATAACTTTGAATTTAAATTAGTGTTTGATGCGAAGTTAATGTTTACGCGTAAACAGACATTAACTATCTTCATTCCATTTGAAGCGTTACTTTTCTTTGATGAACAAACTGGTCAGCGTATTCAACAGGTGACGCCACATGAATAAGTTATTTGAAGCTGAATATCAGTTAAATCAGTCGAATAACAAGACACATGTGCCGATTCATATTCATCTGAAAGGTTCTTATGAATCAATTACGATCCAGTACAAGTATAGTCCGGTAGTTGAAGATAATAGTGAATTGATTACTGAAGCAATAGATGATGCGATTCAGCAGGGGAGCATCGATCCTTTTACTTCGACAGATCATTTAAGAAATTTAATCACGCCGAGCGTACGTTATAATCATGCGTTCATTGGTGCGAATCACAGTTTTGAACAGATGGATATTGTGTTAGGGAAGAATTCTTCAGTAGGTTTTAGCCCGGTTGACTTTAAAGATGGATTACTTGAAATCACGATGAGTTGTCATGCAATCGTCTCAGATAATGTGAAGCTTACTGTTTCAGTGTTTGGTGAACAGTGTCGCGATGATATTAAGCCGTATCATGTTGAACTTCATAGCCATACGAATCATAGCGATGCTTCGTTTACGGTTGAAGCACTACTTTCAAGTGCTGAAGATAGAGGATTAGATGTTTTAGGAATCACTGACCATAATACGATGACAAGTTATTTCGCAGCAGATACGCACGATCACGAACTGTTGATTCTGCCAGGTGTTGAATACACTACGTTTGATGGTCACTTCCTATGTCTCGGTAACTTTTCTCGTTTTAAACATCAGGATTTTACGCGTATTACAAAAGAGAATATCTTTGAATTTTTAATTGAGCTGAAATTCGAAGACACATTGCTTGTCATGGCACATCCTTTTGATACGGGTTCACCAATATGTACGGGTTGTAGATTTGAGTACGACACTGCAACGCATGACTTGTTTGATGCGATTGAAGTATGGAATGGTGACACACCACATACAGAATCAAATCAAAAAGCACTCGCATTTTATAAAGCATTATTAAAGGATAATCCAACAATTGTCATGACATGTGGGCGTGACTGGCATAACGAAAATTATACAGGCACAGTAACCCGTATGAAAGTCTTTGCTGGACGTGATGCAAACGCTCAGGATATTATCCAGGCTGTGAAATCAGGTCAATCAGAATTGCAGTTTGGCTACGCAATCAGTACGGATGACATCCTGCCATATGGTTTGGCTGTAGATATCTGTCATGAGTCATTGAAGGTCGTTGAAGATGATGCACAGATTAAAGTAGATTCTAACATCGGTTATCTGGATGTGAGCATATTGAATGGTTGTATAAGCTTTGATGAGCGTATCGATTATGACACGTTGCAGTGGATTATTATTGAGAAATATGTAGATGACCAGATTGTAGCCATCGGTAATCCTATATTTAATGGAGGTCATGCTTATGTCGAAAAAACAAAAAATGGTTAAAACACAAATAGGCAAAAAAGCGACATGGCAAAATTTATGGCAGCATCGTTATTTATATTTAATGTTGTTGCCGTGTGTACTCTTCTTTTTGATTTTTAGTTATATCCCTATGACGGGTATGATTTTAGCATTCCGTGAGTTTACATTTAACTCTGGAATCTGGGGAGAAGGCTGGATAGGATTAAAGTATTTTGAGCGTTTCTTCGGAGATTCAAGAAGTACACAGATTATTATCAATACATTAATTATCAGCGGTATGAAATTATTTTTAGCTCTACCGTTTCCAATAATACTGGCTTTAATGTTTAACGAAATTCAGAATAGTAAATTACGTAGTTTCTTCCAGAGTGTTTCATATATCCCTCACTTTCTATCATGGGTAGTTGTTGTGGGTATTGCAAGAAATATATTAGCACCAGATACAGGATTACTGAACCAAATCATTAAACTTTCAGGAGGTGATGGGGACCATTTCTTTATGATGGATCCGGAATATTTTCACGCAATCATGTTTTCAACATATTTGTGGAAAGATATCGGTTGGAGTTCCATCATATATTTTGCTGCAATTATGGGAATTAATCCTCAGCTCTTTGAAGCTGCAGCAATTGATGGTGCAAATCGTTTGAAACAAATTATTCATATTATTATCCCTTCAATCTTTCCGACGATTATCGTGTTATTTATTCTTTCACTGGGCAATATCTTATCAGCAGGATTTGATCAGATCTATTTATTACAGACACCAGGGAATGCAAAAGTTGCAGAAATTATCGATACCTTTGTAATACGCACAGGTATTCAGCAAGGCGACTTTGGTTATGCCACAGCAATCGGATTAATCCAGGGTGTTATCGGTTTAATTCTTGTTCTTTTAGTGAACTACATTTCATCAAAAAAATTCAAAACATCATTATGGTAAAAGGAGCAAACACATGAAAAAATTATTATTGTTAATGGTATCGTTTGTATTATTATTTACAGCTGCATGTGGTAAGACTGAGGATAATAAGGATAAAGAAGCAGATAAAAAAGGTAAACCTGATACTTGGATAGCAGACCGTAAAATTAAAGGATTAGTGTTTCAAAGTGAAGGAGACGTTTCTCCATATCAAAATAAAGAAATCAAAGAATTAATTAAGAAGAAAACAGGTATCGAATTAGAATTACAAACTGCATCTGGTAGTGATTCAACAGATGCTTTAACAGCAGGACTTGCAGCTGGCGACTTACCTGACTTTATCGCTTATTACTTAAATGATAGTGGTCGTCCTGAAATGAAGATCTTAACAAAGGCTGCAAAGCAAGGTCAGTTAACAGACTTAACGGATATGTTAAAAGACACTAAAGTCTATAGCAAATACTTCAAAGATGGTTACTTACCAAAAGATACAAAAGACAATATCATGTTCCGTAAAGATTTAAATGGTACATTCTTAGTTCACATGAGTATTCCAAGAAATCCAGCAAGCCCTGAAGTAAAAACAGTTGGTGGGCCATATGTGAGAAAAGACATCGTCGAAAAACTTAAAGTTGATCCAAAATCAATCAAAACATCAGAAGATATGTATGAACTGGCTAAAAAGATTCAAAAAGGTAACTTCAAAGATGAAAATGGTAAAGCAATTACACCTATCGGACCTACAGCTTGGGGCGGTAGTGACCGTACTGCATTCTACAATGACTTAGTATGGACTGGTCCAGCTGATGAAAAATTCTTAAAAGATAAAGACGGAAAGATCAAACATGAGTCTCAAACTGATCAAGGTATGGAACGTGTGAAGTATGTTAAGAAATTAATGGATGAGAAATTAATGCATCCAGAATTCTACACATTACCAGAAAACAAAGCTAAAGAAGGTATCGTAAACGGTTCATTTGGTATCGTTTCAGATTTACACAACTACGTAACTGAAAACCAAAACATGAAGTATATTCCTATCGGACCATTAAACTATATCGATAAGCCTTACAAAATGTCATTATCATATAAATCTGGTTATGCAGGATGGGCAATTCCAAAAACAACAAAGAACCCAGAAGAAATTGTTAAGTTCGCTGATTTCTTAGCAAGCCGTGAAGGTAAATTAATTTCTCAATACGGTATTGAAGGCCGTGACTATACTTTAGATAAAAAAGGTAATCCAATCGTTAAAAAAGAAGTATTAGATGAAATTGCTAAAAATCCAGACAAAGCGAAGAAACGTGGTTTCCGTGGTGCTGGTTCATACTGGTCAGAACATTTAGGTTACACAGATATTGACCGTAAAGCAGATTTCGGTGAAGCTGAGTACGGTGCAAGCGCACGTAAGAACACGCAAAATACAGGACAAAAGATTGCTGAGATGTGGGGTTATGATGAGAAGTTAAAAAATGCTGAAGTCATCGATGGTTTAACAGTGAAATCATTCCTACCACGTTTTGAGCGTGCAGAAGATTTAGAAACTGCTTTAAATGAATACGATGAAGCATTAAAACGTGCTTACTACGCAAAATCTGAAGATGAAGCGAAGAAGATTTTAGATGAAGCGAAAAAACGTGTTGAAGATGCAGGTATCGAAGACTTTGAAAAATTAGTTGAAGAAGAAATTAAAAAAGGTGAGAAAATCCGTTTCTAGTATAAAGCTTTAAAGGAGGACGTACGATGCCAGTAGGCAAAGATAAATCATGGCTAGCAATACGAATTATCACAATAATTATCTTAGTATTATTAAGTTTAAGTATTGTACTCCCGTTTCTAAACATTTTAGCTTTATCACTGAATAATGGTAATGATGCGCAAAAAGGTGGCATCTATTTCTGGCCAAGAATGTTCACGTTTGATAATTATATTGAGATATTTAAACAAGGAAAAATTGTAAATGCATTATGGATCAGTATATTCAAGACGGTCGTTGGAACCGTCTTGAGTGTATTGCTTACTGCAATGGCTGCGTTCGCATTAAGTTCTAAGACGTTACCGTTTAGAAAGACCATAACATTTTTTATCTTTTTTACAATGCTATTTAGTGGGGGCATTATTCCACTTTACCTTGTTTTAAATCAATTACATTTAACGAATACGATTTGGGTTTATATTATCCCTTCGTTATATAGTGTATGGAATATATTGATTATGCGTACATTCTTCTTAGAAATACCTGAAAGTGTGAAAGAAGCAGCAATGTTAGACGGTTGTAATGACTTTCAAATATTCTGGCGTATTATTCTGCCGATGAGTCGTCCGGTGATTGCGACGATTGCATTATTTAATATCGTGTCACAGTGGAATGACTGGTTTACAGGATCATTCTTTGTACGTGATGCAAATTTAAAGCCGATTGCGACAGTATTACAAGAGATGTTAACCACACAAGAAGCTATCGCAGATGCTTTAAAGCAGAAGTCAGGTTCTTATGAAATGCTGGATAAGATTACGATTACAGGTGAATCGCTTCAAATGGCTACTATTGTTATTGTTGTTATTCCAGTACTCATCATTTATCCATTTATTCAGAAGCATTTCGTTAATGGCGTAAACATTGGATCGATGAAAGAATAGGAGTGTAACGATGTCTTATAGAATTATGCAGTTAACAGATTTACATTTGAGTCCACATCATAATACAGAAGATGAAGCAACGTATGCATTGATTTCACAAATGGTTAATCACTATCATCCAGACTTATTGATGCTGACAGGTGATCAGATATGGTCAGAAGGCATTATAGATAGTGACGTAACTTATAAACGACTGATTACACATTTAAATACTTTAAATATTCCGGTTGCTGTGACATATGGTAACCATGATACAGAAGGCCAATTTACTAGAAGTGACTTAAGACAGTTAGAATCACAGATTAATTTACTGGCAGAAAAGCAACACAGTTATATCGTTGATGATAAAGAAGCCTACTGTATTGAGGTTATACAGGATGATCAGTTAACACATGTAATCTATGTGATTGATAGCGGAGATTACGACAAGCTGAACATCAGTCATTATGATTATATTCATCCTGAGCATGTACAATGGGTGCGCACGACAAGAGAAGCGTATGTTAAAGCAGGTTTTACAGGAACAAATAATTTACTGTTTACACATATCCCATTACCTGAATATAAATTAGCGAATAAAGAACAAGGCTTGAAAGGTATTTATAATGAGACAGTATCTTCAGCAGATATTAATAGCGGTATGTTCGTTCAGTTATTGCATAATAACGACGTAACATTTGTGTCATGTGGTCATGACCATGATAATGATTTCCAGTTTAATTTAAACGGCATTAACTTATGTTTTGGCAGAGTGAGTGGCTTCCACTGTTATGGTGACGTGCATCGTGGTGCCAGACTGTTTGATCTGGATACAACAGGACGTGTCACAACAAAGGTAATAGAATATGATAAAAGGTACGAATAAAAGATTTAATAAAGTATTTTATCCTGTATTAATTGAGCAGTTCTTCTTTATGCTAATGAGTCAGATTGACATCATTATGTTAACGGGAGTGGGACTATCCACTGTCGCAGCTGTTGGACTTGCCAATCAGGTATTAATGATCGTGACATTTCTCATCACTATCATTCATGTAGGTGTTTCTATCCGCTTGATTCATAGTAAGGAAAAAGATCAGCAGATGATGAAGTCTGATATTACGATGAGTTTAATGTTTAACCTAGTTGTCACTATACTTGTCTCCGTCATCGTTATGTTATCTATTGATCCTATTATGCACATGCTAAATATTCCAGAAGATGTTTATCACGTTACAAAGTCTTTTGCGTTGGCATTATTACTCATGAATTTTGTGCATACGAGCAATATGTTAATGGGAACGATACTAAGAGTACTTGAACTTGCAAAGTACGTTACGATGATTTCAATCCTGATGAGCAGTATTAACATTCTGTTGAATGGCTATGTACTATATGGATCGGGTGATCGCTTTGATTCACCTGTTTTGATGGTTGCCTGGGCAACAAATATTAGTAGAATAGTTGGTTGTATCTTATTGATGATACTTATTAGTAGATATTTTATAAAAGTTAGTTTAAAACAGTTTAATAGTGATTTTTTTAGGAAAATTATTAGTCTCGGTTTACCTAGTGCGGGTGAAAATATTTCTTATAACTTCTCTCAGCTGGTTCTAACTGCTTTAATTGCCGGACTCGGTACATTGGCTGTATCTTCAAAGATGTTGACTCAGACAATGACGGGTTTTGCTTTTACATTTGCTTTAAGTTTCGCAGTAGCCAATCAAATATTTTTAGGGAAGTTTATTGCTAAGCATAAATATACTATTTTACATATACTCGTCCATAAGCATTTAAAAATTACAACTCTGATGAGTCTGGCAATCGTGATACTGATTGTAATAGGATTTTATATTTTCGGGCAGACATATTTTGATGAAGCATCGTTTGAATTGATACTCAGTTTATTACTTCTATCTTTATTGCTCGAGCCGATTCGAGCTATCAATGTATTTCTTGTCTTTGTCTTAAACGTATTGGGTGATGTTACTTACCCGGTGAAAATCAATATTATTGTAACGTGGGTGCTACTTGTTCCTGGTGCGTTTCTAGGCATAAAGTTTTTAAGTATGGGCGTTATTGTCGTATTTATTCTGATGATTCTGGATGAATTACTTCGTGCCATACTGATGTTAAAAAGATTTAATAGAAAAGACTGGAAGAAATCCATAGAGAAAATAGGTGTATAGTCTTGGAAATTAAAGAGAGACATGATTATATCGTTGATCATATTAAGAAACATAAATTTGTTAAAGTGAATGAACTAGCCATTTATCTTGAAGTTACCCCTGAAACGATACGAAAAGACCTGTCATTATTAGAAGAGAATAAGCTGCTAACACGTGTACATGGTGGAGCAGTGAAATATAAATATTCGAACAAGGAAATGGCACTTCAAAAACGCATGGCGATCAATTCAGAAACTAAACGTAAGCTTGCTAAAAGAGCAGCAGAGTTTATTCAGTCGGGAGATACAATTATTGTGGATGTTGGGACAACGACATGCTATATTGCTGATTACTTAGAAGATATATCAGATTTAACAGTTGTAACAAACTCGTTAATTGCATGTGAATATTTCAATCGTGCGCTTGAAGAACGTCGTATTTCCGGCGAAATCATTATGCTGGGTGGCGTATCGAATCCAGAACAACGAGCGATAAGCGGTGCGATAACAGTACAGCAGATTGGAGATTTCACATTTGATAAAGCTTTTATTTCCTGCGGATCATTTAATAATGAGTTCATTTATGATTTCGATATGAATGAATCATTATGTTCAAGGATGATGTTAAAACAAAGTCAATTTAACATCCTGATTACTGATAAATCTAAATATAAAAAGAAACCTTTATACAAAATTTCAAACTATGATTCTATTCAATGTGTTATCACAAATTTTGCACAACCTGAAGAGATTATAGAGCAATCGAAATTGGAATGGATAGATATTAAGAGGTGATAGTGTGGTTGATTTCCATATTCATTTAGAAGAAGGACCGTATACAAATAACTTTTTTAATAAGACGATTACGTCTATAGATAGCGTTAAAAAGACTGAGAGTAATGCAACATTAAATGATATCAATCGTAAAGCAACATTATTCAGTAAACGATTAGAAGAAGGTGATTACTCAGAATGGTGGCTTGATTTATACCTTGAAACTGCACTACAAAAAGGATTAAAACAAGTAGGAATTGTAGATCACTTATATCGCTTTGAAGAAACAAAAGATTATTTCATGAAATACATGGATGTTTCAGACACTGATTTAGGACAACGACAACAAGAGTGGCTTAATCAGGTTATGACACATAAAATGCGTGATTTCGTAGATTTTATTAACAGTCAGAAAGAGAAATGGGCTCAAGCTGGTGTAGAGCTTAAGCTTGGTATGGAAGCGGATTATTTTATCGGCGGAGAAGAAGAGTTAAAGGCTTTACTTGAACCATTTCACTTTGACTATATTATCGGATCAGTCCATTTTAATCACGGCTGGGGATTTGATAATCCAGAACTTGCACATAAATTTGAAGCATATGATTTAGTTGCTTTATATGAAGACCATTTTGAAACAGTGATGAAGGCAGCAGAGAGTGGGATATTTAGTTTTATAGCACATTTGGATAATTTAAAAGTATTTAACTATAGACCGGATGAAGCATTGTTAATCCCAACATATGAAAAAGTTGCTCAGTGCTTAGCGGATAATAATGTGGCGACAGAAGTCAATGTTGGACTGAAGTATCGTTATCCAGTAAAGGAACAATGTCCTAGTGAAAAATTTATTCAAGTATTGAGTAAGTATGACGTGAAATTTACGACAAGCTCAGACAGTCATTTTCCTCACGACATCGGAATATATAATGATGATATTCGAAAATTATTGAAACGTAACGGAGTTAATTCAATAGTGACATTTGACGATATGAATAGGATAGA
Source organism: Macrococcus equi (assembly GCF_047426745.1). GTDB lineage: Bacteria > Bacillota > Bacilli > Staphylococcales > Staphylococcaceae > Macrococcoides > Macrococcoides equi. The sequence continues at coordinate 402,247 of NZ_CP179732.1, read as the reverse complement.
AGTAGATATTTAATTTGACCTGGATGATTCCAGGTTTTTTAATTAGATTATTTTATACGCAATTGTATTTCTACACGAAAAGGTTTAAAATGAAATAAAAATAATGAAAAAGAGGAAATATCATGAAAAAGATTGGTTTAGCTGTACTGGCACTTGGTGTGATGGTACCGACTTTAAACGCACAGGCTGCGACAAAGGTTTCAACATTAAAAGTAGGAAATCAGGATTATAGCGCGACGATTTTAAAGGATACGGTGGCTTTTAATCGCGAGACATATACGTTACCACCTACTAAACAGAAGACACAGCTTAAAGCGGGCTCTAAAGTTGTTGTTACAAAACACAAATTAATTAAAGGTTATAACTTTTTAGTACTTAAAGGTAATCGTTACATCCCTGCAGATGATGCTTTAATTGAAATTAATGATGCACTAAAGTCAAATATCGATTACGATAAATCGCATTTAACTGCACGTGCAAAGTATTTAATTAAACAAAGTGCAAAGAATAAGTATGCGAAGCAATATAAATCTTTCTTAACGATTCTGGATAAAGATTATCAAAACTGGATGGCGAAAAAAGAGGATGCAAAGTTTTTAAGTATGGTCGGACAGACAGTACCTATTACGAGTGAAGGTCGTGAGTTAATCACTTATGATCAATGGTTCAAAAAGAACATGCCTAAGATTAAGTATAATCCGGCACCAAAGGATACTGTAAAAGTGGATATCTTATCTGATCAATTTATGAAAGACTTCATTAATAGTAAGAATAACATCGTTCGTGGCCACAAGATTGGTGAGAAAACGTTTGATGTGAATAAAGATTATAAAATAAAAGACTATATGGTAACATTTATGGGTCTATTCCAGTATGGTAATAATGCAGGATTTGAAGTGGATAATAAAACAGGCAAGGTTAGTAAACTGGTTTATGTTCCAAGTAAGACAGTGACGTATGAACAGATTATCAAGAAGTATGGTCAACCTAAAGCAACAGCATCTTCAAATAAGACAGTCCTTGAACATATCTTAACGTATGATAAATCACAGTACGGTTACAATGTACATGTTGGTTTAGACAGCTTTAAAGGTAATGTGAAATATATTATTAAAGAAGCGGTTAAAACAAAATAAGTGATTAAATCAACCGAGTGAGCGAAAAGATGGATATTTCGCTTACTCGGTTTTTAGTTTTTATATTGTTTTATTATTTTAACTTCTTGTATGCACCAACTGTAACTGCAAGGTCATAGTAAGCCGCACCAACAGATTTAAATATTGTGAGTTGATCTCTATCATATTGGTCTTGCAATTTATTTAAAGGAATAGCTTGTTCAAATGAGAATTTATTTTCTTTCTCAGCCTGAATAAATTCACCTGCTTCATGGGTTGCGCCTTCGATGTCATCAATGACGATTACTTTTGCTTGTTCAATGGCCGGAATATCTATCTCACGCATTTCAGGTAAGTATGAACCTACTCCGTTAATATGAACATTTTGCTTAACGTCTTTGTAGTTAAACACAGCTTCTTCTGATCGCGTTGCACAATTAATAATATCTGCATCTTTCACAGCTTCTGTCATATCACTTACAACTTCTATATTGATCTTAATACCATATGATTGCAGTTTTTGTTTGAAGCGTTCTGCTTTATCAAGTGAACGGTTATATAATTTAATCGTTTCAATTGGTCTGACTTCCAGAATACCTAGTACTTGTTCAAATGCCATGCCACCTGTCCCGATAACAGCGAGGACTTTTGATGTTTCTGAAGATAAAGCATCAGTTGCAATCGCACTCATGGCACCGGTTCTTAGTCGTGTTAAATAACTACTATCCAGTGTTGCAATATGCTCACCATGCTTGAGCTCACTTAATAATGTTACCCCTTGTGAGACAGGGTGGTCAGTATTGTCTGGGAATATAGAGATTGTCTTTAGAATAGAATACTCACTATTTAAATTAACACAAGGCATATAGAGCATGGTGTTTTTCGTGTCTTCCATCTCTATAACGTTTCTTTCTTTATTGATAATCTTTGATGCATTTAAGTCATTTAATACTTGTTGAATGTCGCTTATAGCATCTTTCATCTTGTAAGTAGATTCAATCTCAGTGTCGCTATAAAACCTCATTTTTATATTCTCCTTTTCTAATTAATTGAAGTGTGCGCTAAATCATCTGCTTTTTTATTCTTGATTGATAACACAGATAGAATAGAGATTACGGCGATAATCATAATATAGATAGCTACTGGTACATATGAGCCATTAAATTTTCCCATAAGATATTCAGCGATCATCGGAGCTGTGCCACCAGCGAGAGCCGCACCAATCTGATAACCTAAAGTAACACCTGTATAACGGACTTCTTTATTAAATACTTCTGAGAACATTGTACCTAACACGGCAGTGATCGGTGACCAGATGATACTTAAACCAATGACTGTTGCAATAAGTACCGCAATCGTTGATTTTTGTTCAAGTAACCAAAAATACGGGAAACTGTACAATAACATAGCACATGCACCAATTAAATATAGTTTTTTACGACCGACCGTATCACTTAACTTACCATATAAAGGAATAAGTATTGTAGTAAGAACAGCTGCAGACATCACAATTAACATCACCGTTTCAAACGTTAAGCCTAATTTTTCAGTTGCATAACCCACAACAAATGTACCGAAGATGTAAAAAGGTGCAGTTTCAACAAACTTGGCACCACTAGTAATACATACTTCTTTCCAGTGATATTTTAGTGTATCAACAAGAGGTACCTTTGGTGTTTCGCCACTTTCTTTCGTTTCTTTAAAGTCTGGTGTCTCATCCAAACCTTTACGAATCCATAAACCGAAGAACACTAGAATGCCACTTAAAATAAACGGAATGCGCCAGCCGAAACTATTAAACTGTGCATCTGTTGTTAATGCTGTCATTAAATAAAACGAAAGTGAGCCAAGTACCATTCCAATTGTAACACCCATTTGTGGCACACTTCCAAAGTAACCCCTTTTTTCTGGTGGTGCATATTCAGTCGCTAAGAGTAAAGAACCACCCCACTCGCCACCAATCCCTAGACCTTGAACTAAACGACAAAGTAATAATAGAATTGGTGCAGCAACTCCGATAGTATCGTGATTTGGAATAAGACCGATAGCAACTGTAGCAAGCCCCATTAATGTTAACGTCATGACCAATGTCTTTTTACGCCCAACCTTATCACCGATATGAGCGAAGACTACACCGCCAAACGGACGAATAAAGAAAGATAAAGCTAAACCGAAATAGGCGATAAGATTCGATACAGTTGGATCATCAGTAACGAAATATTGTTTACTAAATACTAGACTTGCAACGGAAGCATATAAAAAGAAATCAAACCATTCAATTGAAGAACCGATTAAACTTGCCGTCAGGACTTTTCTCTCTAATTTTTTATCCATGATATCCACCCTTTGTTTAAGAATTTTAGTATAACTTAAATATATTCGAAGAGTGAATATTCTGTCAATTAAATTTTTATCATTATTTTGCATAACTTTTCAATTAAATAAATATTGTTGCTATTCCAGAAAATAGATATAATGAAAGAGTTAAAATACACATTAAGGGGATAAGTAAATGAAAAAGTTAAGTCTATCACTGTTAACTACAGCTTTGTTATTCACTACACAAACGGCAGATGCAGCAAGGGTTGTACCATCATCAATGAATATTGGGGTTAAAAGTTATGAAGCTGTGATTCAAAAAGCGACACGCGCAGTCAACGGAGATACGAGCGAAGTCACAACGTTAAAGAAGGGGAAGAAAGTTACCGTTGTTGAACGTAAGGTCGTAGATGGTTATGACTTCTTAGTTTTAAAAGGCAATCTATATATTCCAGTAGATGATAGCAATATTAAAATCGGTAAGGCACTTGCAGCTAAAATCAACTATAGTAAAACAAAAATGGACCCATTAGCTAAAGCCTGGTTAGATGATCTTACAGGATACGAAGAATATTACTATCCATATAAAAAATACTTATATATTCAAGGACAAAACCGCGCGAACTTTACAAAAGCAAATATGCGATCACTCATTACGAACCGTATGTATGGCACGGTACCAGCACACAGTACATGGGGTACACCATATGTATCGTCTTATGACATGTGGGTGGATATGGGAATGGAGACTGCACGAAAAGAAACGTATTATTCATGTAACAACAGTACAGTTAAAATTGACATCCTAAGTGATCAGTTTAAAAATATTTACTTCGACAGTGAAACAAGAACAATTAAAGGACTTAAAAAATATCAAGATGTATCAAGTGTAGCAGCACAACCATGTGATTATTTAGGAACAGATGCCGGCTATGTATGGCGTATCGGGGATGTTGGATATGTTAAAGACTATCCGAAGACAGGAACAAATAACGGACAAATCAAAGAAGTCGTGATCACACCTTCTAAGAAAGTAACGTACGATCAAATCATTAAAAAATACGGCAAACCAACAAGCGTGAGTGTATCAAAGAAAAATCGTGTAGAATATAAAATGATCTATGACACAAGCTTTGAAGACAGTTACAAAATTATTGTCGCTATGGACCGTAAAAACGGTAAAGTGAAATACTTAAGAAAAATAGATGGATAATTAATCAATGCAGCCCGGATGGAAATCTGGGTTGTTTTGTTAGAGTCTTTACTTTTAAAGATGGAGGATACTATGAAGAAATTAATAACAGTTATGCTCGGGTCTATCTTACTTGTTGCGTGTAGTAATGAAGTATCAAATGAAGATAGTTTAAAGATTATCGATAATAACAAAGTGGATTCAAAGACAACTGAGAAAAAACAGGACACAGCGTCATTAGAAAGTAACACATCAGAAGATGTATCAACTGAAAATCAATCAAATCAGAAAGTTACTCATAGCAACAATCAACAAAATAACAAAGAAGTAAAAAATCAGTCCAAAGAAAATCAGGTAAGTTCTAGACAATATACTTTAGATGAACAAGATGCAATGATCGATGAATTTTATAACTGGGCTGCACCACGTGCAAGAACAGCCAATATGGCATTATCAAAAACTTATTTTAGTCATGGTGCGGCAGGTCGTGGTGATTGGTATGCTGATACACCGGACGGAGAAGTACAAACGCAAGATAATAATAATCCAGGATTTCACGGCTTTAATATTCATTCACTCGGTGGCGTTGTATTTTATACACGAAAAGATGGGCAGACGGGCGACAAAGATTTAGACGAGACAGTTACTGCATACGGTTATAGAGAAGAAATGAAACCTGATACAAAAATACATAAATATATGCTTGCAGATAATGGTACTGTTTATGAATTGATAGTACCCTATGAAGATGCAACATTTTCTGTTGGGTTTGGGGAATATGATGACAATGGTAAACGCGGAGAATATGCTCCAGGTCAAACTTTTATCGTTTCACAGGATCAGGCTGCTCAAATGAAATGGAAAGAAATATTAGCTAAATATCAATAATATTGAATTTAAAAAGTGAGGTATATCTTTTGATATATCTCACTTTTTAATCTTATTTTAAATACGTCAATTTTCTCCACACATACTCGAGTGGACCCATCTTGTAATACTTCAGGTAGATATTACTGCATATTACCTGGGTAATAGCAATACCGACTCCGATTAAAGTGATTTGTAATAGGGTGAGCTTACTGTAATACCCTAATCCATAGAAGATAATAAACATAAACACACTTTGCATAATATAGTTGGTGAATGCGAGTTTCCCGAGTGCTTTAAATGGAGATAACAGATTTAATAATTTAGGTTGCTCACACATGATGACTACTGCTATAAAGTACGCTGCTGCAACCAGGCTTCCTCCGATATAGATGTGCTGACTTGTAGTAATCACATCATACTGATAAACACCCATTGCTTTAATGGCGAATCCTATCACAGCAAGTAGTATGGCAATGATTGTTGAACGTTTTATATTGTGACGTATTTTATTGATACCGTCACTTTTATAGAACCATATCCCAAACAGGATAAATGGAAATACCATGAGTATGTTCGGTAACAGCCATGTAAAAACGTGAGGATATTTCTCAGAGATGAATATATCACTGTTCCATTGAATAATCCCTGCGATATCGTGATGTGCGATATCTGACTTCAGTCCAGCTGTAGAATCCTGAGCTAAGCCATCCATATTAATCTCTTCTTTCCAGATGATTGATGAAATCCAGACTAAGATATTCAGTCCAAAGAGAATGGTACTGGTAATCAATGCATGGCGCTTTCTGATAAATAGAAAAGGTATTGCAACGATTGCGAGCGTGGCATAAAGATGAAGAAAGTCACCATTAAATAGCAGCATGCCATGAATAAATCCGAAGATCATCATAAAAAATATACGTCTGTAAAGGACGATGCCTGGTTTTATATTTTTATGTTTCATGTTGGTGTACATGATGGCCAGTCCAAGTCCGAAGAGGAATGCAAATATTGGATAGAAAGAATTATGTACAAATAGCATGTTGAGCTGATAGAGTGTCTGGCTCATACTATCTTTGTAGATTTTAAAGGGTTCAAGATATACGTTGTAAATGTGGAAGCCTAGTATGTTCATAAATAGAATACCGATAATACTAATGCCCCGGATGATGTCGATACTTTCAATTCTTTGTTTCATAAATTAACTCCTTTTTGTATTTATATGTTAATTTTGGGTGGGTGAGTATAGTTATACAATTAATTGATTATTACAGTCAATCGATACAATAAAAATTTGAAAAGTTTTTCATAAATTATTACCATTTTGTGAAATCATAAGCATTAAAATGATGGGATAAAAAAAGTGTAACTATTCATAGTGAAGCAAACATCATATAATGAAGGTGATAAATATAAGGGGTGAGGGGTATGAAGCGGCTGAGAGAAATAATATCATTCCAGGGAAAATTAACGCGTATGCAGTTTTTAAAGCGCTGTCCACTCTATATTCTGTATTTAATGTTAAGTTTAGTCGTTGCTATCGTTAGCTCTTACTACATTTATTCATATTTGATGCCTGAAGACGGTGAAAGTATATCTTTTCTTCTCATATTATTTGCGGGATTGGCGATCATCTTTGGATGTATTATTTTTCTGATATTATTTATACCGCTCATACTTGGGATTTTATCGCTCGTTATTAGAAGAACACGCGATACGAAATTTCATTGGTCGATTTCACTTATACTCTATATATTTATAATCATTATTTCAGCAATGCTGTTCTTGAATAACTATCCACACATTTATTTTAATCAGCAAGATATAACACCATTCTTATTAAAGGGTGGGGATATGCTGCTTACTCTAGCGCTAATATTTATACTACTTCAGCCTTCAAAAGATGAGTGAAGTAACTAGAAATATACGAACCTAATTAAAAATATTATTTGTAATTATATTATTATGATAAAATAATTTTAAAATATTAATCTGGAGGATGACGATGAATAAATTATTAGCGACTTTATTTACAGCGTCTGTAGTATTATCAGGTTGTCTAGGCCCGCAAGAAATAAAAACAAAAGAAGAACCGAAAGAAGACGTGTCTTCAAAGAAAGAAGATAAAGCTGAATCAGCGAAAAAGAAAATAAAAGAAAATAAAAAGAAGAAAGAAGAAAGTACGACAGAAGCTTCTACAACAGAAATGACAACAACCGAGCTACCAACGACAGAAATGCAGACAACAGAAGTAGCAACGACAGAGACACTGACACAAGAACAACCGACTTCTGAAATGACGCAGGCAAATCACCCCACGCAGCAGCAAATTATTGATTTCTGTAAGAATATACAAGGGGGTATTCCTGAAGTATGTAGAACGCCGGCAATTGTTGCAGCAGGAAATCAAAAAGGTGCGATTGAGCAGCAAGCATCTGCTGACTTAGAAGCGGGGCTGATTACAGAGGAGCAGTATAATCAACGATTAGAGGAGGCAACGGGTATTATGGACCGTGCCTGGGAACAGGAATTTGGTGTGAACCCAAATCAATAGCACGTCTACCGGATACTTTTGTATTCGGTTTTTTTGAAATTAATATAAATAATCAAAAGTAATCAACACTTTCAAATGTATTTTGAATAATCATTTATAGATGACAGTATTTAGTAGATAATAGAGATAAGTGTAATAATAAACATTAAAGGAGTTTATCATGAAAAAACTACTATCAGTCGTTTTATCTACGACAGTATTATTTGCTGCATGCGGTGAGAATAAAAGTGAAGAACAAGATAAAGGTGCATCTAAAGTAGCTTCTGAGAATACAACAGAAAAGAAAGTGCAAAAAGATGATAACAAGCAAACACAACAAGATACGACAAAAGATAAGCAAAAAACAGAAAAACAAACTACTGAAGACCAAAGTAATCAACAAACAACAAAAAGAAAATATACCTATGTAGATGCTCTGGGACATGTGGATATTCTTTCAGATGCATTCATTAAAGGATATACAAGATCGAATCGAACTACAGGATTTGCAGGCATTGAGCAGGGGATGGACCTTGCGCAAGTAGAACAACTATACGGTAAACCTACCCATGATGGCAAAAGTAGAATATCTGAAAATCATCAACGCTATGGGGATATTGCGGTCGAAAATATGGATGGAAAAGTTTTTCAAATCTATATCAATTCTTCACAACCAGTCAGTAAAGAAGAGGTAATAGCGAAGTACGGAAAACCCACAACAACACTGACAAGTGAAAGTGAAGGCATTACGACTATTATTTATAATAACGATCACTCAAATGGCTTCCAGCTTTTAATCACGTTTGATAATAACGATATGTTTAAATCAATGGAACAACTCCCTGAAACTTTTGATGTCGCGAGTGACTTTTACTATGACGGAGCAAGCAATGAAATAGAAGATGAGACATCAGACGGTACATCAAAAGAAGTGACGAAAGAGCAATTGTATGAGTTTATGCAGGAATATGGAAAACCAAATGAAGCAGAAAAGTCAGGAACAGGTATTAGAACTATTGATGATAATGGTGATTCATGGTTAATACATTCTTATAATTTATCGATGGCTGGCTTGGCTTACGATTACATAATCAATAAACAAACAGGAGCTATAACACAAGTAAATCCTTTATTAAATGAGAAAAATGATGCTGGAAGTATATATGATTATATTGAAAAATAATATAGTGAGATATTGAAAAATAAAAAACCCGAACAACGAGATGCTACTCTTCGTTGATCGGGTTATTGTTTTTATTGATGAGTTGATTGAGTTCTTCTTTAGATGCCATCCATCTGAAAAAAGTTCCTATAGTGGTTCCACCCCATGCACATAGCCATGTAAATAAACCATTTGTATACGCTTCATCTGATTTTGTGATGATGTATATTATAATTCCGCTAATCAGAATACCGAGATAAATAAAAATATATCTCAAATAATAGTATTTTTTTAACCGAAGGCCATTTATCTTATCTACAGCCATAGTTTGCTTTATTTTTGTTTCAGGCCACACTGTAGCCATTGCTATTAAAACACAAACTAAAAAATACCATGATATGAGAGAATGTTTTGGAAAGAAGAAAAGATTATAAAGAATAATAAATAAAATAAACACACTTCCATAGATAAGCATGTTAATGTACAAATTCTTTGTCATACGATATTACCTTCTTTCATTTCTCGCTTATATTCCATATATCTCAGCCACTTAAATATTGCAGTAACTACAAATATGATAGAAAGTGCATAAAGTGAACTCATAGCTGGTAAATTAGGGGGTGAGGTTTGAATCGCGATATATCCTAATCCAAGCATCATAAGTACAAAGATTGAAAATGTCACACAATCTTTATAATGCCACTTTGCAACGAGCCACTGTTTAGTATTATTATTCTCTAGATATCGTTTGATTTGACTGATTGTATCAACATAGGTAAGTGAGAGCATCATGATAAACAGATACATCGCGATCAGAGGGAACTTAGGTAAAAATATAAAGCACATACATAAGAAAACTATGATGAGTGCAGCTATATAAGCCATAAAATATTTTTTATTATTTTTGATATACCATGCAATCATTTACTCACCTCTTTTGCTATTTTAATCCATTATACCACGTTTTAGGAAATTTAAAGAAAATAGGATATAAACATTGTATGAATTTTTAAGAGATTTCTTTAGATTTATGATGATATAAAAAATTACTAGTGATATAAATTTTGAAATATGAGTAATGATTAATTCAAACCTGTGCAAATTTTGCATAGGTTTGAATAACGTGTGCAAAAAATCGAGAAATTTGCACACGTTTTTGTAATCCATTATAATAATTTTGGAGGTGTAAAATGAAAACATTACCATTTTCTTTTAATCACAATCATTCGGAACTCCTAAAAACCTTAGCTAAAGCAAATAGAACACTCGGAGAACTTAAAGGTTATTCAAAGGTACTACCTAATCAACATATATTAATTAATGCTATGACTTTAAATGAAGCAAAAGATAGTTCTGAAATTGAACATATCGTAACGACACATGATGAATTGTATAAGGCGATGGGTAAGGATGATGTCGTGCATTTAGCGGCAAAAGAAGTTTTGAATTATAGACGTGCACTTTGGCATGGTTTTGAATTTGTACAAAAACGAGGATTCATTCATACCAATTTAATGATAGAAATTCATGACATAATAGATGGGAATCGACCAGGTATTCGTACACTTCCGGGCACAAAAATTATGAATCCATCCACAAATGAGGTTATCTTTATCCCACCTGAATCCTATGTAGAAATCATTAGTCTCCTTAAAAATTTAGAGAGTTATATCAACAAGGACTATGATGTTGATCCATTAATTCAACTCTCAATCATGCATTATCAATTTGAAACGATACATCCATTCTATGATGGTAATGGTCGAACGGGCCGAGTATTGAATATATTATTTCTTGTTTTAAAAGGATTACTAGATAGTCCAATATTATATTTGAGTAAATATATTTTAAAAGAAAAGAAAGATTATTATTTAAAACTGAATGCGATTCAAAACCAGGAAGAAGGTGCTGTTGAAGATTGGATTATCTATATGTTAAATGCAGTTCATCAGACAGCTGATGAAACTTTGAAGATATTAATGGAGATTAATGAACAGATAGACTTATATACAGAGAGATTGAAAGAAAAATTACCGAAACTATACTCAAAAGATTTAGTTGAAGCATTATTTTATGAATTTTATACGAAAACGTATTATTTAGAAGATACGCTTGGGATTTCTAGAAGAACTGCTATTACTTATTTGAAACAACTTGAAGAAGAAGGTTTTCTGGAGAGTGAAATGATTGGTAGAGAGAGAATTTATAAGAACACAGCATTGTTTGATTTATTGAAAGAAACAAATAGTGCTTACTTTACTCATAGAAGAAATTAAAACAGCGATATTACGAAATGTAGTATCGCTGTTTTTACTTTAAGAATGTTTTCGATTGTGCTCACGTTCAATAGCTTCTAATTCATTGTCGATTGTTGAAGTGTTTTGCTTAGCAGCGTTTTTAGTAGAGTTTATTAACATGATTACTACCCATGCGATAATACCTAGAATCAAAGCAATGAATAGAATACCTGGTAAAGATAATGCTATCATAATCATCCTTATCACTTCCTTTAATTATCAGTACCCGATTGTCGCTAGTATAAGCGTAAATAATTGTAAATTTTATTGTTATTATTTGTTAGTCGTAGTATGATTTAGATATTAAATAGCTGTGGAGGAATTTACATGAAAAAATTAGCTTTAAGCGTACTATCAATAGGATTATTGTTGCCGTCATTACCAGCATTCGCAGAAGTAAAAACTTCAAAACCATCTGAAATAAAAGTGGGAAATCGTGACTATTCAGCTGTAATGTTGAAAGATACAAATGTAATGATTAAAGATACATACATAAGATCAAATAATTATTTCAAAACTTTAAAAGCAGGAACTAAAGTAGTCGTTGTTAAACATAAATTAATTGATGGTTATAACTTTTTGGTGCTTAAAGGTAACTATTATTTACCGGTAGATGATAGTAACTTAAAGATTATCGGTAAATCCAATACAGCGATTGATTATGATCGTACATTCAGCTGGTTAGCTGAACAAAGGTTAAAGGAAGCAAAAGGTAAAAAGTACTATACAGAGTACAGACAGTATATAGTGAATAGAGACAGATATTTTAAAACATGGGCAAATAATAAAGAAGAAACATTGATACTGACTTTAGTAGGTGGGACGGGTGCTTTGACTCAAGAAGCTAATGGTATCTTAAAGTACGCTGATTGGTTAGCAGGAGGAAAATCTACAGGTGATAAACCTCGTTTTGATAAAGAAGACACGGCCAATATTGATTTTACGTCAAAAGGATTTATAAAAGATTATGTAAATAGTACAGACAATATAGTACGTGGACATAAAGCAGGAGAATTAGCTGGTAAAGTAAATAATGATTTTAGAGCTTATCAAACTATGGTTACGAATATCGGTGAATATAAAGTAGGTAATAATGCCGGATATCAAGGTTACAAAGTAGCGAAAAACTTGATATATGCACCGAAGAAACCTGTATCATATTATGCCATTAAGAAAGCATATGGTATTCCTGCTAGTTCAGAACTTTCACGTAAACATATTGTTGAACATACATTAAAGTATGATAAATCAAAATATGGATATGATTTATATGTTGTATTTGATAGTTATAAAGGTAACTTAAAATATATGTATAAAAAACCTTTAAAAAAATAAAAGATTAAACGTGTTAATAGATCTAAAATTCAAAGTGTGTATGGTAAACCCGTATATTCTTCGAAACAGTCTATTAGTATTTATGATGGCTACATCGATATCTATAAAAATATAGCTTTTATTTCTACAACGGATTATGATTATGACACAGGTATTTATGGTCCTATAACTTTAGAACGCGCTATTTTAATTGATGCTAATACGAAAGCTAAGATGAAGAAATGGTATAACATTCTTAAAGTATATGGTAGTGATCAAGGGTCATTAATGTATAAAGATAGTTACGTCTGGAAATGCGCATAATTTTACCGCTTATCTTTTTGATAAGCGGTTGTTTATTAATTGTACTGAAACTCACTAATACAAAGGGTTGAATATAAGGTAATACTGGTATCATATTTCAAATATTATTCAAAAAAATTATTTCCATGAGGAGATTTTATGAAAAAATTAATTTGTGCAATTGCCACTGGAGCATTACTACTAACACCAGTAAACAATGCTGATGCAAAGCGTTATAAGACAATTCGAGTACACACAGTACAGCCAAATGATACGGTTAGTTCAATAGCTAAAAAATATAATATTACGGTGGATAATGTTAAGAAGTGGAACGCATTAGTGTTAGATGCAACTTACCCAGGTGATCATTTAGTCACTTCAAATCCTAATAATACAAAACCTATCTATAAACGCAGTGTACCGAGTAAAGATGTAATGGTGCAATGGTTCTACGATCGTATGGGCAAAACGCGTTATCAATCTTATGCAGGTAGATGGGGGAAGGATACTTGGGATTGTTCAAGTGCTGTCTATGCAGCGATGATTGAAGCGGGTTACTTACCTAAACAGACAGTGCTTGGAGATACAACGACAATGTTTGCTCAGGAGAATCGTTTGTTTATACCGATTCAGAAGAAAGATGTGCAATACGGAGATATCTTCGTATTAGGTAGTAAAGTGAATAGTCGTGGAGCATTGGGGCATACGGGTGTGATACTGAATAAAAGAGAGATTATCCATATGGGGTATAAGACAGCGCGTGATAATGGCATCATGATTACTGGTTATCAAAGATTTGCTGAAAAACCCGGCGTTCCAACGTATTTTTATCGTATCAATGAGGATTATGTGAAAAAGATTAAAGCTGCACGTATATTTGAGAATAGTTTAGGTCAACCGGTTTTTAAATATCAATTGCCCTCAAGATAATATCTTGAAGGCAATTTTTTTATTCACCGGCACCTGTATTAACTAGTGCAAATGGATAGACTTTATTCGCATGTTCCAGCAGTTTGGATGCGATGACTGTCATCGTCCATTTGGAGTTCACGGTGTCGTCAACTAGTAGTATATTTTTATCTTTGATGTTATCAATATTTTGCAGTTGTATGGTGTTTTGAATATTTTGTTCCTGCATGATGGAATTGTGCATGTCGCTTTGTCTGTTTCCGGCATCAGCTTTTACAACCGCTTCTATATAAGGTACTTGATGATAATCAGCGATACTTTTCGCTAAAGCTTGAGTAAGGTTGGGTCTGCGTAAGCTTGGTACGGCAACGACTGTATTGATATGATGGGTAAGTATATGATCTTTAAGAAACTGACTGATTTCAAGCTTTGTCTGTTCTGAGTACCCATGTTCACGTTCATACATAAACTTTCGTCCGACGGGTGAGTAGGCGTCTGTTGTATACGTCCATCCTGGTTCAAATTGTAATGCTTCATCTATTTTTTTATTGTCAGACCAGCGTTTGCGTGGCAGAATTTCTCCGTGCAATTTATTTTTGTACTGGCTTGCTAATTTCAGCATTGGATGATTATCATCCAGTGTGATGAACTGACGGTTCCTGCAATGTGCACATATGCCGCACTTCTCTTGTACGTCTGGGGCATCAAGCTCATCAGCGATAAATTTCATAAAACATCCGTCATAATGAATAAATCGTTTAAGATTATCCAGTTCTCTCAGTCGTGTCTGATTAAGATTGTGCTGAAGTTCAGCATTACTTATAGCATCAAAGGGTTTATCTGGATTAATAACATATTTTCGTTTATTCATTAAGATGTATTCATGTACAAACAAATACTTTAACACTGCACCTAACTTTGTAACGTTTAAATTAAAGTGTGGCAATAGATCGTTTCTGGACATTCCTTCAGGGTGAGCTTCTATTAATGATAGAATCTCAGAAAGTAGCTGCGGATCTTTATTCGCGCTTTCGATAAATGACTTAATAATCGTATCATCTTCATCACCATGTAACAAAATAGCAAGTGCTGGTTTCCCGTCACGCCCCGCACGTCCAATCTGCTGGTAGTATGAGATTAAGTTTTGTGGCAACTGATAGTGGATCACGAAACCTATATTTGATTTGTCATAGCCCATACCGAGTTTTACAGTGGCAACGATGACACGTATGTCACCACTATGGAAACGTTCCAGTATTATTTCTGATGTATCTTCACCAAATGCGTCACGCATGCCTGAATAATAGGGTGCAGCTGAGATACCTTGCTCAACTAAAAATTTTGCAACTGATTCACATTCTTTCTTTGTCAGACAGTAGATGATACCTTGTTCCTGACTTAAAAATGGATGTTCAGTTAAGTTTGCACCAAGCAAAGCAAGTCGCTCTGCTTTTGATTGAGATGGATTAACCTGAATAGAGATATTTGAACGAATTAAATCTCCACGGAAGACTTGAAGCTCACCGAGTTGAGACTTAATATCTTCAATGACACGGTCGTTTGCTGTTGCTGTAGTGCCCAGTATCGCAATCGAATCAGGTAAATCTTTTACCAGGTTAACGATGCGCTGATAATCTGGTCTGAAGTCGTGTCCCCAGTCAGAGATAGAGTGAGCCTCATCCACAACAATCAGTTCGATATCATTCACTGCAGCAAGTGCGTCGATAAATCGTGGATCGGATAATTTCTCAGGTGAGACGATGATCGCATCGACTGCACTAAGTCTTGCATAGATATCATCCCATTCATCTCGGTTATTACTGTTAATCGTAACAACATCTAAACCAAGCTTTGCTGCTGCATCAATCTGATTGTGCATTAATGCCAGTAGTGGACTGATGATGACTGCAGGACCGCTTCCTTGTTCACGCAGTAACTTAGTTGCGATAAAGTAAACAATTGATTTTCCCCATCCGGTCTTCTGAATGACGAGTGTCTTCTGTTTGTTTGCAACAGCAAGAATCGCTTCCAGCTGCCCTTCGCGAAACTTACTGTCCTCACCATACGTCTCACGTAACATCTCAAGCGCGCGTGTTCTGAAATCCATATTAAACCTCCTCTGAATGTTGAGTTATTAACCTCTGTCTTAAACGTTATTATACCATTGGATGTTGATTGAGGGTTATTGTTTGAATAGGTGGCTATAATTTTGTATAAATTAAAATCTTTTGGGTATATCAATCACTAAGGAGATGATTGTATGAATGAATTATTTGAAGCACTTAGTGCAAAAGCTGATAAGATGATTGAAATCAGACGTCACCTGCATGAGTATCCTGAACTGAGTTTTCAGGAAGAAAAGACGTCACAATATATTGCTGATTTTTATAAAGATAAAGATGTACAGGTTGAAACAAATATTGGAGAACGAGGGATTAAAGTAACGATTGATTCGGGTAAACCAGGTAAGACGATAGCGATTCGTGCTGACTTTGATGCGTTACCGATTCAGGAAGAAACGGGATTATCATTTGCGTCAAAGAATCCAGGCGTGATGCATTCGTGTGGCCATGATGCCCATACTGCTTATATGATGGTGCTCGCTGAAACACTTGCTGAAATGAAAGATACGTTTTCAGGTAAAGTGGTGGTCATCCATCAACCAGCTGAAGAAGTTCCGCCAGGCGGAGCGCAAGGGATGATTAAAGATGGTGTACTGGAAGGTGTGGACCACGTGCTTGGGGCACATGTGATGAGTACGATGCAACCAGGAAGTATCTATTATAAGTCGGGTTACACTCAGACTGGTCGTGCATTCTTTAAGTTAGAGGTCAAGGGTAAATCAGGACACGGTTCATCACCGCATATGGCAAATGATGCAATCGTTGCGGCAAGTAGCTTCGTTATGTCTACTCAAACGATTATTTCAAGAAGACTGAATCCGTTTGAAACAGGTGTTATTACGATTGGTTCATTTGATGGTAAAGGTCAGTTTAATATTATAAAGGATAAAGTTGTCTTAGAAGGTGATGTACGTGGATTAACGGATGATACAAAAGCAACCATTCGTAAAGAAATTGAGCGTATCACACACGGCTTAGAAGAAACATACGGAGTAACATGCAATTTAGATTATCAGGATGATTATCCGCCACTGTATAATGACCCTGAGTTTACAGAATATGCAGCTAAGGTGATTGCTGACAATGGATTAAAGATTGAAACGTGTGATGCACAACCACCTTCAGAAGACTTTGCGTATTATGCCAAAGAACTGCCAAGTTCGTTTATCTATGTCGGTGCAGCACCAAAAGGAGAGGTATATCCACATCACCATCCGAAATTTGATATCGATGAGTCTTCATTATTACTTGCAGCTCAAGCCGTTGGAAGTGTTGTGATGGATTATCTGAAATCAAATGATTAATAAACACGGATAATTTTTATTTTATGGGGTAAATAAAAGTATCAGGATGAGGAGGCGATTAATATGTCAAACGTTGATAAAGAGACAACAAGCAACAGACGCGAGTTGATGCCGGAAACAGTCATCGATGGTGAAATGAATGAGAAGGTTAAAGATCAGTTAGATTTACAACCAGGTGAAAAGAAAGTCAGTAAAGAAGATCAGGATAAATAATCGTGAAACGTCCTTTAAAAGGGCGTTTTTTTCATGCGTATGATTTCAGAGGTAATTATTGTATAATGATGATAATGTTAACTGAAAAGAGTGATAGGATGAAAAAAGGATTAATAGCAATGACTGTGATGTTACTCCTTGCTGTAACAGCTTTCTTAGTGGTTCATACGATGCATAAGGATCAGTCGGTCGTGACTTCAGCAGATATCAAGGATATTAAGAAGTCGTATCCATATTATGAGGAAGCAAAGTCTCATGTGGATGAGTTAGCGATGGAACAGTTAAATGATATGAGTGTGCGTAATGAATTCTTTAAAATGAACGATGGCAAGTACTTTAATCTAAGAACTTATACCGGTAACGGCAATATAATGCATAGTTACCTGACTTTTGATGATACGGGTAAGACGAATGTCGCATTCCCTAAAGTGATCAGTCATCAATATAAGGACAAGCAATTTATTACGAATGACTGGACACTCTCAACTCCAGCAGGAAAGATGCGTTATATGTCAGGTGAGATTGATAATGGTGATGATCCAAGTCATATTATTATGAAAGATAAAGATGGTACGCATGGCGTATTGCTTGATCAGGAAGTAAACAAAGATGTAATTTTTATCGGAGACAATGGCGAATGGTTGAGCAACGCGAATGAACGTATTGGCACGGAGGAAAAGGTAACACGTTTTGCTACACATGAGCAAGCAGTTAATACGACCTTAAAAAAAGTTAACGATGCAGGTAAAAAAGTAGCGACATTAACAAATGGCGATGTCACGTTTTACTTCTTTCAACAACCTTACGGCCCTGTTGCTGAATACACGGTAATACCTGTTCTAAAAGATAACACAGCAGGTATTTATCATAAGTTTACACTTACTGGATTCCAGGAGGAAATTATCGATAAAAAGTTTGACTATGCATTAAAAGGTCATAAATATACGATTATATTCAATGATGACTTAGCACATGCCAAACAATTCAAACATAAAAAAGTAAATGAAAATATCATTATTGCTGTGCAATAGAGGAGGAAAATATGTATCCACAACCGATGTCTTTTTGGGAAGCAACGAAATTATTCTGGACAAGAGCATTTGATTTTAGCGGGAGATCTCGCCGTAAGGAATACTGGGTGCCGTTCTTTACACAACTCGTACTGCTTGGGTCAGCATTCATAATGTTTACAGTCTGTACGATCCTTATAGGTATAGCAGCTGTAGGGAATTCTGATATGGAAACTGCAAATACAATGGCTGGTGTACTAGGTATCTTTGGGTTATTTATCATTCTATTTTGGGTGGTTGTTTTAATCGTATTATTTATTCCGAACTTATCATTGATGGTTCGCAGACTGCATGACACAGGTAGAAGTGGCAAATGGGTCATTGTATTTTATGTCATTCCGCTCGTACTGTCATGGATTAATATCATCATTGCTAACGTCTTAACAAATCCTGAAAATCCATCAGTGATTTCATTATTTATTCAGATGATTATTGGATTGATTAACCTAGGACTTGCCATCTGGTGTATCGTTTGGTGCGCACAGGATTCAAAGCCAGGTACAAATCAATGGGGACCCAATCCAAAAGGGATAACGCATGAATATAACCCGTACCAATCAACCCATCAATATCAATATGACACAAGAGATCCGTATCGAAAATGATACGGGTCTTTTTTCTTGTTATTTAGTATAATGGTAATAAATACAAATAGGGGTGAGAGAATGGTGGATAGAGAGAAAAAATTCGCGATTAGTTTTAAAGATACGAAAGTCGATGCAGATTTGTATAGCGAGAATGAACGATTCATACATTATCATACGCCGAGCCAACTGATAAAGTATTACGCCAATTACTATGAATATAAACAGATGCCAGATATTGCGACCTTTCTAAAAGATTATGAAATGCAAAAAACGTTTCACGAAAAACACGGTCAGAAACATGCTCTGTTTATCTTTCCGGAAAATCAGACGCTGGACCCGAAATTGATTGAGCAAGCAAGTTTACTAGGATTTACGCTTGAGAAGATGGAGTTATATTTACTAACAGAACAGCCAAAGACAAGAGATTCTGAAATCGAAGTGCAGCAAGTTATTAACGATGATGATGTGTTCATAGATTTCCTTGAAGTATGTCGTGAGGGAGAATTAGAGTACGGCGAAGCATTTGCTGATTTGAAAGAGGAGACACATAAAAGAGATCTGTCAGATGATACGGTATTGCAATTTGTCGGGTATCAACATGGTTTCCCTGCTGGAAAAATAGAAGCAATTGAAAGTGAAAGATTGATAGAAATAGATGACTTCTATGTGCTGGATGCTATGCGTAAACAAGGCGTAGGTACAACACTGCAACAAGCAGTGTGGCGTTACGCAAAGCAAAGAGGAAAACAAGTGATACTGATTGCAGACGGCAATGACTCACCACGTGAAATGTATCAAAGACAAGGCTACGTACTGGTAAGTGAAAGATATGAGTTACTGCGAAAGCCGGAAGAAGATTAACCCTCCAATGTGTGAGTGTTATTTTTTATGCAATAAAATATCTCAAACATAGGTGTTGATTAATTAATAAATTTCATATAAGATAATTATATTTCTTACTATTATTATCGGAATTATAGGAGGTCTATATGGTCTGGACAATTTTTAGTGGTTTAATCGTGGGTGCATTGCTCGGATTCGTCATGCAGCGCACACGTTTTTGTTTAACGGGTGGCTTCCGTGATATGTATGTACAAAAGAACAATAAGATGTTTTATGCATTACTAATCGCGATAACAATTCAGGCGATTGGTTTATTGATACTGACTTCTCTTGGTAAGATTCATCTTGAATATGAAGCATTTTCTATTGTCGGTACAATTTTTGGGTCTTTTATTTTTGGTATAGGTATTGTACTGGCAGGAGGGTGTGCGACAGGTACTTGGTATCGTGCAGGCGAAGGATTAATTGGTAGCTGGATTGCATTATTTATGTATGCATTCTTTGCTGCAATGACAAAAGCAGGGGTATTAAAGCCTTTATTAGATAAGTTAAACGGAGTAACAGTTGTTGATGCCAATCTATCTAAATCAACAGGTATACCTTATTGGGTATTTATTCTGTTACTGATGATCGTGACTATCTTTTTAGTTGCTAAGACATTACGACAACCAAAACCTAAATTTGCGGTTCCAAAACTTAAGCAAAACTTTACAGGCTTACGTCATGTATTCTTTGAAAAGCGCTATCATCCATTTGCTGCAGCTATTGCTGTAGGTTTAATTGCATTAATTGCATGGCCGATGAGTGCAAGTACGGGTCGAAATTATGGTTTAGGTATTACAACACCTTCAGCTAACTTACTTCAGTTTTTAGTAAATGGTGATACGAAGCTACTTGATTGGGGTGCGTTTTTAGTATTAGGTATTTTACTGGGATCATACATTGCTGCACGTGGCTCAAGAGAATTTAAATGGAGACTTCCGGATAAAATCACGATTCGAAATAGTGTATTTGGTGGTGCTTTGATGGGAATCGGTGCATCACTGGCAGGTGGCTGTTCTATAGGGAATGGTCTTGTGTCAACTGCAACAATGAATACACAAGGATGGATTTCTTTATTATTTATGATTTTAGGAACTTGGTTTATGAGTTATTTCTTATTTGTTAAACCAATGAAGACAGTCAATAAACGTGCGCAAGTGAAAGCACAAACAATTTAGGAGGATGAATATGTTACACGAATTAGGAACTGTAGGGATGGTTTGCCCATTCCCGCTTATTGAAGCACAAAAGAAAATGGCAGAATTACAAATAGGTGATGAGTTGAAGATTGATTTTGATTGTACGCAAGCGACTGAAGCAATTCCGAACTGGGCTGCAGAACAAGGATATCCTGTAACAAATTATGAACAGTTAGATGATGCTTCTTGGACAATCACTGTTCAAAAGGCTTAACTTAGTTTGTTAGTTCGCAAAATATAAAGTTATACGAACTGATGAAGATGATTGATCGAGTGATGAAATAGTTAGTTCGCAAAAGAGAGAGATATGCGAACTAATGAAGGTGATTGATTGAGTGATGAAACAATTAGTTCGCAAAAGAGAGAGATATGCGAACTAACGCAAGCAATCATCCGATAGAAGAAACAATTAGTTCGCAAAAGAGAGAGATATGCGAACTAACGCAAGCAATCGTCCGACAAATGAAATAGTTAGTTCGCAAAAGAGAGAGATATGCGAACTAACGCAAGCAATCGTCCGACAGAAGAAACAGTTAGTTCGCAAAAGAGAGAGATATGCGAACTAATGCAAGCAATCGCCCGACAGACAAAATAGTTAGTTCGCAAAACAAAGTGATATGCGAACTAAAGACAATATGAAACACCAAAAAAAGCTTTTCATACTCAGTGTAAATCTGAGATGAAAAGCTTTATTTTTTACCAACCACTCTGGATCGAGTTTTGCATGAAATCTGCTGTCATTTTTGTGACTGAGACAAATATTGATTCACCAATCATAAACATTAGAAATGACTGTGCGACTAAGAATATTAGGATGATATAATAGCTGCCGATTGAAGTTTTATGTGTGCTGATATACTTAGACAATAAATAAAGCGGTGAAACTGTAAAGATAAGTATTGCCATTAAGAAAAAGAACTGTGGCAAATAATTCACTTTAATCAAAAAGCATACTACAGCGAGTAATATACTTATGATGGCAAAGGTGTTGATTAATACATAATCAGAAAGAACTTTTTTTAATGGGATTTTCTGATCCGTAAACTTTTGCACAAGAAAATGGATTAAGTAAGTCGTGCCACCGATTGACATTGCTGTAAGCATGATGATCTTAATAATAATTTGCAATGGTGAAATGTGTTCGACTTCATGAGTAAGAACTAACAGTAAGATAACAATTGCGAGTATACCTGCACCGATTAATGCGAGGGATAACTTCGTACTGTAAGCATGGGTACTACTTATTTCTTTATCATGTGAGAATAGTGCCTGGAAATAGTTTTTACTTTGCAAAGCGAGTGCAGAATTTTGAACAGGGGTATCCTGTTTTTGTGTATCATATCCACATTTACTACAGAAGCGGTCTGTAGGATTGATTGTATTTTGACATTTTGGACATAGCATATTACTTAACCTCCTTATTCATATGGATTATAACGACTTACTTCCTCGGCATCTGCGTCATATTCAATGACCGTACCATCAAGTTTAACATCGTATGATTTTACGACTTCCCCGTCTTCAAAGATTCCAAAGCCCCATCCAATCGCATTTCTAACCGGGGTACGAATTTCCTGACCAGGATCAGCTAAGTCAGATGTATCTTCGTACGCACGTACAGCATCTAGTGCATCATCTGGTGAAGTAATGATAACAGAATTATCATTGCTTTCGTCTGAGCTATCTTCGCTATCATCTGAAGATTCTGGTGCATTCTTCTCAGCGATATAACTGTCTATTTCATCTGTGTCAAAGCTTAAAGTAACAGAGTTATCTCCGTTTAAGATATCGTCTTTTGTAACTGTTGTCGTTGTTGTCGTAAAGTTTTTACCTTCGAGTTCACCTGCTGCATAGATTTCAAATTGTTCACCGTTAAATGGACCATAAGTGAGTTTGTCTGGATTATAGTCAACAGGATCACCATTGACCATAATCTTAGTATCTTCTGCATCAAGGTTATCGTCCCCTGTAACTTCTACTTTTACAAATAACCCATCAAATTGTTGTTCAGTTTGAGGATCACCTGTAGTATCGATGATAAGTTTACCGTTGAGTGTTTCGTTATTCACCTGTTTAGTCGCATCTAACTGATACAAACCTGTAACAAGAGCCCCGATGTCACTTTCGCTACCTTCAGTCGTGCTAAACGTATGATTTTCTCCGTTGATTTTAAATTGAAGTGTTCCCTCTTCAGTACCACGTAATTTAACTTTTTGCATAGGTACTTTAAAGACATAGTTATCGAAAATTAAGAATTTCTTACCTTGCTTGGCTAGTGTCATTAATTTATTGTCATTAATACTTACTTCAGGCGTATCACTGGCATCTGCAGTTTTTACTTCATTGACCGCATCATGTAACCCTTTATCAAAAGACTCTGACATACCTTTTTCGTTAATTAATGTAGCATAAGCTTTTGCTTCCTCTTTAGAAACTCCATCAGCTTCACTCGAAATCAGTTGTTGCAGCGTTGTATAATCTTTTTCGTTAATTGCAGTGATGATTTTCTCTGCATGCTTTTCAGGGTTTGTCATCTGACTGCCGATAAAATACGCTGCAGCTAGTCCAAGTAATAAAAGTAGTGCGATAAGTAGCGGTAACAATGATTTCTTACGATTCTTTTTCTGTGCAACGGGTTTACGTTCGCGTCTAGCTGCAGGTTCAGGGGTAGTATAGTGCGTTTCAGATTGCGACGCTTCTTTTAGTGGACGTGACACAACTATTCTTTCTTGCTTCTCTTGTTCAAGATGATTATTTTCCTGAATATTTTCTTCAGTACGCGTTGGTATATCTTTTGTTACAGCAGGTTCTTGCGACGAGTGAATTTCAGGTTTACTGATATTATCTAGCAAGCGTTTACCACACTGCGTACATATTTTCTGACCAGGCTTTGTTTCAGCCCCGCAATTTGTACAAAACTTCATGTTCACATGCTCCTTTAGAAATTGTTAAAAAAATTAAAACTATCTAATAAACCACTTGCAGCTCTGTTTATTTGCATCACTGCCGTTTCATATAAATAACGCAGGAAAATCACTAAACAAATAATTTGTGCGACAAAATATAGTACAACGCCATAAAAGCTTCCGATACGTATCGAATAATTCTCAGCAGCTTTCGTAATTAAATAAACTGACGAAATCAGTAAAGAGAATAACCCCAGCACAGTTAGGATACCTGGCACGATACGTAGATCCATCAATGTGAGGATCCAGGCGATTGCAAATAACATGATTGAAATGGTATTCAGCAAAATGTAGTTAGATAAAAACTTCTGAAAGTTGATAGGTTCTTTAACGATTAAACGAATAATACCGTAAGTTAAAACAATAGAAATAACAAGAAATGCTAGTACAGCAAGTGTTACCTTAAATGCAATTTCACTTTGAGAGATACTGAGATATTCAATCTGATTAGGTAGTAAAAGCATAGTAGCGATGAAGACGATGATTAATCCAGCACCAAATAATGTTCCGAGTAACCCAAATGAATAACTTTTTGGTTGATTAATAATTTCATCATGGTGTTTCAGTGCGTCTTTGAAAAAGTGACGACCTTCTAATGCAATTTCTTTAGAGGATTTTGAGAAATCAAATTGTGGCTTTTCTTCTGTCGGGTGTGTCTCATTGAAGTGTTGAGTAGTGTCTGTTTTCGCGGTGTAAGTTTCAACTTGTGGTGTGACAGGTTTTAGAGGATGGGCACATTCCCCGCAAAACTTATCATTAGGCTGGATAGGACTTTGGCAATTAGGGCAAAGCATTGAAATAACCCCTTTCTATTAATGTAATCTAGCTTAATCTTAAAGTAGCCCAATATGATGCGCAATACATTTTACAAATATAGTAACAAATGTATGACAATTTAATTAGTGTAAATTAATCAAAATTAGTATTATATTTTCCGCCTGTTTAACATATTTAGCTGAATCAATTGTAAAATAAGAATTATTAATGGATATAGGGGAGAAACTAATGAAGAGATCAATTATGCTTGCTTTATCACTCACAACATTACTTGCAGCTTGTAATGATGACAAAGCTAATCAAGAAGGTGCCTCAAAGATTCAAAGTGATAGTGAAACAAAAACTGTGAAACATACTACAAAAAAAGAAAATAAAAATGATACGCAGACAACAAAAAAATCAGTGAACCATAAAAGTACTGATATTATGTCTGAAGACTTTCATCAGATGTATATGTTTAATGATCACAGGTTTGCAGTAGATAAAATTAAATTCGGTATGACAAGAGATGAAGTTGAGGCTATCTACGGAGCGTCACTTGGTAAAGGTGACGATCTATATGGATTAAAGACGACAGCTTTATATGATGTATACGGTGTGACATACGATAATCTTAATAAAGTTCGTCAAATCGTGATTAACCCTAACAGAAAAATATCAAAAGCAGAATTTCTGAAAGTCTATAGCAATCCGACGACTGATGGAGCACCAGGCAATACGCTTGAGTATAACGACAATAATAATAATGGTTATAAAATACGTGCCTCATTTGATGATAATGATAATTTAATTGGTATAGCGCAAGTCAACGACCAAAAAGGAATGCAAGAAACGAATGGTAAAACTGATGGCAACTTCATGGAAAAGCAAGATGCATTTGAAAAAGCAATGTTTGATTATGCTGAAAAAAATAACCTTGCAGCAACAGGCAGATACTTAATACATGGCGGGGGCATCAATACAGACTTATTTGTTCCTACAGAAGATGGGTTGATGCTTGCTCAAGCGATGCTCAATCCTGGTGTAATAGTTCATGATATTGAGGTAAAAGGTGGCGTTGTGGTTTATCAAGCTAAAGACGGCACTACAGGTGAACAGACAGCAGCAATGGATACATCAAACGTTGAAGGTATTGAAGGATTTATGAAACCGGGGACTGAAACAATCGTCTATCTGTTAGCAAACAACGGAAAAGTATATGAGTATAAGACAACAGGTGGAGATAAAGTCAACGACTATTTCTCAATCTATTCTGAGTCATGGGGATTTGATCTAAGTAACATGACGATTCTGAAAGCAACAATGAACCCTGAAATTAAAAAAATAGCCGAACAAATTATGTCAGGACAAGAAGTTGAGCAAACAAGTGATCAAACTGAAAATGAAACAAGAAAGAGCGACTATAGCTTTATCGATGAGAACGGAGAAATCGATATAAGAGATCCAAAGTTTAAAGACTATTTCTTCCATGAAGCACATACTGACGACTTTGCGGGTATAAAAAAAGGAATGTCATTTGATGAAATAGAAAAACTATATGGTTCAATTGATGAATATGGCGGAACAGACATGCACCAAGGTGGAATTTCAAGAGTTGGAGATATTTCTTTTTATGGTCATGAAAAGAATTTTGGTGATTATTTTATAACTCCAATGACAGAAATGTCTAAAGATGAAGTCAAGCAAGTTTTTGGGGAACCTACTAAGATTGTAAATCATGAATTATACGGTGAAACATATATTTATAATACAAATAAAAATAATGGATTTCAGGTAATTATTACATTTGGTGGTACTGAAAATAAGCCGATGTTTAAAAATATGCCAGAAAAGGATTTATAATTTGTACAGCACACTTTTATAGTGTGCTGTTTTCTATTTCTATACTTATAATATTTTCAGCATTGATATATACTTTTTTCTTTCTAAAAAATGAAGTAATCTCTAATGTAATTTCTTTACTAACCCATGATGTTTCAATACTTCTCCCTTTAAGTGTTTCACCATTTTTTAACATAATAGTACAATGAATTCCATCATATGTTGAAATATAAAAATGATTATAGTTAATGTATCCTTCATCAATACTTATATGATCAAAGATACTTTCAAAATCTTTTTTCATCGCTGCAATTCTAGGGATTTTTTCTATTTCTTCCGGACTAAATTCATAACCAAATTCATTGAATAGTAAATCATCATAGGCATAACCAATCATTCTAAAGATGTCTTCAAAATCTTCATCAAATTCATCAGGGTTAATATTATATTTTCGAAGAATAGTTTTATCTTCTTCTCTTAATAAAACTGAATTCATAACTTCACCTCTTATTTTTTATTATATCAATTTAAAAAAGATTATCGCGTGTCATTTTACTCTTTATTCGTTATGATGAGATAGAGGTGAGGTCATGGTATTTGTAATCGGAGAGGTTTTTAGTGAGCAACTACAGTCTGACGCTATGCAGGATGTCTTAAACACAATGCCACTGCCGCTTGCATTTAAATTAAGCGCAGCGGAATACGATGTTTATTTAAGTACAAGATTTAAAGCGAGCGATGAACTGGAAAGCTTGAAAGCAAAACTATCTGAAGCGGGTATTGCCTTCAATCAGTTTAACGATACGGATTCATATGAACTGGATGACTGGGATATTGATACGGTATACGATTTGTATGAGAATGATACACTCGTATTCTTCTCAAATCTTGGTGACGATACGATTGCTTCAATGGCAAGTTACGGCAACTTATACGATTGTAAGAGTTTGTTGTACATCAATAAGTTATTTATCAGTACTGAAGCGATAAGTGAAATGGTGCATTGTTTTATTGAAGAGCAATTTGTGCCGGGTTATAGTGGTGAAATACCAGCTGATAAATTGACGGTTATCCCTAATGGTTCATCGCCAAATGACACGGCACAAATAATGTTTGAAGTGATTAAGGATATAGAAGATCAGTTAAATCCAAAATGAAGATTATGATTTACTGTAACGTCGTTGTTCTTTAAAGTACGTAAAGAGCTCAATGACAGTAGTAATCAAAAATCCCAACGTGACTGACGTATGTCCTAACTTACCGAAGCCAGCGTAATGCGTTGCTGAATAAATGAAAATACCTAATACAAGACACGCTGTGAATATAGTATTCCATAATAACTTCTTGTTTTCCCAGGTAATAATATTTGCTGTATCGTTAATTTTTTCAAGATACTTAGCTACTGTACGGACATAATCTGTATAAGCAAGGATAGGAATTAAAGCAATGTAATAGAGTGAAAGTAACGGTTGGCCTTTGAAATAAAATATAATCAGGTAAAGTACAAAAACGATAAAGATAGCTGCTGAAGTCCAAAGGCTCAGTTTTGTACGCTTAGGTAAGATATGAAACATCGTAATCACTCCTTTGTTAGAATATTCTGATTATTTAAATGATACAGCAATATTTTAGTTTAGGCAAATTTTAATTCATGTTACGATTGAAGAATTAGAGGCTAGCATAGTAAAATTTGATTAAATGAATGGAGTGATTATATGAAAAATATTTATGTTATAGGTAGTATGTCTGTAGATTTAGTAGTGCAGGCTCAAAAGATGCCGAAAAAAGGAGAAACAATTCTCGGAGAACAATTCTTTACGACATGTGGCGGTAAGGGTGCGAACCAGGCTGTTGCAGCCGCACGATTAGGTGGACAGGTCAAGATGGTTGGTGCTGTAGGGAATGATGCATATGGTGAGATGATTATAAACAACTTGCAAGCAAATCATGTTGATACGAGTAAGATTAATATCACTGACAGCGCCAGTGGGACTGCGCATATTACTTTAGCTGAAAATGATAATTCAATCATTGTTGTCCCGTCTGCCAATCAATTAATCACAACTGAACAAGTTGATGCGTTATTTAAAGAAATAACAGAGCCAGGTATTATATTGATTCAAAATGAAATACCTGTGCATGTCATTCAGCACACAATACAAAACGCACCAAGTGACGCCATTATAATATACAATCCTGCTCCATTTATAGAAATAGATCAGACGTTACTCGACAGAGTAGATTACTTTACACCCAATGAAACAGAAAGCTCCTCGATGTTTGGAGCTGATTATTCAGACGCCATTCAACAATATCCAGAAAAGATGATTGTGACACTAGGCAGTCAGGGAGCAGTCTATTACGACAATGAATTAATAGAAGTCCCGACAAAGCAAGTAGAAGTGATTGATACAACTGGCGCAGGAGATACGTTTAATGGTGCGCTCGCTGTAGCACTGAGTGAAGGAAAAAATTTATCAGAAGCAATACAGTTTGCCAATCAAGCTGCATCTTTATCTGTTCAAGGCATCGGTGCACAAGGCGGCATGCCGATGAGAGAAGAGATGATTTGAAGCTTTGGAAAAATAGTAAGACATTAACCTCCACCAATTCGGTGGGGGTTTTTTAAGGTAACTTTAAGGTTCATGTCTTCTTTGGAATGGTAAAATATTTACAAAGGAGAGATTATTTATGGAAAGAGATTTGACGATGAAAGAAGCTTGTATAAGCTTTTGGAAGAATGGATTAAACTTTAGAGGACGAGCACGACGTGCGTAGTACTGGCTGCCTTTACTAGTATTTACGATGATTATATTTTTAGGAATGGCTTTGGCGATTGTGATTGATATTCTTACAGGTTTTAAGCTGAATATTACTGAGAATGTATTTATCCCAGCGTTAGATATACTTTACTGGATTCTCTTTATACCATTCTTGTCACTGGCTGTACGTAGATTGCAGGACATTAATATCAACGGTATATATGCAATTATAGTGTCAGTAGCATTTATTCCTGTACTGCTAATGTCATACTTCTATACTGAAAAAGAGCTGTATAACTTTGATACAACGTTCGGTAAAGTTTATACAATATTGTACGTTAGTTTGATAGTGATAGATTTAATACTCTTAATATTAGCGATGAAAGAAGGTACACGAGGACCTAATAAATACGGCGCTGATCGTAAATATATAGAGGACAACGAAGAATATATGCAAAGATAGAACATGATTTCTGAGATATACTAACTGAAGAGGTGAGAGTATGGATACTTATATGAACTTCTGGAAAAATATATTTAATATAAAAAGTGAAGCAGACAGGAAAGAATTTAATTTAGGATTCTGGCCGCATCTGTTAATCATACTCACAGTATTTTTAATTGGACCGATGCTTGGATTACCTGAATTAGGTTTTAATTTAAAGCAACCATTATTTGAAATGTTATTTGAACTAAATTGGCGTTTATATCATTTTATAGTTTTGATTATTTTCTTAGTACCGATGATTACTTTGATGCTTAGAAGATGTAGAGACTTAAGAATAGAAGGGGTACATGCGATACTAATAGGATTCTTTCCGGTGACGTATTTAATTTATATGTTGATATTTGCCATCGTGGGACAAGGATTGCCTGCAGATGTGTTATGGGTGGAAATCATCTATTATGTAATTTTATCGCTACCGTTAATTTATTTGATATACATGTTAGGAGTATTTTCTTTAAAACGAGGAAGACTTTAGTAATAAATAGTAAGAAACTAAAAACAACGTATAAACTAGTGTTATACGTTGTTTTTCTGATTTTTAATTTCTTCTAATAATTTAATCATCTTATCGTTTTGAATAATAATAAAGTGTGTATTTTTGCGAGTTTGATGAAGGTGATTGATAACTACCCATAATATAGCTATAGGAATTGCTAATAATAAAAGGTTAAATATAATACCTAGCGGGCTTATCATAAAACATAAAGTAGTAGGAAACATTATTTTTGTTTCTCCCTGTTAACGATTTGTTCAAGAAGTTTGATGATCTGTTCATTCTGATGGATCAGATATTTTGTGTTTTGTCGTGTGTTATATAGATATGAGACGATAAGCACGATGATAATGATGGGAACAATATATAGAAGTACAGTAAAAGCGCTTATTAAAACAACCCAAAGTGCTTCCATCACTATTTATACTCCTGTTCCTGTTTTGACTTTAAAAGATGAATAATTTCTTCGTTTTGTTCAATAAGACGCGTCGTATTTCTGTGGTTTTTTATCATGACATTTGTCATTATGATAATACATATAATAGGTACGAGTAAAAGGATGAGACTGATTAGTCCGCTTATAGTACTAAACATCATATTTATTCACTCCAGTGTGTTGATTTTGTTTCAACAGCTTAATAATTTCCTCATTTTGCGCAATAATCTTCTCTGAGTTTACTTTCGTCTTATAGCCGTCCAACAGTATAAGAAATATGATGAACATAGGAATAAGACTTGTAATAATGACACCAAAAGAACCTAATATATCCACGTAAACACTTCTTTCTTCATTTTTATTCCATTATAGCATAATTTGTATATTATTCCGATATATAAGAGTGTCATTTTTGTGTGTAGCTAATGATAAGTTTATAATTGATTTATCATTAGGTTACGGGAGGTTATTATGTCAAAATTAAGCGATGATTTCTTATGGGGTGGCGCACTTGCTGCGCATCAGTTCGAAGGTGGCTGGAACAAGGGTGGTAAAGGACCATCTGTAGTGGATGTATTGACTGCGGGTGCTCATGGTACACCAAGAAGAATTACTGAGAAGGTTGAACCACATGAATTTTATCCGAATCACGAAGCAATTGATTTTTATACGCATTATAAAGAAGATATAGCTTTATTTGCTGAAATGGGTTTAAAGGTGCTTCGTACGTCGATAGCATGGACACGTATTTTTCCAAATGGTGATGAGGCTGAGCCGAACGAAGCAGGATTACAGTTCTATGATGATGTGTTTGATGAGTTATTAAAGCATGATATTAAGCCGGTTATCACGTTAAGCCATTTTGAGATGCCGTTACATTTAGCGCGTGAGTATGGTGGTTTCAGAAGCAGAAAGGTAGTTGATTGTTTCGTACGTTTTGCACAAGTAGTGTTTGAGCGATACAAGGATAAGGTTGAATACTGGATGACATTCAATGAAATCAATAATCAGATGGATGTTGGTAACCCGCTATTTTTATGGACGAATGCTGGTATAGAAGTAAAGCCTGATGAAGATGCGCGTGCTGTTATGTATATTTCTGCACATCATCAATTACTGGCAAGTGCTTTAGCAGTGCAAGCTGGTCATAAGATTAATCCTGAGTTTAAAATAGGTGCGATGGTATCTCACGTTCCGGTATATCCATATTCTTGTGATCCAAAAGATATAATGGCAGCGGAAATTGCGAATCGCGAACGCTTCTTCTTCCCGGATGTACAAGTTCGAGGTAAATATCCTGCGTATGCACTAAAGGAGCTAGAACGTATTGGTGTTACTCTACCGATTGAACCTGGGGATGAAGAGATTTTAATGAATGGAACAGTGGACTATCTGGCATTTAGTTACTATATGTCGACTGCAGTAAAGCATGATGCAGTATCTAATCCGACAAGTATATTAAACGGGGGATTAAAGGGAGGAATTGATAATCCATACCTTCAATCATCTGACTGGGGCTGGACGATTGATCCAATCGGTCTGCGTTATGTGTTAAATACGTTATACAATAGATATCAATTGCCATTATTCATCGTTGAAAATGGATTTGGTGCGATTGATAAAGTTGAATCAGACGGTACGATTAATGATGATACAAGAATAGAGTATTTTAAATCACATATCGAAGCGGTAAAAGAAGCGGTGTTAGAAGATGGAGTAGACTTATTAGGCTATACACCATGGGGAATAATTGATGTTGTTTCGTTTACGACAGGTGAAATGAAGAAACGTTACGGTATGATTTATGTAGATCGTGATAATGAAGGTAATGGAACGATGCAACGCAGTAAAAAGAAATCATTTGAATGGTATAAACGTGTTATTGCTACGAATGGTGAAGAATTGTAGAGAGAGGAAAGAGATGTTCAAGAAGCATCTCTTTTTTTGTTTTACTTTTTTAGTTGGATGTATAATATTGTTAATAAGATGTTGAAATTAAAGAGGTGATTATAATGCTTGCTGTATACAAGAGATACTGGAGACTATGGTTTAACAACGAAGAAAAAGACACCAGACTTCAATTTTGGCTACCTTTTGTTATCAATTCATTTTTGATTGGATTATTATTCTACTCCCTTATCTGGATTGAAAAACTGGACAACAATATTTTATTTCTGCCATTATTCTTGTTGCTATTGTTACTAATAGGCTATCCTATTATGTCATCTGCAATACGACGCATCAATGATGTTGGCAAAGATAATAAATATTATAAAGCTGCTAGCAGATTTTATATGATAGCATTCGGATTAATAGTTTTAGCAAATGTATTAAAATATTTTTTTAATATTGTACTAATTTTTGATACACAGTATTTAATCGAGATATTTTTTGCAATCATCATAGTTTTATTTTTTATATATGCGCTGTTGCCTTCAAATTATTTCACAAAAAAATAAGCCTCTAGGGCTTTTTTTATTTGACCATTGTTTGATTTAACGTCACGCTGTGATTATTTGTTTCATATAATGTAAGCGAGTGAATGGGTGCTGTGATGTTGTGCTCAAACTGCTGCCAGATATAGTATGCGATATTTTCAACGGTTGTATTCATTTCAGGCAGTGCTTCATTTAATACGGATGCATTTAATTGTGGCGCAATTTTATCGTTATATATTTGTTCGATTTTGTAGAAATCAATGCCGAGTCCGAACTGATCCACAGGGCTCATGATACTGATTTCAAAGTGATAGGTGTGATGAAAGAGGTCTTTATGTTTTCCGTTAGGGAAGAATATACGATTATTTGTCGTGAATTTAAACTTGAGATTTATAAGTATATCACGCTGATAAAAACTCGTTTGCTGTGGCATTGTAATATGATCGAGGTGTGTCATAAGATTTCCTTTCTGAATTGAGACAAAATTTTGAACATACAAAGTATAAATTGAAATATGAGATTATAAAAGTATTTTTACATATTTTTTTAATAAAATAATATCTTCTGTTATGCTAGAATGTAAAAATGGGTATAGACTATTTGAAAGAATGAAAAAAGGAGTCCTGGGTATATGGAGACACCGTATAAGGGTGGTAATAAGTTAGTTTTTGGTATTGTGCTTGGTATTTTAACGTATTGGTTATTTGCACAGTCATTAGTTATTGTTGTTCTTGATTTGAAAAAGCATTTTGACACGAGTTTAGACATGATTAACATTGCTGTGAGTACAACGGCATTGTTTTCAGGGATGTTAGTGGTTGGCGCAGGTGGTCTTGCGGACAAAATTGGTCGTGTAAAGGTCACACAATTTGGTTTAGTGTTAAGTATCATTGGTTCTTTACTAATGATTTTGACACATAATCCGATTCTTTTAATCATCGGACGTGCAATTCAAGGTATTTCAGCAGCGTGCTTAATGCCTGCAACGTTATCGATTATTAAAGCGTATTATGATGATGAAGATCGTCAACGTGCATTAAGTTACTGGTCATTTGGTTCTTGGGGTGGCTCAGGTTTATGTTCTATTTTTGGTGGTTTAGTTGCGAAACAGTTTGGTTGGCATTGGATTTTTATCATTTCAATTATTGTGGCAATTATTGCGATGATCATGATTCATGGTACACCTGAAACTAAATCTGATGAACCGAACGATATGAAGTTTGATGTTTTTGGATTGGTTACTTTAATCGTAGTGTTATTAAGTTTAAATATCGCTATAACTCAAGGTGGTTCTTTAGGTGTGAAGTCACCGATTTTCTTAGGCCTTGTCACACTAAGTATCGTGAGTTTCATTGCATTTATCATGATTGAAAAGCGTCAGGAGAATCCACTGATTGATATCGAGTTATTTCATAATAAGCCGTATTTAGGTGCTGTTATTTCAAACTACCTTTTAAATGCGGTTGCAGGTACTTTAATTGTTGCAAATACGTATATTCAGGAAAGTTTAGGATTCTCGCAAAGTAAGACGGGAATGTTATCGATTCTGTACGTAATCACGGTATTATCTATGATTATTATTGGTGAGAAGTTATTACAGAAGATGGGTGCGAAAAAACCGATGTTATTAGGTTCACTCATTGTATTAGTGGGTATCGTAATGATCTCATTAACTTTCTTACCTGAAAATATTTATGTCATCAGTTGCGTGATTGGTTTTGGTTTATTTGGCCTAGGTTTAGGTCTGTATGCCACACCGTCAACAGATACTGCAATTGCTACTTCACCAGAAGAAAAAGTAGGTGTTGCATCAGGTATCTACAAAATGGCATCTGCTTTAGGTGGTGCGTTTGGTGTTGCAATTAGTTTAGCAATCTATCACTTCTTCCAGGAACCGCTTGGTTTAACGAAAAGTGCGATGATTGCGTTACTCGCAAATGCAGCTATGGCAGCAATTTCATTTTTAGCAATAATGGTTACCGTACCGAAAGATGATCCGAGACGCGGTAAATAATGAAGAGCCCTTCGGGGCTCTTTTTTATTTTATAGTTAATTATATTGAATACGGTTACATTATTTTCGGATTTTCATTATATTAGTATTACAAATGATAAAAAAAGGTCTATAATGGAAATATAATTTAGATTTTCTGGGGGATATAAAATGAAAAAAGTATTTAAACAGACTGACGTAATAATGATCGGTGGCGGGATTATGAGTGCGACTTTAGGTGTGTTACTTAAAGAGCTTGATCCTTCGATTAATATTAAAGTATTTGAAAAATTAGCTGAACCAGGTTTAGAAAGTTCAAACGTATGGAACAATGCCGGTACTGGTCACTCAGCGCTGTGTGAATTGAACTATACGAGTGAAGATAAAGACAAAAAAATGGATATTACTAAAGCTGTAAATGTTAATGAACAATTTCAGTTATCTAAACAGTTATGGGCATATCTTGTAAACACAGGTAAGTTAAAGCGTCCACAAGACTTTATCATGCCAGTACCACATTTAAGTTTTGTAGAAGGCGAA
The DNA here is from genome assembly GCF_047426745.1 of Macrococcus equi. GTDB lineage: Bacteria > Bacillota > Bacilli > Staphylococcales > Staphylococcaceae > Macrococcoides > Macrococcoides equi. Next base: position 366,122 of record NZ_CP179732.1, on the reverse strand, counting down.
GATAATATTCGTTTCTTAAAGAATCGTTTAGATGCATTTAAAGATAATCCATTATTCCAGGGTATGGAATTTACTGAAGATCATGATAAGATGCGCGAATGGGTACCTTTAATGATGGAAGGTCGTAATCCTGAAGAGCGTATTGCGATTACACGTATGGCAGCAGGATCGGATATCAACTTCGGTCAGTTGACGCGTGACTTATTTGATATTATGAAGTCATATGATGGTGCGGTAATCCATTACAATCATACAGTTAAAGACATTAAACGTGCTGAAGATGGTAGCTGGAATGTGAAAGTGTATGATCAAAACAGCAAACAAACTGAAGTGCATAATACGAAGTTTGTCTTCATTGGAGCAGGCGGATACTCATTACCGTTATTACAAAAAACAGGTATTCCTGAAGCACGTGGTGTTGGTGGATTCCCGGTAAGTGGTTTATTCTTAGTATGTAAAAATAAAGAAGTAGTGGACCAACATCTTGCAAAAGTATATGGCAAAGCAAAAGTTGGAGCACCACCAATGTCAGTACCACATTTAGATACACGCTATATCAACGGAGAACGCGGTTTATTATTTGGACCATTCGCAGGATTCAGCCCTAAATTCTTAAAAACAGGTAAATACACAGATTTACTTGCAACGGTTAAACCAGGTAACGTGACAAACATGTTAGCTGCTGGTGGTAAGGAGATGAAATTAACACAATACTTAATTTCACAAGTGATGTTATCTCACGAACAACGTATGGAAGAATTACGTGAATTCGTTCCGAATGCAGATTCTAAAGACTGGGAAATTGTAGTTGCAGGTCAACGTGTTCAAGTAATTAAAGAGACGGACAAAGGCGGCAAAGGTACGTTGCAATTTGGTACGGAAGTAATTACAGCAGAAGATGGAAGTGTAGCGGCATTACTTGGTGCTTCACCAGGTGCATCAACAGCAGTACATGTAATGCTTGATGTTATTAATAAATGTTTTGCTGATAGAATGAATGAATGGCAACCACAAATTAAGAAGATGATACCTTCTTATGGCGTTAAGTTAGCTGAAAATAAAGCATTATTTGAAGAAATTAACGTGAATACATCTAAAGCATTAGGATTAAAAGAAAAATAATCAGTAATAAAAAGCAATGCCGAAAGTGGCATTGCTTTTTATTTGATTTTCTTTTGCATTTTTAGAAATTCATGTAATACACCATGTGCTGCCATGAGTTCATAGTCTAATGGTTCAAAACCACAGCGTTCATAGACAGTGATTGCACGTTCGTTGAATGTTGCAACTGCGAGTTCTATGTGTGTTGTTTGCGGATATTTATCCTGAATAAAGTTGATTGCAGCATTTACGAATGCTTCACCATAGCCCTTACCAGTGTATTCTGGCTTTAATCCTAGGCCGAGTGTACAGGTATTTTTGTTTGAATGCAGTTCTATAAGACCGATAAGCTGATGATCAAAAACACTATAAAAATGGTTTGAACGAATGTCGTCGTTTAGTATTTCTGGGGGATGTTCTTGTGAATTAACGATGTTATAGAAATCATATGGTGGTGGATATTGCCAGGTAATTATTTCAGCTGCATCATGCTTAGTCATGGGTTGTATAGTAAACATATCATCACTCCTTGAACATAAAATATCATATTTGCTCACAGATGTGTTTAATTGATTAAAAACGTGTCAACATTAAAAAATTTATAAAAGTACCGTATTTAAGAAACTGCAACGCTTTTGTTGCAGTTTCTTTTATTTTTTGTGCGATTCATTAATTTTTGTCGTGTAAATAATGAAGAATTTAAATTGATGCAATTTGCACACAATTTTTTATCTTCCTATTATATGTAGGAAGGAGGATTTTTATGATATTGAAAACTTTTGAACCGACGGATTATCAAAAATATTTATTAGATGCAGAAGACAGAGTTACTTTAGATGATTTGGATATGATGAATTTAAAAAGACTTCATCAAGGTTATAGTGGTGAATTAGTTTTTTATGAAATGATAAAAGATTTTGAAGGATGTATCGTATTATGGGACATCAGTCTGGAAACACCAGGGCGAGCACAGTTTGATTTTATTGTGATAACAGATGAACGCATTTATCATTTTGATGTGAAAAATTTTAGTGGCAAATATACGTATAAAGATGGCAACTTTATTAGCGAAAAACAGTATGTGAGTAGCGATGTGCTATCACGTCTGAATCGAGGACATCAAGTGATGCAACAGTTTTTAGCACAAGTCAATGTGGATTTTCCTTTTCATAGCAGAGTTGTATTTATTAATGAAACATTTCAATTGAAAGGTTTTGAAGCGAGTGATTCAGTTATATTTGCTGATGATCTGTATAAAATATGTGACTATTTAGGTAGCAAGAAAGTTATAACACAGGAAATGATAGATTTAGCGCAGGATATAATATATCATCATAAACCGAAGAATTACTTTGAACGGATTCATTACTATTCTATAGAAGAAATGCAGAAAGGAGTGAGATGTCCTAAGTGTAGACGAATTGGTATGCAACAAAGGAAAAGAATGAGATATATGCTGTGCCCATGTGGTTACAAAGAAAGTAATATGGATATCGTTCATCGAACCTATGATATGTTGGAAAATTTTGGTGCTGAAAAAATAACGGCAACGATGATAGCTGACTGGACTGGATTAGAGGTAAGGTGTGTCCAAAAGATGATGTTTAAACATTATCAACGGGTAGGTAAGGCGAAAGGGACATATTATATAAAGAAGAAATGATGAATTGTTTAATGTTGGTTCGCATAAATCGAGTAAATACGAACTAACTATGACTGACGATGATGATTTATCATGAAAAGTGGAGAAATTAGTTGTGTTAGTTCGCATAAATTGAATAAATACGAACTAACCATGACTGACGATAATGTTTTATCATGAAGAGTGGAGAAATTAGTTGTATAGTTCGCATAAATTGAATAAATACGAACTTACTATGCCAATCGATGATGATAAACAATTAATGATGGAGAAAATGATGGAGTTAGTTCGCATAAATTGAATAAATACGAACTAACTCTGTCATACAACATAGATTCACCCCAAAGAAAAGCGAAAAGACAGAAGTTAGTTCGCAAAAAAACTATTTATACGAACCAACCATCACCCCAAAAACCAACTATCACTCCAAAACAAAAAACTCCCCTTACATCTGTAAGGGGAGCGAATACATTCTTATTTATAGATACCTTTAGCAGTATCAGAGTAATCGATATATAAGTTTTTAACTTGTTGGTAGTGGCGTAATGTTTCTTTATAAGTTTCACGACCGATACCAGATTTTTTGTAACCACCAAATGGAGAACCTGCTTGAATCTGATTATACGTGTTAATCCAAATGCGTCCTGTATCCATTTTATTAGCTACTTGTAATGCTCGGTTAATATTAGCAGTGAAGATACCACCTGCTAAACCATAGATTGAATCGTTTGCTTTTTCTATAACTTCTTCTTGAGTTTTAAATTTAGAAACAACGACAACTGGGCCGAAGATTTCTTCTTGTACAAGACGAGATTTGTTGTCATCAAACTCAATGATTGTTGGTGGGAAGAAGAATCCCTTATCACGCTCGTTATCCATTAAGCGCTCACCACCAGTAACGATGTTTAAGCCTTCTTCTTTAGCGATTTTGATATACTCCTCAATCTTGTCGATTTGAGCTTGTCCTGTTTGAGAACCATAATGATTATTTTCATCTAATGGGTCACCAACATTCACTTTTTCAAATGCATCTTTAAGCTTACTTAAGAATTCATCATAGATGCCTTCCTGAACATAAAGGCGTGAACCTGCTGAACATACTTCACCTTGGTTGAATAAGATACCTAGTTGTGTACCTTCAATCGCTTGTTCAATATTAGCGTCATCAAAGATGATATTGGCTGATTTTCCACCTAATTCTAAAGTAGCTGGGACTAGACGTTCAGCAGCTGCTTTCGCTACACCATAACCTACTTCAGTTGAACCTGTAAATGAAACTTTTGCAACATCTTCATGATTAAAGATGGCGTCTCCTGATTCAGAACCTTTACCTGTTAATACATTTAACACACCTTTAGGTAAGACATCTTTAATCAATTCTGCTAAATGCAATAATGATAAAGGTGTTGATGATGATGGTTGAATGACTACAGCATTACCTGCAGCTAATGCAGGTGCTAATTTCCATGAAGCAAGTAACATCGGGAAGTTCCATGCAACAACTGCACCGACAACACCAATTGGTTCATGACGAATAATACTTAAAGTATTCTCCGCTAAATCTTTACTTGTTCCTTCATCTGCAGTAATAACTCCTGCAAAATATCTGAAGTGATCTGCTGCCATTGGAATATCGATATTTGCTGATTCACGAATCGCTTTACCAGAGTTCATCGATTCAATCTTTGCAAGATCATCTTTATTTTCTTCAATAATATCAGCGATTTTATTTAAAATTGCTGCACGTTCTGTACTTGTTGAATATCTCCATGTTTTAAATGCTTCGCCAGCTACTTTCACCGCTTTATCTACATCATTCGTAGTTGCTTTAGCGATCTTAGATAAAACTTCACCTGTAGCAGGATTCTTTACATCTAATGTTTCTTGTTTTTCTGCATCAACAAAATTTCCATCAATAAATAAACCGTACTGTTCTTTAATTAAAGTCATAATATGTACTCCTCCTATAAACGATTGTATTTATTATCTAACTCTTTCTATTATAAACGACATCAATCATCCATTGCAAAGCATCAACTCATGTATTTTTAAATATAAAAATATCGTTGATTAATATTACAGTTTGTAATATTAACACCAGGATTATTATATATGAATTATCTGATAATTTAAATGAGCCCTTGATAATAAAGGGTTTAATAAATGTTACAAAACAATACGAACGTTTGTAACAATGTGTCACTAAACGTAGCAGTTATGTAACAAGTCTATTACAATGCCCATTTGCTAAATTTCTGGTGGTATGATGGTTTCAAGAAGTCGAACGAGACATTAAAACTTATAAAAGCAATTTATGGAGGAAACATATACAATGAAAAAATTATTATTAGCAGCAGTTACTTCAGCAGTAGTATTCACATCGGTACCAACGCATGACGCAGACGCAGCAACTAAAAAAACAACTTATAAACAAAAGAAATATAATTCATACAGTGTAGCTTCAGTAGCGCGTTCTATCGCAGCTAACCGTGTTTACGTATATGGAGCAAACAATCGTTATGCAGTAGATTGTTCAGCATTTGCTCAACAAGTAATGCGCGCAATGGGTAAATCAATTCCACGTACTACTTATGCTCAAATGGCAGCAGGTAAACGTGTTTACAATCCAAGACCTGGAGATTTAGTATACTTCAACGGTGGAAGCCACGTTGGTGTTTATATTGGTAACGGACGTATGGTTGATGCACTTAACCCTAGAGCAGGTGTTGGTGAGCGTTCAATCAGAAACTTCTACGGATCAGTAACTGGTTACTATAGATTCTAATTAATAAGTATACGAATACATCACTTAGGTGGTGTATTTTTTTTATATATTTATAATTTTTACTATATAATAGAAGGAAATAAGAAATATACATATACTTTAGAAAGAATTTAAGTGTGAAGAGGAGAAATGATGGTATTAAATTATTTAATGTATCTATTAATGATGGGTATGGGACTATACCTTATTTATTTAAGTAAGAATATAAAAAATACAAAAGTAGCAACTAAGTACGCCAAGACAAATTATGAATTGCTATATCGATACATGGGATATACATTTTTAGTTTTCGCGTTGATTTCATTTGTCGTAAGACATACAATACCCAACCTGGAAGTGGTGTTACCGTTTGTCATGATTTTAATATTATTTCTACTGAATAAGAAGTATAGGAAGTAATCAGATATGATTATTAGACAAGCGACATTTGAAGATTTAACAGCAATAATGTATACGACGCAACAGGCCTTTAAAGATGAACCGATGAGTGATAATAAAGAACATGATCTTGTTGCACAAATTATGCAATCATCGAGCTATATACCAGAACTATCTAAGGTTGCAGAAATTGATGAAGTCATTGTAGGTCATATTATGTACTCAAAAGTTAAAATTAATCATTATGATGCATTGGCAATGGCACCATTATCTGTTCATCCAGAATACCAAAATCAAGGTATCGGCACAGCATTAATGCATAATACACTAGCTGAGATACCGATCGCAACACCTATCGTTATTTTAGGACACCCGAGTTACTATACAAAATTTGGATTCATTCCGGCTTCAATATATGACATTAAGCCACCCTTTAGTGTGCCTGATGATGTGTATATGGTAAGACAATCTGAAGATGTAGAAAAACTTAAGATATCTGGTACTGTAAAATATCCAGAAGCATTTTTGTGATAATGCCCTTTAAAACTGTATAAAACCTTATTACTCATATAGTGAAATACCACACTGTAAACCTTATGTTACAGTGTGGTATTTTGCGTTTATATTTCGTAATATTCTTGGATAAAGTTGACATTTTTTATATTTGAATAACTTTGAGCAATACCATCATCACGCGATTTTCGACAAAATTACGTATATTACAGACATAGAAAAAATATATCACTTACATAACAAAACATTTACATGTAACTTTTTTAGGTTTATCCATGATATAGTTGGACATGTGATTAAAACGGCTTGAAAAAATGTACAAGTTCGACAAACAAGAATCACACCTTAAAATAATAAATACTATACTAATATATAAACAATTCTTTGGAGGAATAAACATTATGAAAAAATCATTATTAACATTAACGACAGCAGCGACGGTAGCAACTTTAGTACCAACAAACTCAGCGGACGCAGCAGCACAACTTAGAACAGACGTACAACCGACTACATATTCTGCACAATCTCAAAATACTTACCAAGCACCAGTAGTTAATGTATCAAACTACTCAGTGAATAATATCAACGTTTCAAACGTAGCAAACGAAACAACTTCTGCTAATGCAACTAACGAAGCACCAGCAGTTCAAAAAGCGCCAACATCAGTAGCAGTTAATAACGATGTAGCTTCAGTAGCGTTATCAATCGCAGCTGGAAAATCATATGTATTTGGAGCAAACTCTTCATCAGCAGTAGATTGTTCTTCATTTGCACAACAAGTATTAGCAGCAATGGGTAAATCAATCCCACGTACAACTTATGCACAAGCAGCTGCAGGTACACCTGTATCTAATCCACAACCAGGAGACTTAGTATTCTTCAACAACTATAGCCACGTTGGTGTTTATATCGGTGGAGGACAAATGGTAGACGCATTAAACCCATCAGCAGGTGTTGGACAACGTGCAGTATCATACATCTCAGGACACGTTGACGGTTACTACAGATTCTAATTAAAAATTATAACTTTAAATTCCTTTCATCAAATACGGTGAAAGGAATTTTTTTTGTAAAAAATAGGTGTAAAGATATCTTTACATCATATCCAGAATATAGTATATTATGTGTAAAGATATCTTTACACTAAGAAGGTGATCACCATCGTTACAAATTTTATTAAAGAACATCGTACCGCACGTAATATTTCTCAAGTGCAAATGGCCAAAGATCTTGAGATTACCAGACAGACGATTAACGCAATTGAAAACCACAAATATAACCCAAGTTTAGAACTAGCGCTGAAACTCATGCAGTATTTTGAAGTACCCATTGAAGAGCTATTTAGACTGGAGGAGGATTAATATGAAAAAAGGGATAACGTATAGAAAACTAATACATTATTATTTAATATTCATTGTATTCTCTGTACTGACGAAAATATTCATTAACTATTTCCAAGATCCTGAAAATATATTTATAATCGGTGACTATTTACCAACATTCATTGGTGGAACTATTGGATTTTTTATTGTATTTTTTATCAATTATCAAAATAATCCAGGAGACATCGATACAAAGATAACAGATGAGCGTGACGAAGAATTAGGGAAAGAGTATAATTCAAAAATGTTACCCATATTTCTTTTCTATATTCCAACGGCATTTATTTTGTATGCTATCGCAATGAAAATAGAAACATTTTCAGTTATGTCGTTTTCAATAGTTCTATATCTAATGTTTGTCGTTTATGGAATAGGATTTCTATTATATAAAAATGCAAAGTCTTAATTTTGGAGCTGAAAAAGATGTACGTCAAAAAAGCTACTAAGAAAACATATATAAAGAATTGATTATTATCTTTACATTACTAATGGTTATAGAGATATAAGACCATATTATTTTTAATGAACCTATTCATTATGATTTCTTAATCTTTTACTTTGGTGGAGTATGTCTAGGTACTTGGATAAAATACAATAATAATAAGGATAAGATGAATGATCAGGGAGAATTAGTCGTTGAAGATGAATTTACAATAAAATTAAAATATGAATTCGATCACAAATTTTTAATTTTTATCACTACAATACTAATATTAGGATATTATATTTTGAAATGGTGTAGGATTGAAGTGGTAAATATTCATGTATATGCATGGATTTTACCGATAATGATTATAATATATTATATATATCGTTACGTTTTTATAAGTGAACGTACTGAATACCCCCATCTATAGCCTCTGCTATAGATTTTTTTCACTTTATCTTTATTAATTTCCTTCTATATAATACAATCAAGTAAATAGTTGAAGGGGTTGAGGGGTATGTGGCAATTTAAAATGTTTGAAGAACTTAAACCGACAGATATTTTCAAAATATATAAACTACGAGTAGATACATTTATCGTAGAGCAGAAGTGTTACTACGAAGAGATTGATGATAAGGACTTATCATGCGTTCATATGTTTAAAGAAGTAGATGGAAACATCGCAGCATATGCACGTATAATTCCTGAAGCGGATACAGTTCACATTGGTCGTGTAATTGTGCATCCGGATTTTCGTGGACAAGGGTTGGCTAAGGAATTGATTAATCAAGCATTAGAGTATATCAATACACATCATCATTTCCTAAATACGCATCTACAAGGCCAGGCGCACTTAGAGCATTTTTATAATAGCTTCGGTTTTCAGACAAAGTCGGATGTCTATTTTGTAGATATGATTCCACACGTCGATATGGAGCGTCCTGCTTTCGGTACAAATTCACCTTTAAAAGGAGAGTAACATGAATATTTATATTAGTCAGTTTGAGCATGATGATCGCGCATTCGTCATTGCTTCAAATGATAAAGGTGTCATCTATTTCGGTAATGATGAGACGACTGAGTATGTTGATCATCATATCAGACGTTTCATTCAGGATGCTGAGCGTGTTACAGGGTATCCTGCTGATAATAAGAATGATGATTATATCAATGATATTAAACGCTATTTTAAGGGGCAGTTAACAACTTTTGATTGGCCACTGGAGCTATATGGTACAGATTTTCAGAAATCAATTTGGGAAGCGTTGCTTAAGATTCCGTTCGGTGAGTCAAGGAGCTATAGTGATATTAGTGAAATGATCAATAATCCTAAAGCGATTCGTGCTGTAGGTGGTGCGATTGGTGCAAATCCTGTTATGATTGTAGTGCCATGTCACAGAGTTATCGGAAAAAGTGGCAAACTTACGGGGTTCCGTGGGGGATTAGATATGAAAATAGAATTACTTGTTATTGAAGGTATACCGTACGTAAAAGAATAGGAGGAAACAAAATGACTTTACCAAATTGTCCGGAATGTAATTCTGAATATACTTATGAGGATGGATTGAACTATGTGTGTCCGATGTGTGGGCATGAATGGCCGATACATGCAGAGGAAGAAGAAGTTGAAGTGATTAAGGATAGTGTTGGAAATATCTTAAATGACGGAGATAGTGTCACGATTATTAAAGACTTGAAAGTGAAAGGAACTTCTTCTGTGATCAAGAAAGGTACGAAAGTAAAAAGTATTCGTATTATCGAACCGGAAAATGGTCATGATATTGATGGCAAGGTTGATGGCTTTGGTCAGCTTAATCTGAAGAGCGAAGTGGTTAAAAAATTAAATGACTAAGCGAATTGACAGTATTGATGTACTGCGTGGCATCAGTATCATTGGTATCCTGTTTATGAATATTGTTGGATTTCATATGAATGAAGTTTACACGGACCCATTGATTTATTTTGAATCACCACTGGATCAATTGCTTTATAAATTGAATATCCTGTTTATTCATAATTCGTTTTATCCGATATTTGCGTTTTTGTTTGGTTTTGGCCTGGCTATAATGGCTGGAAATATTACAAAGCGTGGCGACAATTTTATTCCGATATTATATAGAAGAGTTGGCGCATTACTCATCTTCGGTTTATTGCATGGGTTCTTCTTATTTTATGGTGATATATTAAATGTCTATGCAGTACTTGGAAGTATTGCGATTATCTATTTACTGCTACCTAACATTTTCTCATTAATTACAGCAGCAATATTAGCCGTACTATATATGTTTAAGATATTACCTGCGATGCTTGCAGTAATGATGCAGCCCGGTTTTTTCAGTAAAGATATGTTCGGCTTTGAGTCCTCTCAGAATGAATGGCTTGAAGTCATGAGTAGCGGAAAATTATCAAAAGTGATACATTACAATCAATCTTTTTTCTATGAAGGATTTGCAGCGATTAACCCGGATACGACAATAAGCTATTGTCTGTCAATATTGCCATTTATCTTAATAGGGATGTATGTCTATCGCGCTAACTTACTAAGTGCTATTATTACGCATAAAACAACGATGCTTGTCCTTTCATTTGGCTTTGCTCTGCTAGGTTTAACATTAAAATATTTAGTGATCGCATATAATATCAGTGCACTGTCTTATGATGGTTTCATTTATTACGGTGGGGTATTGTTATCTATCAGCTATATTATCTGGGTGACGTTATTATGTGAACATACTTCCGTGAAAAAACTCTTTATACCGTTTCAAAAGATGGGTAAGATGAGTTTTACACTATACATCATGCAAAGTGTTTTCATGTTCATCATTTTTTATGTTTTCAGATTGTACGGTACACTTTCGATGATGCAGGTGTATTTAGTGGCAACAGCCATCGTCATTTTTCAAATGATATTTACGACATTGTATTTTAAGAAGTTTAGATTAGGACCACTAGAATGGCTATGGAGAAAAATTACTTACCTTAAATAATTAATGGTTTATACATGTTTTAAATAGGAATTTATCCGTTTCTATGTTACAATAGCATGGCTATTGAATCATGAGGGGGTGCAGATGATGCGCACGGAATTACAGGAAAAAATAGAATATTACGTGCTAAGTGGAGACTTTGAGTCTGCTCAATCATTAATGCAATCCACTGACTTCATGATGTTTGAAGAAGCGTTTATCAGTGCATGTCATGATAGTGAATCTGTGATGTACTATACATTTATTTTAGAATGTATGAAGGAGAACGAAACAGTAGAATTGCATGACTTAGCATTTTTACTGCTTGTCTATCCGTTAAGTGAAGTAAACGGTGCTTTTAATAGTGCATATTATCATGCATTACGTTCTGTTGAGATGACAGATAGCAATGAAATTAAAAGTTTATTACAACTATTATTCTTATATGCTGTACCTGAACCAGTGCTTACGGATAAGGAAGCATTCGATACAGCAAAACAAATATTGAAGATAGATCCGAAAAATCAAGTTGCCAGAAACATGTTGAAACAGGCAGCGAAGAAGTTAGATCAAGTCGTAGTAGACTTCAATCAAATATCTAAAAAAGCGTAATGGACGAATGACCATTACGCTTTAATTGTGTTTACGAGGCTAAACATTTCACTTTACGCCTATTTTATTTACGGCGACACTTTAGCAACCACAACTCAAACTTCAACAAACAGGCATAAATCAAAGAACGATTTATTGCGGTTTGTCTCCAGTTTTCATGAGGTTGAGCGCTAAAGTTTACGCCTATTTTATTTACGGCGACACTTTAGCAACCACAACTCAAACTTCAACAAACAGGCATAAATCAAAGAACGATTTATTGCGGTTTGTCTCCAGTTTTCATGAGGTTGAGCGCTAAAGTTTACGCCTATTTATTTACGGCGACAGTGAAACAGCCTCTTCGGCAAAAACAAACCCATTCATAAAATCAAAGAGCGATTTTTTGAATGGGTTCTAATTTTGCTCGAGGCTAAACATTTCACTTTACGCCTATTTTATTGTTCTAGCCATAATTCAATCGGTACGATGATTGGGAATTGTCCACGGTCTTCAGATAGTTTTGTGATAATCGCTGATGCTTTAGCAAATAACGGTATCGCAAACATGCCTTCTTCTTTCTTAATTTCTGAAATAACATCTACTTCAGATCCGTCTTCACTTTGAATAAGGATAGCTGCTTCAATAACACCGTCAACTTGTGTACCAAAGTGTCCGAACATAAATGTCAGTTTAAATTCATATAGGTTTGGATCTTGTTCACTTTGTTCGTAGTCTAATCGATGCATTGTTGTCGGCTCAACTGACATATCTTCAAAGTCTCTGACATGTACTTCTTTCAAAAACGTATGTACGACCTGTTTATTTAATTCCACAATAATCGCTCCTTTAGTTGTATTACTCTCATTATAATATTAATTGAATATTTCCTAAAGTAAATGATTGTATATTTATTATTGAGAATGTAAAATTTAGTATGTATAATGTAATTTTATACTCTGGTTGATAATTTGATATTGATGAAATTAATTATATGGTGTACGATGTATAGACAACTAATAGGAGATGAGACAGATGACGAACGAAACTTTAGTAATTGAGCGTGAATTTAACTGTAGTGCAGAAACGTTATTTGATATGTGGACAAAACCTGAGCATTTAGAAAAATGGTGGGCGCCGGCTGGTTTTACGACTGAAATCTTAAATTATGACTTAACGCCGGGCGGAGTATTCCACTATAAACAAACGGATACAAACGGTAATGAGAATATCGGTTTGTTTAAATATATCACAATTGATAAACCGAATCGTCTCGAGTTTTCAAGTGGTTTTGCTAACACAGCTGGTGAACTTGTGAAACCTGGATTCCATCCTGATTTTCCTAAAGAACTGCACAACTTAGTTTTGATTGAAGCAGTAGATGACACACATGCACGTCTGCATACAGAAGGTAAACCTCTGAATGGTAGTGAAGCTGAAGTGAATTTCTTTAAAATGATGCATGACAACATGAAACAAGGGTTTGAAGGAACATATAATCATCTCGATGAATATTTACAATCATTAAAATAGATTATTAAAAATAGTGAGCACTCTGCTCATTATTTTTTTGGAGGATACATGAAAAAATCAACAATTATTATGATAACGTTTCTAATCGGTGCATTCTTTACGTTCTTAAATGAAACGTTACTCAATATTGCTTTAACTGAAATTATGCAGGTCTTCAATGTCGATGCACCAACTGTGCAGTGGCTCGCAACAGGTTTTATGCTAGTTATGGGAATCTTAATGCCGCTTTCTGCTTCGATTATTCAATGGTTTTCTACGCGTCAGTTATTTATCGGACTGATGACTATATTTTTAATCGGGACAATAATCGCGGGTTGTGCTGTAAACTTTCCCATGATTTTAGCAGGTAGAATGATTCAAGCTGCTGGAACAGGTTTACTAATTCCAACGATTATGAATGCGATGCTGAATTTATTTCCGCCTCATGAACGTGGGAAAGTTATGGGGAACTTCGGTTTAGTGATGATGTTCGCACCGGCTATCGGTCCGACATTATCAGGTGTTATCGTCGATACATTAGGTTGGCGCTGGTTATTCTTCTCTGTTGTACCATTTGTCATGTTCTCTATTTTATTTGCTTATAAATATCTGGAGAATGTTGGCGAAGTTACAAAACCTAAAATTGATATTTTATCAGTTATACTTTCAACGATTGGTGTAGCAGGTATTATTTATGGCTTTAGTTCGGTAAGTACTGCTGAAGGTGGATTTTCAAATCCGTTGATATTAACGATTATTATTGTAGGCATCGTGTCTATGGTGATCTTCGGAATTCGTCAGCATAGGTTAGATGAACCACTTCTTGATTTATCTGTCTTTACATATAACAACTATGCACGTGGGATGTTCATCTTTGTAGTCGTTGTGATGGCGATGTTTGCCTCTGAAATTGTTATGCCGATGTATTTACAGGGACCGATGGCATTTTCAGCAAAAGTTGCTGGTCTTATATTATTACCCGGGGCATTATTAAATGGTGCGATGAGTCCTGTGATGGGACGTATCTTTGATAAGTTAGGTCCTAGAAAAATGATTATTCCAGGCATGTTTGTCTTAGCTTGTGTAATGGTTTTTTACTCAACGATTCATCCAGGTATTAGTGTGTATGTATTTATTGTGGTCTACATGATACTGATGGTGAGTATCTCGATGATTATGATGCCTAGCCACACAAATGCGATTAATCAATTACCTAAAAGGTTATATCCGCATGGTACAGCTGTTGGGAATATGATTCAACCGATTGCCGGAGCAATGGGTATCTCAATTTTTGTAAGTATCATGACGCATGGTCAGAAGAAAGCATTAGAAGGGATAATGCACCCGTCTGCTGCACAGATTAATGATGCTTTAACGACCGGGGTTCATCATGCGTATTGGTTTGCGATTGCTTTAACTTTAATTGGTTTAATCACTGCACTATTTATTACTAAATCCGTGGCCCCAGAAGGAGAAACTTTCGGGTTACCTGAAGAAAATAAAATTTAAGGTTTTAAGCCTTGTTTAGAAGGGTATACACAACATGTCTGTGCTTACAGACATGTTTTTATTATTATAAAGGAGCGTTTTGATGAGTAAAGCAAATTGGGAAGCAATTAAAATAGGATTCGCATATGTTGGCGTAATCGTCGGTGCCGGATTCTCAACAGGTCAGGAAGTTTTAACATTTTTCACGAACTATGGTATGTATAGCTATTTAGCTATAATCATTGCTGGTTTAATGCTCACTTTCTTCGGTCGCCAGACAGTAAAACTTGGCTACGGTTTAGATGCAGAGAACCACGAATCAACAATTCAATACCTATTTGGTGAAAAATTTGGAAAATTAATTGACTATCTATTAGTATTTTTCTTATACGGATTAGCTACAATTATGGTAGCCGGATCAGGAAGTGCAGCACATGAAAGTTTTGGTTTACCGGTATGGCTCGGATCTTTATTGATGGTTATTGCAATTATTATTACATTATTACTCGATTTCAATAAGATTGTCGGAGCACTTGGTATGGTTACTCCATTCTTAATCGTTGTTGTTACAACGATTGCTGTATACTATTTCTTTAAAGGATCAATTCCTTTTAGTGAAGTGCAAGATCATATTAATGCTGACAAACAGCCATTTAAAGCATCATTTTTACCAGAAAGTTCTTTATGGTGGTGGTCAGGTTTAAACTATGGTGGATTAGCATTTGCAAGTGGATTTAGTATTCTTGCTGCTATTGGTGGTGATGCAAGTCGTATGAAGATTGCTGGTCGTGGTGCAACGATTGGTGGGATTACGTTACTTGTATTACTTGCGATGGTTAACTCAGGATTATTAAGTGAATTAGATAAGATTAATAACTCAGCAATTCCAACATTAATTTTAGGTAAAGCAATTCACCCATTCATCGGAATTGCGTTAAGTATCATTATGTTAATGGTTATCTACAATACAATTGCTGGATTAATGTATTCATTTATTGCACGATTCTCTGAACCTTATTCAAAAAAATACAAATTAATGTTATTTGGATTAATGGCATTATCATATGTATTAAGCTTTGTAGGTTTCTCTAAATTAGTACAAACAGCATATCCATTACTAGGATATGTAGGTATGATTTTATGTATCGGTATTACAATGAAATACTTTAAACGTAAAAATCGTGGTAAAGATAATATCGTATAATAATAAAATGAGGGGTTTCTCTCATTTTATTTTTTTATGTTATAATGTGTAACGTTAGAAAGGGCGGTTGCATTGAAAAAAAGATATCTCATCATCATTATATTAATATCATTAAGTGTGATGTTACTCAGCTATGTTATGGGGTGGAGTGAAGACCATTCGCCACGTATTGCTGGTAATGCCATGCTTAATGATAAAGCAATAGAAAATTCAAATGTGAAACTTATTCCAAACGTAACGTATAGCGATATTGCACCGCTATCTCAAATGGATATTATTATGCCTAAAAATATTCGTAAAGGTGATAAGTTGCCATTAATTATATGGACGCACGGTGGTGGTTTTATTGCAGGGGATAAACGTCATAAAAATCCGTACTTGGCACAAATTGCTGAGAAAGGCTTTATCGTTGCAAATATTAACTATGCGTTAGCACCTGGCAATCAATATCCTACACCCATCTTACAGGAACTTGAAGCGGCAAAATTTATAAAAAGAAATAAAATGAACTTACCGGTAGATTTCTCTCAAATCATTATCGGTGGAGATTCTGCTGGGGCACAAATAGCTAGTCAGTTTGCAGCGATGCATACGAATAAGAAGTTAATCAATGATATGCAGCTAAAACCGGTATTTAAGCGCAATGAAATAAAAGCAGTAATACTTTTCGGTGGATTGTATAATATGCAGACGGTAAGAGCCACAAAGTTTCCACGTATTGAAACTTTTATGGAAAGTTATACCGGTGAGAAACATTGGGAAAAGAACTTTAAACCGATTGAGCAACTAAGTACCACTGCGAATATTACACCACATTATCCTCCTACATTCTTAACTGTCGGAGATGCAGATCCGTTTGATTCACAGGCAAAAGAACTTGTTGCAGTACTTAAGAAAAATAATGTACCCTATGAACACTCATTCTTTAACAAAACGCATCATTTAAAACATCAATATCAATTTCATATGGATCTAAAAGAATCACAGTTAACGTATAATAAATTGATGATGTTTCTAGGTAATTACACAAGTCAATCACCGTATACAACAGAGTCAATGAATACTGAAGAAGTTAAACTACCTAAACTAAAATAATAAATATCTTCTGTTAAAATGGGTAAAAGATAATAACTAAAGCGGATGGAGGCATAATATGAAACCACGTTTATTATTAACAGGTGCAACAGGCTATATCGGAAAAAATTTATACGATCAGTTAAAGGATGAGTTCGAGATTTATGCAATGAGTAAGTATCCTGCCCATGATTCAACACAGGATATCCATTGGATAACAGGAGATATGTTTTCTTTAAATGATTGTATTGATGCGATGCAACAAGTAGAGTTTGGCGTATACTTCCTGGATCCTACGAAACGTTCAAATAAATTGAACGATGCAAAGTTCCAGGATATTAATGCGATAAGTGCTGATAATTTTGCACGTGCAGCTGAAATTGCTGAGTTAAAAGCAATATTTTATGTCAGTGGTACGAGTGATGATGAAGAAACAATTCATATATTGAAAAGTTATAAAACTCCTGTTCAAGTTACACAAACACCCGTAAAACGTAAAGGTATTGTTGCTCAGACACAGAATTCAAAGACTAATGATGTCCGTAGTATTCAGCGCACACTGATGCCGTCAGACTGGACGGTAGAGCAAGTGAGTATGTATTATTTTGACTGGTTAAATGAGATGGCACTTGATTTTGTAGAGGTTAAAGTAAATGAAGGTCATATTCAAATCTTTGCAGCCAAAAAGCATGTATTAAGTCTTGAGAAAGACAATGATAAAACAGATGATCATCGTATAGTCTATCAAATCACTGGCGGACTGTTGCACCATGCTCATTCGGATAGTCGTGGCAGAATGGAGTTCAGACGTTTAAGAGGAACTGATACACTGCTCATTGCATTGCATGATTACGAACCGACACTACCATGGCTTGTATATTTATTAACACAAGCGCCTCTCCACCATTTAACAATGAAGATCTTTGATGTTGAAATGCGTATTGAACGATTTAAAGAAGAAAAAGATAAAGGTATTGAGAAAAAATATACAAAATAATTTTTAGCTGGAACAAAATTGTTCCAGCTTTTTTTATTGAATGTTTTGAAATTTACAATTCTGAAACATTAAATTTACATTCATGAAATAAAGAAAACGTTTACTATAAAAAGTTTACTTTATTTTTACAAAACACTATTCATTCAAGAAAATTTCCTATAAAATATCGTTGTAGTCTTAAAAAAGCTTTTTTATTATTAGGAGGATTTACAATGTTCAACAGAAAGAAAGATAAGTTTGCAGTGCAACTTGAAGCAATGGCGCTAAATTTAGATCGTGCAGCAAGTGCTTTTGGAGAAATGACGTTCCATTCTGCATTCGATTTAAAAAAATATTCAGATACGATTAAATCATACGAAAAAAATGGTGATGATTTAATGCATCAGATGATTTCTGATTTAAATCAGACTTTCATTACACCGATTGAAAGAGAAGATATTTTAGCATTATGTAATGCCATTGATGACGTAATGGATGGTATGGAAGAAACAGCTGGTATGTTCGAAATGTATTCAATCGAATATTCTGATGAGTATATGGCGGAGTTTGTACGTAATATTCAGGCGTGTGCAAAAGAAATCAAAACTGCAGTGACGTTAGTTGCAGAGAAGAAGTTCTCACATGTGCGTGTACATTCTATTAATATTAAAGAATATGAGACTAATTGTGATGGTATTTTAAGACAATCTATTAAACATATTTTATCTGTAGAAACTGACCCGTTAACTGTTATGAAGGTGAAAGATATTTATCAGTCTTTAGAAGATATTGCTGACAAGTGCCAAACTGTAGCAAATATTTTAGAGTCAATCATTATGAAAAATAGTTAAGGAGCATTACTATGGAACCGATTTTAATTATTACATTTGCAATTGTGTTTTTTGCTCTTGCATTTGATTTTATAAATGGCTTTCACGATACAGCCAATGCGATAGCGACTGCTGTATCTACAAAAGCCTTAAAGCCTAGACAAGCGATTCTTATGGCAGCAGTACTTAACTTTGTTGGAGCGATACTTTTTCATGGTGTAGCGAAGACGGTAAGTAAGGATATTGTTGATCCTTTTACATTACCAAATGGTTCGGTCGTTATTCTTGCAGCGTTACTGTCAGCGATCGCCTGGAACTTAATCACTTGGTACTATGGGATTCCAAGTTCATCTTCACATACATTAATTGGCTCGATTGCAGGAGCTGCAGTGGCTTCAGGTGGATTTGGAGTGTTACAGTATGCTGGATTTACTAAGATTATCGTGGCATTAATCGTATCACCACTTCTTGCTTTTATTGTTGGATATATCATCTATACCATCATTAAAATTGTTTTTAAAAATGCCAATCTGACGAAAACGAACCGTAACTTTAGATTTCTTCAAATCTTTACTGCTGCAGCGCAAGCCTTTTCTCACGGGTCAAATGATGCACAAAAAGCAATGGGGATTATTACGATGGCATTAATCTCTGCAGGTATTCAAACAGGAAATACTGAGCCGATGTTATGGGTACAGCTAGCCTGTGCGACCGCAATGGGATTAGGAACTGCAGTTGGTGGCTGGAAAATCATTAAAACTGTAGGTGGTAATATTATGAAGATTAGACCAGCGAATGGTGTTGCAGCCGATCTTTCTTCAGCGTTAATCATTTTTGGTGCGACGTACATTCACTTACCGGTTTCTACGACACACGTTGTTTCATCATCTATTTTAGGTGTGGGTTCAAGCCATCGTGTTAAAGGTGTGAAATGGACAACAGCCCAACGTATGATTATTACCTGGGTAATTACACTACCTATTTCAGCAATTATTGCTGCACTGATTTATTTCATTTTAAATTTATTCTTATAAATTTCGGGTAAACTACACTTGTGTAGTTTATCTTTTTTTATGGAGGGATAAGGATGAAACATATTGTTTTTGTACACAGTGCAGGCGTACAGTCTGTCTCTACAGGTAGTAATCCGTTAATTCGTGAGACGAAAGCTAGAACAGGTGAATTTGCATGGCATATGAGCGAATATCCAAGAGATGTCGGACAAATTTATGATAACTGGGTAAAAGTATTTATAAAAAGTTTAGAAGAAGTGCCTGTGGATGAACCGGTCATCCTCATAGGACATTCATTTGGGGGCACTGTCATTACAAAATATTTAACAGAAAATGAGGTTAATCATCAGATTGAAAAAATTATTATGATTGGATCTCCATTCTTCGGTTGCGATGAAAAGTTTAATGATCCACAAAACATCATTACAGGTGAACTTAAAGTTGCAGCACCAATTTATCATATACAATCTATCGATGATGATCGCGTTGATATTAGTCATCAGCAATGTTTTAAAGATGCTTTTCCTGAGTTACAAGCAATCACTGAAACCAGTGGTAAACATGAATTTCATGATGGCATACAGTCACTCAATGCATTACTCGTATAACGATGGACACGATTCATAATTGAATCGTGTTTTTCTTTTGATTCGTGACAAATTTGTAAACGCTTTAAAGTAATCGTTTACAAAATATACTCCATGATGTACCATACTTGTATACAAGTAGACGAGGTGAATCGATGTTACCCAAACAATGGATTGAAAATTTAGCATCAGGTGAACGGATTGCCTTTGATTTAAGATATAGAATCATTGCAGGTTATTATGCTGATGGAGAGAAACTATCAGAAAATCAATTAGCAGGAGTCTATGAAGTAAGTCGGTCGCCGATTAGAGATGCTTTGAAGATACTCGCAAGTGATCAATTGATTCGTTTAGAACGGATGGGCGCTGTTATTAAACGATTGAGCGAACAGGATATTCATGAATTGTATGATATGCGCATCATGATTGAAGGCTTTGCTTTTGAAAAAATAAAAAAGCAGGATATTGATCGACTTGTAACAGAGCTAGAAAAAAAACTTGAGATGATGCGTGTGGCAGTTAAGTTTGATGATGCAGCTGAATTTGCAATGCAGGATATATTGTTTCATCAGACGATGATTGAATCTATTCATCATCAACAGCTTGAGAAATTATGGCATTCAATTAAGGCAAATATGCTCATACTCAATCTCATTGCGATGCAGCAACGCATGGAGAATGATAAGTCTGATTTCGAGCGTATTTTTAAGAATCACGAAATGTATATTGAAGCAATTCGCAGACAGGATAGAAAGCTGTATAAAAAAGTATTACATATTAATTTCGATGATTTAAATGATGAAGTGGATGATCTTTATTATTCACAGATGAAGGAGGAATAGCCGGTGTACATGATTGGTGTAGATATAGGGACAACAAGTACGAAAAGTGTACTGTATGACAGAAATGGCGAGATACGTGCTGTGCATCATAAGGAATATCCACTACTTACGCCGCACAGTGATATTGCTGAGCAAGAACCTCATGTCATATTTGAAGCAGTGATAGAAACGATTGGTTCAGTAGTAAAAACAGAACAAGCAAAAAAAGATGAAATTGATTTTGTCAGCTTTTCAAGTGCGATGCATAGTTTAATCCTGATGGATGAATATCATCAACCACTCACAAATAGTATTACGTGGGCAGATAATCGCAGCTTTCACTATAGTGAGGTACTGAATAAGGAGTACGCGGGTCTAAAAATTTATCAGCGCACGGGCACACCAATCCATCCGATGAGTCCGTTAAGTAAACTGATGTGGTTTAAACATGAAGCGCCTGATACATTTAAACAGGCACATAAATTCATCGGCATTAAGGGATTTGTATTCTTTAAACTTTTTAATCGTTATGTTGAAGACTATTCGATTTTAAGTGCTACAGGTTTATTCAACATTCATACCCTTGATTACGATGCTGAAGTACTTCAATTACTTGGGTTATCGCCTGAACATTTCTCAGAGGCAGTGGATACAACTAAAGTTTTGAAGGGTCTTACGCCGGAGTTCGCTCATCAAATGGGCATTAGCAGAAATACACCATTTGTCATTGGCGCAAGTGATGGTGTGCTAAGTAACCTAGGTGTTGATGCCTTTAAACCTGGAGAAGTGGCAGTAACGATCGGTACGAGTGGAGCTATCAGAACAGTGATTGATCAGCCGAAGACCGACGAACATGGCAGACTATTTTGTTATGCACTGACGAAAGATAAATGGGTCATCGGCGGACCAGTGAATAATGGTGGTGTCGTGTTGCGCTGGATACGTGATGAGTTTGCATCGAGTGAAGTTGAAACAGCAAAGCGATTAGGCATTGATAGTTATGAAGTATTAACTAAAATTGCTGAACGTGTGCCACCTGCGAGTGATGGATTAATCTTTCATCCGTTTTTAGCAGGTGAACGTGCACCTTACTGGAATGCGAATGTGCGTGGATCATTTTTTGGACTCACATTATCTCACAAGAAAGAACACATGATACGTGCAGCGTTAGAAGGAGTTATCTTTAATCTTTATACAGTATTTATCGCACTCGGTGTGTTGATGGATGGTGAAGTTAAGACACTGAAAGCAACAGGTGGATTTGCTAAAAGTGCATTATGGCGTCAAATGATGGCAGATATTTTTGAACATGAAGTCATCGTACCTGAAAGTGTGGAAAGTTCATGCCTCGGTGCAGTGACACTTGGACAAGTTGCTTTAGGGTTAAAGCCTGACTTTAGTCATATCAGTGAGATGGTTGGCGTCACTAAACCACATCAACCGATTCATGACAATGTCATTATCTATAGAGAAATCTTACCGATTTATATGAAAGTTACACAACAATTAATGGATGTTTATATCGATATGGCGAACTTCCAGAGAAAACATGAAGGGAAAGAAAATTAATGAACGCAATTACTGAACAATGGCCTCTTATTACTGTATTTATCGCAATTTTACTATTACTCTTTTTAATCATGGGGCTGAAGTTAAATACATTTATCTCACTGATCGTGACAGCATTTACAACAGCACTATTATTAGGTATTCCGTTAGATAAGGTTGTCGCAACGGTTGAAGCGGGTATGGGTGCAACACTTGGACATATTGCACTGATCTTCGGACTTGGAGCAATGCTCGGAAAGTTACTTGCTGACGGAGGTGGTGCAACGCGTATTGCACATACTTTAATCGATAAGTTTGGATTAAAACATATCCAATGGGCAGTAGTTGTTGCCTCATTTATTATAGGGATTGCTTTATTCTTTGAAGTAGGATTAGTATTATTGATTCCAATCGTTTATACGATTGCTAAAGAAACAAAGTTACCAGCATTACATTTAGGTATTCCGATGGCAGCGGCATTATCGGTTACGCATGGCTTCTTACCACCGCATCCAGGACCAGTTATGATTGCTAAAGAATACGGTGCTAATTTAGGTGAAGTATTATTATACGGCTTTATCATTGCAATACCAGTAGCAATTATTGCTGGACCGGTATTTAATAAGATTGCTAAAAAAATAGCACCAACCGCTTTTACGCGTGAAGGTGATATCTCTTCTTTAGGTAAGAACGTAAATTTCAAAATTGAAGATACACCAGGATTCTTTATCAGTACATTAACGGCTTTATTCCCGGTTATTTTAATGTTAATTGCGACTGTCGTGAAGTTAATTGTTGAAGCAGGTGGCACTGAACCGAATGGTTTGATGAAAACTATTTATTTAATTGGTGATGCTTCAACTGCAATGTTAATTTCAATTGTAATTGCGATTTTTACAATGGGATTAAATCGCGGCAGACAAATGAAAGATGTAATGCAGTCAGTAACAGATGCGATTTATCCAATCGGTATGATGATCTTAATCATCGGTGCAGGTGGCGCGTTTAAACAAGTATTGATAGATGGTGGAGTGGGTAAACACGTTGAAACGTTATTTGCGAACTCAGACTTTTCACCTATCTTACTTGCATGGTTAGTTGCTGCAGTATTGCGTATTGCATTAGGCTCAGCAACTGTAGCTGCAATCTCTACGACAGGCATTGTGTTACCGATCCTAGAATCAAGTGACGTTAACTTAGCATTAGTTGTACTTGCAACAGGTGCCGGAAGTGTTATCGCATCACACGTTAATGATGCAGGATTCTGGATGTTTAAAGAATACTTTGGATTAACAGTAAAAGAAACAGTTTTAACATGGACATTGCTTGAAACGATTATTTCAGTAAGTGGATTAATCTTTATTTTAATCTTCAGCTTATTTGTTTAGGCATAGTTGAACTTTTAATTATTTATGATTTTTAATGATTGACGTATGTGGCTGTAAAAAAAATCGACGTACGCGGCTGTAAACATAAAATACAGCCGCGTACTCATGTAGAAAAAAGAAAAACTCGACGTATACGGCTGTAAAAGTAAAATACAGTCGCGTACTCATGTAGAAAAAAGAAAAACTCGACGTATACGGCTGTAAACATAAAATACAGCCGCGTACTCATGTAGAAAAAAGAAAAACTGGACGTATGCGGCTGTAAACATAAAATACAGCCGCGTACTCATGTAGAAAAAAGAAAAACTCGACGTATGCGGCTGTAAACATAAAATACAGCCGCATACTCATTTCATAGAGACCAACATTATCTGTATCACGCGATACAGATAATTTGAGTATTTCTATTAAACAACGTACAATATTAATAAAGATAAATCATATTTAAGAATGAGGGATTTAATGAACAATTATAGTTATCAATCGGAACATTTATCACACAGTTCGGCAGTGAGAAATGCCTGGCTTTATTTTATTTATTTCTGGATCGTATTTGCTGCAGGGACATTTTTAGGGCAGTTTGTACCACCAGGTTTACGTCTGATGGTTTCAGTATTAATTTTTGCATTAGTGTTTATCTCGCTGTTTGCAAAAGCTTCACGTAAGTTTGGATTTTTAATTTCAAATGCATTAGCCTTT
Source organism: Macrococcus equi (assembly GCF_047426745.1). Taxonomy (GTDB): domain Bacteria; phylum Bacillota; class Bacilli; order Staphylococcales; family Staphylococcaceae; genus Macrococcoides; species Macrococcoides equi. The sequence goes on along the minus strand of NZ_CP179732.1, from coordinate 341,200 downwards.
GCTCTAGGCATCGTCAGTTATACATCATTTATGTATTACCTGGGTGTTTTAGGACAAACAGTATTTTATCAGAACGTTGCGCTTGCAGTAGTCGCTTTCTTTGCTTTTGGTGCAGTTGGTTATTTTGTTGTGGGTGATGCATCTAATCTTGGTAGATTATTATTCCCGGCATTGATTGCACTTGTATTAGCGAGCTTCTTAGGTATTTTCATTCATATTCCAATGTTTCATTTAGTAATTACAATCGCTGGTCTTGCCATTTTCTTCTTGTATACAATTTATGATTTCAACAGATTGAAACGTGGTCAGTTCTCAGCGCAAGAGATGGGTTTTAACTTATTCATCAACTTACTGAATATCATTATGGATGTTTTACGTTTAGCAAGTATCTTAAGAGACTAGGTTATAATTAAAGGAGACACAATGTGTTTCCTTTTTTTTTGTTTTGTGCAATACACAAGTTATGTGTATAATAATGACATATTAATGTAAAAGGAAGCGTGTATATTATGGGTCGTAAGTGGAACAATATTAAAGATAAGAAAGCAGCAAAAGACAAAAATACAAGTCGTATCTATGCAAAATTTGGACGCGAAATCTATGTTGCTGCAAAATCTGGAGAACCAGATCCTGAGTCAAATCAAAACTTAAAGTTTGTACTTGAGCGTGCGAAAACATATTCTGTCCCTAAACACATCATTGACCGTGCAATTGAAAAAGCAAAAGGCGGCGCTGAAGAAAACTATGATGAATTACGTTATGAAGGTTTTGGGCCTGGTGGTTCTATGTTAATCGTTGATGCTTTAACAAATAACGTTAACCGTACAGCAAGTGATGTTCGTGCTGCATTTGGTAAGAATGGCGGGAACATGGGTGTTTCTGGTTCTGTAAGTTACATGTTTGAAAATACTGCAGTATTTGGCTTCGACGGAAAAACTGCAGATGAAACTTTAGAATTATTGATGGAAGCTGATTTAGATGTACGTGACGTTATGGAAGAAGATGGACACGTAGTAGTTTATGCTGAACCAGATCAATTCGCAGCGGTTCAAAATGCATTAAAAGAAGCGGGCGTAGAAGAGTTTACAGTGGCAGAACTTTCGATGTTAGCACAAAATGAATTAACTTTATCTGATGAAGATTTAGAAGTATTTGAAAAGTTAGTGGATGCCATCGAAGATTTAGAGGATGTACAAACTGTTCACCATAATGTTGAACTATAAATTTTGTTAAGGTCAGGAGAAATCCTGACTTTATTTTTATGTAAAAATAAACCACAAAGGTGATAAAATGGTTCAATCAGATAATCAATCAAAGAAAAAGTTTAGGCCTGAAATAGAGGGATTAAGAGCAGTTGCTGCTTTACTTGTTGCGATTTATCATATATGGCTCGGTAGAGTTTCAGGTGGCGTCGATGTCTTTTTTGTTGTCAGTGGTTTTTTAATTACTGCAAGTCTTTTATCAAAATACCGTAGGTTTGGCACAGTTAACTTCTTTGAATTTATAATGGGATTACTGAAACGATTAATGCCTCAAGCATTTTTTGTGTTACTTTCAGTTATTATTTTTAGTTACTTTTATTTACCAGGTGCAAGATGGATGCTAACAATAAAAGAAATATTTGCTTCAGCACTCTATTATGAAAATTGGCAGCTGGCACTCACTGCAGTTGATTATCTTGATGCTACGAACGAAAAGAGTCCGGTGCAGCATTTTTGGGCAATGAGTATACAAGGTCAGTTTTATATCATTTGGTTTGCAGTTATTTGGTGTGCGATTCTATTGTCTCGGGTTTTCAAACAATCAATAAAAAAAGTTTTAATGATTTTATTACTACTTTTGTTTACACTATCACTTGCGTATTCAGTGCATCTAACTGATATAAACCAGCCTTGGGCATATTTTGATACACGTACGCGCGTATGGGAATTTGCTTTAGGAGGTATGCTTTGTATATTCATTCATCGTATGAAGCTCAAAGCACCTCTTTCTTTTATGATTGGGTGGATTGGACTGATCATGTTAATATTATGTGGTATTTTACTTGATGTTTCATCATTGTTTCCTGGTTATATTGCACTTTGGCCGACGCTTTCGGCTGTGTTGATACTACTGTCAGGTGAGAATGCTACAAAGTATGGTGTTGAACGATTGTTAGGAACGAAATGGATGATGAAACTGGGTGGATATTCGTATGGCTTTTATTTATGGCACTGGGTTCTACTTACCTTTTATCATATTTTGTTCAAAAAGAATTCTGTATCTATTATGCATGGGATGCTTATCATCGTATGTTCATTAATTCTTTCCATTGCTGTTACACAAATTATTGAAAAACCGATACGTTCCCTTAAAGTAAAAAATAATTCATGGCCGGTAGTTGCTGTTATTTGTCTTTGTATGTTTCCGGTGCTTGTTTCAAATAGTTTATGGCTGCATCATATGAACGGTGAAATGAAAAAAATAGAAACATTAGCAAAGTCAAAGGAATATCCAGGAGCAGGTGTTTTTGAAATGGATAATTTTGAGGAACTGGCATATATTCCGGATGATGCAAATATTAAAGAAGATCAAGCGCAGCCATATAAGGATGGTTGTCATGTGAAAGCTGACGATCCTAAGGTCAAAATTTGTGAATATGGTGTAACTAAAAATTTCGATTATACTGTAGCTGTTGTAGGGGGCAGTCATTCAACACATTGGTTTACAGCAATTGAAGACTTGGCACAGAAATATAAAATCCGTGTATTAAATGTAACGAAAAGTGGATGCCGTTTATCAACTGATAAAAATGGTTTGCCTTCTTGTGACAAATGGAATGAGCAAGTCGTTGAAAAAGTAAGTGCACAAAATCCGGATATCGTATTAGCTATGGCTGAGATATCTTATTTTAATGTAGAGGATGTACCACAGGGCTATATTGATCAGTTTAATGCATTTAGTAATCATGGCATAGAAATTTTTGCCATTAGAGATACACCATACTTTAGAACCGACGTACCGGAGTGCATACAAGCTGAAGGACGTCATAGCGAAAAATGTAAAATTAGAAAAGATCTGGTTGTACCAAAACAGACGGACTGGTCAAAACTTAAAAATAAACCACCTGGCGTTCACTTTGTCGATTATACAGATAAAATATGTCCGGATACATTTTGTGAACCGGTTGTCGGTAACGTCGTTGCTTACTTCGATAAATCACATATGACAAAAACTTTTGTTTCGACACTAACACCTTATGTTGAAAAAGATTTAATACCTATATTGAAGAAAATAAAAGAACAAAAAGAAAATATTAAAGAGGAGTAACAATGATTAGACCGTTTGAAACTAGAGATATTGATGCCATACAGGCGATGAATGCCTATGAAGGATGGGATAATTTAGTGGTAAGACACGAGCAGACGCTTGCTGCATGGCTGAATAGTGTGAGTTATGTTGCTGAAATAGATAATCAGGTTGTAGGGTGTGCAAGAGCGATCACAGATGGATATGTTAGTCTTTATCTCTGTGAATTAATAACGCATCATCAGTTTCGTGGACGAGGTATCGCAAAAACTCTAATCAACCATATTCACGACTTATACCCTGATACGCGTATGGAATTACTCGCAACAAGCACTTCAAAAGGCTACTATGAAAAAGATTTCAGGCCATTTTATGGCTTTAGACGAACATATGGTGAATAAACAATAACAGTGCGACCTGATAATATATCATAAACTCTTTTTCTATTAACACCATATGTTTTTTGCTATATTTTATTTAAAAGGAGCTGATCATATGGAGTTAGGTTTACAGAATAAAGTTGCTGTCATCACAGGTTC